>DASZPT010000251.1:0-3181 GCA_035549935.1 Gemmatimonadales bacterium
ACACCGCCCTTCCCCGGAATCTCCACCGTGACAATTTCGCCGGCGAACTTCCCGCCGTCCATGGCGGCCAGCGCTTTCTTGTGGCTGTTGACCGAGAATTCGTCCTGCTCGGCCCGCGTCACCCCCGCCTTCTGCGCGGTATACTCGGCATACTCCCCCATGTGGTTCTGGCCGAACGAGTCCCAGAGCCCGTCGTGGATCATCCCGTCGACCATGGTCTGGTTGCCGGCCTTGATCCCGGTGCGGTAGCCGTAGACGTAGTGCGGCGCCGCCGACATCGACTCCTGCCCGCCCGCAACGAGGCACTGCGCGTCGCCCGCCTTGATCGCCTGGGCCGCGAGCATCGTCGCCTTGAGCCCCGAACCGCAGACCTTGTTGATGGTGAGCGCCGGCACGGAGGCCGGGACCCCGCCGTGGATCAGCGCCTGGCGGGCGGGTGCCTGGCCCGAGCCGCCCTGCACCACCTGGCCCATGATCACTTCGTCGATCGCCGCCCCGTCAACCCCGGCGCGGCGCACCGCCTCGCGGATCACCAGGGCCCCCAGCTGGGGCGCGGTCAGGGACGACAGGCCGCCGAGGTACTTGCCGATCGGCGTCCGGCAGGCGGAGAGGATGACGGGCGTGGTGGCGTCGGACACGTTGCGTCAGGGGTCTGGGGTCAGGGTCGGCGGCTGGATCGCCTGCCGGCCTGAGCCGTTCAACGGCCGGAAGTATAGATGGGGACAGGGGTTGGGGGCAGTCGGCACGAGTTGGTGCATAGGTATGCACTGGGATCGCGGGTCGGGGGTCGGGAGCCCGGGGACTTGCGGCGTTGGAACGGTGAGGTCTGTCGCGGAACGGAGAGGCTTGCCGTTCTAGTAAGTGAGCCCCCGACCCCTGACCCCCGACCCCCGACCGTAGCCCATGCGCCGCTTCCTCAAGTACCCCATCTACGTGAACCACCCCGGCCGCTACTGGGACGCCCGCCTGCGCCAGATAGACGAAATCGTCCAGAAGGACCGCAGGACTGCCACCCCACGCGAGCGTGCGGATGATCTGCACATGTTCAGGTGGCTGCAGCACACCGGCAAGAACCTCTACGAGACCATCGAGGATCCGAACCCACCCCCGCACGCCGTGGACTACGAGAGGGCCGTCATCGAAGCGTTGAACGTTATCGTCACGACACCGATCGGCCGGCTGGTGCTGGGGGCCATGGACCGGAATGTCCGCTACTCGATTCACCCCCGGCTCAAGGAGAACGGAGCCAACTGTGAATGCGGCGCCTTCGTGTTTCCGGGGGCTCCCAAGGAGGGCGGCGGCATCAGGATCTATTACAACCCGACCGAGTTCAACGATGCCTCCCGGCGTTGGATCGGGCGGGACGACGTCCTCTTTCACGAACTGGTCCACGCCTACCGCATGGGGCGATGGGGCTACGAGCAGATCAACGCCGCCCCCAACATGACCCACTGGGACGATTCCGAGGAATTCGTGGCCACCCAGATGCAGAATGCCTATCTGAGCCAGCGCGGTGGGAGCCGCTTCTATCGGAGCTACCCGAAGCTCGAGCGGGCCGATAAAGGCACCGCCTACAAGGCCCTGCTGGAGGACCAGGAGGCCCTCGGCCAGCTCAACTACTTCGTGAATACCGATTCGGTGATGGGAACCGTGGCGGGTTGGCTGGCCCCGGCGACCTCCTTCAATTCATTCCGGGATCGGACGATTCTGGGACGGATGGGTGGGATGCCCTGACCGCAGTGCCAGGAGACGCGAGCGGGGGACGGCACGATGTCGCCGCCCCCCGCCATGAACACTCGTCACCACCCCGTTACGGTACCAGCGTCCGCCCGGCGATCGCCTGGGTGAGCCGCCCGATGAACTCGTCGACCGGCAGCACCTCCTGCTTGTTCCCCGCCCCGCGGGTCCGCACCGCCACCGTCCCCCCGTCCGCTTCCCGCTGGCCCACCACCGCCATGTAGGGGATCTTGGCCATCTCCCCCTCGCGGATCCGGTAGTTGAGCGTCTGGCTCCCGGCGTCGAGCACCGCCCGGACCCCGGCCGAGCGGAGCCGGTCGGTCACCCCGCGAGCGGCGGCCTCCTGCTGGTCCGAGATCGGCAGCACCCGCACCTGCTCCGGCGCGAGCCAGAGCGGGAACGCGCCCGCGAAATGCTCGATCAGGATGGCGATGAACCGCTCGAACGACCCGTTCACGGCGCGGTGGATCACCACCGGGCGGTGCTCGTGGTTGTCCTCGCCGACATAGAGCAGGTCGAACCGCTCCGGGGCCGCGTAGTCGAGCTGGATCGTGCCCAGCTGCCAGGTCCGGCCGATCGAGTCGGCCACGTCGAAGTCGACCTTGGGCCCGTAGAAGGCGCCGTCACCCGCCTTGAGCTCGTAGGGCAGCCCCGTCGCCTCGAGGGCCGCGCGCAGCGCCGCCTCGGCCCGGTCCCACATCGCGTCGTCCCCGATCCGCTGCTCCGGCCGGGTGGCGAACTTGAGCGTGGCGGTGAGCCCGAAGGTGGCGTAATAGCCCAGGATGAACTTCGTCAGCCGCGCCACTTCCTCCGGGATCTGCGACTCCATGAGGAAGATGTGGCAGTCGTCCTGCTGGAACTGGCGCACCCGGGTGAGGCCCGAGAGGGCGCCGCTCACCTCGTTGCGGTGCAGCACGTCGTAGGTGCTGAACCGGATGGGCATTTCCTTGTAGGAATGCTTCCGGGAGCCGTAATAGAGGTAGTGCGACGGGCAATTCATCGGCTTGAGCGACATGTCCTGCTCGCCCGTCTCGTTGTTGTGCACCAGGAACATGTTCTCCCGGTACTTGCCCCAGTGCCCCGAGATCTCCCACAGGCTCTTGCTGTAGAGGAGCGGGGTCTTGATCTCCTGGTACCCGTCCCGCTGCAGCTCCCGCATGAAGCCGTTGAGCGTGTTGTAAAGGTGGGTTCCCTTGTCGGTCCAGAAGGCCGCGCCCGGGGCGAAGGGATGGAACAGGAACAGGTCCAGTTCCTTCCCGAGCTTCCGGTGATCGCGCTTGCGCGCCTCCTCCAGCCGGTGGAGATAGGCGTCGAGATCCTCCTTCTTGAACCACGCCGTGCCGTAGATCCGCTGCAGCATCTGGCGCCGCGAGTCGCCGCGCCAGTAGGCGCCGGCGGCGTTGAGCAGCTTGAAGTGCTTGAGCCGGCCGGTGCCCGGAACATG
>DASZPT010000252.1:0-14328 GCA_035549935.1 Gemmatimonadales bacterium
ATCTGGGATGGGCCAAACCAGGCGGCCACAACGGGGAAAAACCTAACGGCCCCGTCCGGTAGTGTCAAACCAGGGGGCCTAGAAGGCCCCCTCCCTGACCCGGTTCCCGGCCCGGTAGACGACCACCCGCTCGGGGGCCACGGCCTCGTTCTCGGGCAATGGCACCTCCCCCTTTCGCGCCCCCATCTCCATGACACTGAGAAGCCGGGCGAGTTCCTCCGAACCGGGCACCGGGGTGCGCGAATCGTCATAGTAGTCGAACCAGGGGAGACCGGCCCGGGTGTACTCCGCGGCCGTCGGCGGCACGGTCGGCGGGGCTTCGCCGGTGATGGCCCGCCAGACCAGCGAGTTCGCGAGGTGCACGAAGCAACGGCTCGAGTGCGAAAGGTCCCAGTCGGCGAGATCGAAGGTGTCCGCGAAGATCTGCTGCCTCATGCGCCCACCGGGCGCGAGTCCCAGCACCATCCCCGACGCGACGTGGGCCCGGGGCCCCTCCTTGGAGAGCACGATACGGTGGATGGGGCCGGTCTCCATCGGCCCCTCCGGGAAGCGCCGCTCGAAGACCTCCCGCTTCATCGGGTACACCTGGAGCTGCAACCCGCCGTGCTCCGGCCTTCCCGACAGCTGTTCCTCGGCGGTGTAACCGGCGCCCAGCGGCATCGCCACGAACTGCCGGATCAGCCCCTTCGCGACCACGTACCCGTCGAGCCACGGCTGGCCGGGGTACACCATGTAATTCTGCGGGCGACGGGTGAGCCCCGGCTCCCAGCTCTTGCCGGTGACCGCATCGATCTTCCCGGCGGCGACCCGGATCGCGAAGGGATACTCCGTCTGCCGCTCCGAGATCTCTCCGCCCTGGAAACAGAGCCACATCGCCTCGGCCTGATACATCGGGAGCATGACGCCGCCATGCTCGCGCCAGGTGGCCGGGACCCTGGCGCCGGCGTCGTCCACGTGGCGGAGAGGGAAGCACCCCAGCCCGGGCGGGAGATCGTAGGTCCGCTCGTCATCGGGGATCCGCAGGGTCCGCTCGAACGCGACCGTGAGCGACGCCCGGGGGTGGACCTCCGGAAACGAGAACCTCAGTGTGTCGTCCTTGAGCTCGATCATGACTCCCTCCTCTTGATCTCCGGCCCACGGGCCCCTCCCCAGCCTTACCACTTTCCATCCCTGACCTCCCGGACCAGTCGCAGCACGGCGTGGTCGGGGAGGTCCCGAAGCTGGCGCAGCAGGTCGGCAAAGAGCCGGGGACGGTTCTGAATGATGTGCTGCAGGTCCGCCGAGACCTTCCCGGCAAGAGCGAGCAGGACATCGGGATCGTCCTTTAATACCCCCGCGAGAGCCCGGATCGAGGCCTCGGAGGGGGGCGGCTGTTCGTCCCGCTCGATCTTGCTCAGGTAGGACGGTTCGAGACCGGCGCGGCTCGCCACCTGTCGCACCGAGAAGGTGGGATCGGTGGCGCGAAGCTCTTCCCGGCGCTGTCGGAGGTATCCGCCGAATGATTGAGCCATGTGTAGTAGATACTACACACTACACACCCCTCGCGCAAGCCCGCACTCCCGCGGCGACCACCCCGACCGGCTACTGCGCTGGGACCAGAACCCCCGACCGGGCGATCCCGATCTGCACCTTGAGCTCCGGGACGTCACCCAGCGAATCGAACGCGATCCGCCCCACCACGCCCTGATAGGCCGAATCGGCGGTGCCCACCCGCGCGAGCGCCCTGCGGATCGCCGCGCGGTCACTCCCTGCCTCGGCGATCACCCGAGCCAGGAGATTCACCGCGTCGTAGGACGCCGCCGCCCCCTGGTCCGGCGGGCCGGCGCGGGGGAACGCCTTCTGGTAGGCCGCGACGAACCGCTGGTTGGCCGGGCTCTGACTCCCGACGATATAGCCGCTCGCGACATACATCCCCTCGGTGAGCCCCGGGTCGGTCCGCTCGGCGCCGGACATCCCGTCGCCGCCCAGGACCGGGAGGTTGAGCTTGGCCGCGCGGATCTGCGCCAGCACCCGCAGCCCCTCCGCCTGGTTGGCCGCGAGGATGATGGCCTGGGCACGCTTCTCCTTCGCGATCCGCGCGAGGTAGACCCCCACATCGGGCGTGGCGGCGAGGAAGGGATCCAGCTCCACGATCTCGCCGCCCAGGCGGGAGTACTGGGCCGCGAAGGTCTCACGCACGCCGCGGCCATAGGCGTCGTTCACGTAGATCACCGCCGCGCGGAGGAACCCGCGGTCCGAGGCGAAGCGCGCCAGCGCCGCCCCGTAGGCGAGGTCACTCGGGCAGAGCCGGAAGGTGTACTCCCCCGCGGTGCTCACCAGCGGGGACGACGCCGACGGGGAGACCTGGACCAGCGGACGGCGCCCGCCGTTGTACACCGGGGCCGCGGCGAGCGCCATCGAGGAGTAGGCCGGTCCGACCACCGCGACGACATCACTGGTGTAGAGATCGTTGGCGACCGCCACCGCCGAATCGCTGTTCGCGAAGTCGTCCCGCATGACCAGTTCGACCTGGCGTCCGTCGATCCCGCCCGCCGCGTTGATCTCCTTCGCGGCGAGTTCCGCCGCGTACCGGGAGGGCTTGATGCCCTCCTCGGCCAGCGACATCGCGACCCCGAGCTTCACCGGACCGCGGCTGGAGTTGCACGCACTCGAGAGGAGGAGACAGGCGAAGGCGGCCGTGGAGAGGGCAGTTCTGGTCATGTGGCTCATGGGTGACAGGCTCCGGGAACCGGCGGCGCCGCGGTCCCGGAAAATCCGGCGGGATCGAGCCCGAGGCAGGCGAGCAGCGTCGCCGCGACCTGGGACTGGGTGACATCGAGTCCGGCGCCACCGCCGTTGGGCGTGAACGGCCCGATGATCGCCATCCAGATCTCGCGCGAGCCGGGCGTGTCGCGGCCGTGATGCGGCCACGTCGCGCCGGTGCGCCCACGGCCGTGATCGGTGGTGATGATCAGGGTGGTGCGATTGCGGTACCGGGGGCTGGCCTGCACCGCGTGCCACAGGTCCCGCAGGAAGAGATCGTTCGCATGCAGCGCCGACAGGACCCGGTCGTACCGGCGGAGATGCGCGTAGTCGTCGGTGTCGTTGAAGGAGACGAACAGGACCCGGGGGTGGTGCCGCTTGAGGTACTCGAGGGCCAGCTCCCCGGTGAAGGCGTCGAGCCGGCTCTCCTCCCACGCCGGAAGCGCCCGGCTCTGGAGCGTCACCAGCCGGTCCAGCTCCGGCGTGACGAACGGCTCCGGGATCCCGTCGTACCCCGCGTTGACGAAGACGTCCCCATCCCGGCTCGCGACGTAGCTCCGGAAGTTCTCCCAGCTCGCGAACGTCGCCACCTGCCCCGTACCGAGATGGAGCGTGTGCCGGGCGTACTGGAGCACGGTCCGGAAGGGATAGCGGACCGGGTCGTTGGAGGTCACGGTGGGTTGCGCCTCACCGGTGAGCATCTCGAGGTAGCCGGGGGCCGAGAATCCCTCCTCGTTGGCGGTACTCGCGCGACCGCCGCTCGCGGGATCGCCCAGCACCATGCCCAGCGGGGCGAGACTGTCCCAGAAGAACGGCATCAGCGCCCGGCGCCGCGCCGCCACGGTCGGGCGCCAGAATTCCTGCCATGTCCGGGCCGAGTCCTGGATGCCGCTGGAATCGGCGAACGCCGCCACGGTGGAGTCCATCCCCCCGAAGAAGTCGGTGGGCCGCACACCGTCGAAGGTGACCAGGATGACGTAGCGCGGCGGGGGCGGCGCCTGGGCCGGTGAGGGAGACGCGGACCCGAGCAGCACTGCCGCCGCGAGGGCCACGCCGAGGCCTTCGCCGGGTGATCGCATAGGACTCCGGGGAGAGAATGCGATGAACGAGCGGGAAATATGGCAGGACCGGCCGGGTCAGCGGTACTCGGGATAGCGGGCGTCGTACATGTTCTCACTGACCAGCTGCTCCAGGCCGGTGGGGAGCGGCCGGCGCGCAAGCTGCTCCTGCCACGCCACCCGCATCACCTGCACCGCGATGGTCGCGGAGACCCGCCGGATATCCGACAGCGGGGGGAAGAGCCGCCCGGCGCTGAGGTCCTGCTCGGTGACCAGGCCCGCGAGGGCGCGGGCCGCCGCGAAGAACATCGAGTCGGTGACCCGGGACGCCCGGCTCAGGATGACCCCGAGGCCCACGCCCGGAAAGATGTAGGCGTTGTTCGACTGGCTGGGCGTGAACCGTTTGCCGTCCACCGTGACCGGCGCGAAGGGGCTGCCGCTCGCGAAGACCGCCCGCCCGCGCGACCAGGTGTACGCCTCCTCCGCCGTGCATTCCGAGTGGCTGGTCGGGTTCGAGAGCGGGAAGATGATCGGGCGGGGATTCAGGCGGCACATCGCCCTGATGACCGGCTCGGTGAACCCCGACGCGAAGCCGGAAACGCCGATCAGCGCCTGCGGGGCGAAGGCCTCCACCGCGCGCTCCAGGTCCGGCTGTGGCGGCATCGCGTGGGCGTAGGGACGCTTGTAGCGGGTGAGGTCGGCATCGCCCGCCGTCACCAGCCCGCGCTTGTCCACCAGCGCGATCTCCGCTTCCGCCGCGGCCCGGCTCAACCCCTCGCGCATCTTGGCGGCGACCAGGAGGCCCGCGATCCCCATGGCGGCCGAGCCCGCGCCGAGGAACATCACCCGCAGGCCCGCGAGGGACTGCCCGGTGATCCGGGTCGCCGAGAAGAGCCCCGCCAGCGTCACGGCGGCGGTCCCCTGGATGTCGTCGTTGAAGCAGCAGACCCGGTCGCGATAGCGCTCGAGCAGGGTCAGGGCGTTGTCGGTCGCGAAGTCCTCGAACTGGATGAGCGCACCGGGAAACACCTCCTGCACCCCCATCACCATCTCCTCGACCAGTTCGTCGTACACCCCGCCCCGGGTGCGCGGCACCGGCCGGCCGAGATACAGCGGATCGTTCCGCAGCTCCTCCCGCTCGGTGCCGGTATCGAGTGTCAGCGGCAGGCAGAGCGACGGCTCCACCCCGGCGCAGGCGGTGTAGAGCGAGAGCTTGCCGATGGGGATCCCCATCCCGTTCGCGCCGAGGTCGCCGAGCCCCAGGATCCGCTCGCCGTCCGTCACGACGATGATCCCCACCTCCGCCTCCGGCCAGTGGCGCAGGATCTCCCGCACCCGCCCGCGGTCCTCGGGCGCGAGATAGAGTCCGCGGGGGCGCCGGAAGATGTGCCCGAACTGGCGGCAGGCCTCGCCCACCGTCGGCGTATAGATGATGGGCATCATCTCCTCGATGTGCTCCATCACCACCCGGTAGAAGAGGTGCTCGTTCCGGTCCTGCAGGCTGATCAGGTAGATGTACTGCTCGAGCGGGGTGGATTTCCGCCGGAAGTTCTCGAGGACCCGGGCCTCCTGCTCCTCCGGCTTCACCACCCGCGGCGGGAGCAGGCCCCGGAGCCCCAGCACCTCCCGCTCCGCGTCCGTGAACGCCGTGCCCTTGTTGAGGCGGGGATCGTGGATGTAGTCGAGAGGGCGTGTCATGGGATAAGGAGTACGCCGAGGGGAGTAAGGAGTCAGGAGCGAGGCGTGAGGAGTTCTTGTCCCTCGAGCATCACCCGGCCGTCGAGCACCATCACCCGGTCACCGACCGGCACGACGGGATTGAGATCGAGCTCCCGGATCTCGGGGAAATCGGCGGCGAGACGCGAGGTCCGGATCAACACCTCCTCGAGCGCGCCCAGGCTGGCTGGCGGCTCGCCCCGGACCCCCTCGAGGAGTCGCACGCTCCGGATCCCCGTGAGCATGTCGCGCGCATCGCTGCGCGAGAGTGGAGCGAGCCGGAAGACCACGTCACCCAGCGCCTCCACCAGGACGCCGCCCACGCCGAACATCACGAGGGGCCCCACCGACGGATCGCGGAGCATGCCGACGATGAGTTCCCGGCTGCTCCTCACCATCGCCTGCACCAGGATGCCGCTCACCACCCCGCCGGCCGCGGCGCGCTTCCCCGCCTCCATGATCCGGGTGAAGACCCGCCGGACCTCGTCCGCGCTGGAGACGCCCACCTCCACGCCACCGATGTCGGTCTTATGCACGATGGAGGGCGCCACGATCTTGAGAACGACGGGGTAGCCGAGCCGTTCCGCCAGGGTGACTGCCTCGTCCGCCGAGGTGGCGAGCGCCGCGCCCGCGGTGGGAATCCCGTAGGCCTCGAGCAGGGACAGCGCGGCGACCTCGTCGAGCCGCTGCTGGCCCGCCGCCCGCGCCCGCGCGATGAGCTCCGCCGCGCGGGGCCGGTCGATCGCGAGTGGCTCGTCCACCGGCAGCGGACGTTCGCGCCACTCGCGGTAGCGGTTGAGCGCGGCCAGGGCCCGCGCCGCCGACTCCGGGAAGATGAACGCCGGGATCCCCACGGGGTGCAGTTCGGCGCGCCCCTCAGGCAGCCCTTCCCGGCCCATGAGCACCGCCAGCACCGTCTTCCCGGGATACCGCTCCTTCGCCTTGACGATCGCCTCCGCCACGTCCTCCTGCCGGACTCCGAGCGGCGGCACGAAGATGGCGAGCGCGGCATCGACCCGCGGGTCGCCGAGGAGTCCTTCGAGCGCCGCCCGGTACTTGGGTGGGGTGGCCGAGGCGATCATGTCGAGCGGGTTGGCGACACTCGCCTCGGGCGGGAAGATCGGCTTGAGGGCCGCCACTGTCCCGGGCGAGAGCTCGGTCAGCTCGAGGCCGTTGGCATCGAGGGCGTCCGCCACCAGGATCCCGGGTCCCCCCGAGTTGGTCACGACCGCGGTGCGACGAGAGCGGGGGAGCGGCGGCCCCGAGAAGGCCATGGCGTAGTCGAACAGCTCCTCCACCGACCCCGCCCGGATCACACCGGCCTGGGCCAGGAGGGCGCCGATCGCGGTATCGCTCGCCGCGAGCGCGCCGGTATGCGAGGCGGCCGCCTTCGCCCCGACCCGCGAGCGCCCCGACTTCACCACCACGATCGGCTTCTTGCGGGTGACCCGTGAGGCGATCTCGAGGAAGCGGCGCGGGTTCCCGAAATTCTCCACGTACATGAGGATGACGCCGATGGCGGGGTCGTCCTCCCAGTGGAGCAGCAGGTCGTTGCCGCTCACATCCGGCTTGTTCCCCATGCTCACGAACTGCGCGATCCCGATCCCGTACTCCCGGGCGTAGTCCAGGACCGAAAGGCCCATCGCCCCCGACTGGCTCACGAACCCCGCCCGCCCGAACGGCGGCATGTTCGGCGCGAAGGTACCGTTCATCGAGACCGCCGGATCGGCGTTGAGCACGCCCATGCAATTGGGCCCCACCAGCCGCATGCCATACCGGCGAACCATGTCGACCAGCGTTCGCTCCTGGGCCTCGCCCTCCTCGCCGACCTCGCGGAACCCGGCGCTGATCACGCAGAGACCACGGACCCCCTTCCGGCCGCAGGCGTCGGCCACCTCCAGGACCAGCTGCCTGGGAACGCAGACGATCGCCAGATCCACCGGGTCGGGGATCGCGGCGACATCCGGCCAGGCCTTCATGGCGTAGATCGCGGAGGCGTTCGGGTTGACGGGGAAGACGGCGCCGGTGAACCCGTAACGCACCAGATTGGTGAGGATCTGATGGCCGATGGTGGCGGGGGAGCGGGAGGCGCCGATGACGGCGATGGATCGGGGAGAAAGGACCGGATCGAGGGATCGCATGGCCTGCCAAGGGTTTGGACGAGTTGCGACGGATGCGAAAGGTGGGGCTCGAAGGCCCTCCCCGGAACCCCGGTGCCACGCTTCGGGTAGCTCAGGCATCCAGAAAGGTTCGGGGAGTTGATCTGGAACGGCCGTTCTATTATTTTCGTTCTTTGTTCGGGGACATGGGACCCTTTGGCTCGGGGAGCATACACATGAAGGTCAAGAAGCAGGCGACCGGCCGTCGTCGCACCAAGCCCGCGCAGATCGCGCGTGAGTGGGATGACGGGCAGGAAAGCCTTGATCTGTACTTGAAGGACATCAGCAAGATCCCCCTCCTCAAGATCGAGGAGGAGAAGGCGCTCGGGAAGCGCGCCTTCAAGGGGGACAAGCGCGCGCAGGAGGAACTGGCGCGGCGCAACGTGCGGTTCGTGGTCTCGGTGGCCAAGCAGTACCAGAACCGTGGCGTGCCGCTCATGGACCTCATCGGCGAGGGGAACCTGGGCCTGCTGACCGCCGCCCGGAAGTTCGATCCGGAGCGGGGGGTCAAGTTCATCTCGTACGCGGTGTGGTGGGTCCGCCAGGCGATCCAGGCGGCGATCGCCCGCCACGGGCGCACCGTGCGCCTCCCGCTCAACCGGACGGCCGACGCCAACCGGCTGGCCCGCACCACCACCGCGCTCAAGGAGCGGCTGGGGCGGATGCCGACGCTGGAGGAGCTGGTGAAGGCCACCGGTCTCACCACCGAGACGGTGCAGTCGCTGGCGGCGCTGCAGTTCGAGCCGGTGCGGCTGGACCGGCCGGTGCGCGAGGGAGACAGCACCGAGCGGATCGAGCGGTTCATGGCGCTGTCGGAGGAAGGCACCGACGCCACCACGCTCGACAACAACCGGACCGAGGAGCTGTACGCCGCGCTCAACCAGCTTCCGCCCCGCGATGCCCGGGTCATCCGCCTCTACTTCGGGCTGGATGACGACGAGCCCCGCACGCTGGAGCAGATCGGCCGGATGCTGGGGGTCACCCGCGAGCGGGTCCGCCAGCTGCGCGACCGGGCGCTCAAGACGCTTCGCGAGCAGCACGGCGACGCGCTGCGGGAACTGGCCGCGTAAGCCGACCGGGTCGGGAAACGCCGGGCGAGCCGGAGAGGGGTGACCTTCTCCGGCTCGCGCTTTTCCCGGTAGCGCGCCCGCCCTTTGCGCCGTCCCCCCGCCTGATGATCTTCCTGAGGGTATCCGGGCACCCGACCCCGAACTCCCGACCCCACTCCCTCGTGTCCGATCTCGAGCGCGCCATTTCCGACCGCCTGCGGCTGCTCGGGCTTCCGACGATCCGCCGGAGGATTCTGGCCTTCGGCGTGCTGGCCACCATCATCCCGTCGATCATAACCGGCACCATTTCCTACGCCGAGAGCTACCGGGCGCTGACCGAGAAGACCACCGACCAGCTGGGCGTGGCCAGTTTTCAGAGCGCGCGCGAGGTGGACCTCTTCTTCAAGGAGCGGGTCCTCGACCTGCGGGTCTTCGCCAATTCCTACGAGGTGACCGAGAGCGTCGACCGCCTCGGCCCGGCCAGGAGCTCGGGGGGGAATCCCGCCGCCCGGCGGCTCACCGACTACCTCAAGTCGGTCAAGGTGCGGTCCACCGACTTCGAGGAGATCCAGGCGATCAATCGTCAGGGTGTCGTGGTCGCGAGCAGCAGCGCGACCCCCTCCACCCCCCGGCTTCCCACCGGCTGGCTCCGCGACATGGGATCCGACCGCCCGGTGTTCGGGGACGCCTTCTGGGACGAGACAGTCGGCAAGGCCCTCGTCACCGTGGCGGTGCCGGTGACGCGGAACGACGTCGGGATCGGGGCGATCGCCGGCCGGGTGATGCTGGACCAGGTCGCGACCATTCTCCGCCGCTTCGCGCCGGGGGACTCGGGGCAGGTTGCCCTCGTGACCGTGGCAGGTCGGTTCATCGTCAGCTCGCGCGAGAACAGCGCCGCCCTGATGCAGGACAGCCTCTCCGAGGTGGCGAACCAGACGCTCTCGGAGCGGCTCGGCAACCCCGTCGAGTTCCAGGACCACCAGGGCCAGCAGGCCGTCGGCACGCTGCAGCAGGTCCCGAGGCTCGAGGCGGCCACGGTGGCCTTCCTGCCGGTGGCGGAGGCATTCCAGCAGGTGAACCGTCTCCGGAACGTCACGATCCTGACGGTGCTGAGCCTGCTCCTCGTGGTCGGCGGACTGGCCTACCTGTTCTCGCTGGTCCTGGTGCGACCGGTCGAGCGACTCCGCAACGGGGCGGCGAAGGTGGCAGGGGGAGACCTGGACGTGCACCTGCCGGTCACCGGCAGCGACGAGGTCGCCTATCTCACCGAAGTCTTCAATGACATGGTCCGCCGGCTCCGCGAGAGCCGGGTGGAGCTCGAGCGTCTCTCCAACACCGACGGCCTCACCGGCCTGTTCAACCGCCGGCGGCTGATGGAAGCGCTGGGCGCGGAGGTGGCGCGCGCCACGCGGGAGGAGAAGCCCTGTTCACTGCTGATGGTGGACGTCGATCACTTCAAGCAGTTCAACGACGCCTGGGGCCACCCCGCCGGCGACGCGGTGCTGAGCCGCGTGGCGACGATTCTCCAGGAGTCCATCAGGACGGTCGACGTGGCGGGCCGCTACGGCGGCGAGGAGTTCCTGCTGGTGCTCGCGGAGACGGGCATGCCGGGGGCGCTCGAGGTGGCGGACCGGGTCCGCGCCCGCCTCGCCTCGGAGGTGTTCGACGGGGGCCGGATCACCGTGAGCGTGGGAGCGGCCACCTACCCCGAGGATGGGAAGAGTGCCGAAGCGCTCGTCATGAGCGCGGACCTGGCGCTCTACCAGGCCAAGAAAGAGGGCCGTGACCGGGTGGTGCAGGCCACGGCCCCGCCGTCCAGGTCGCCCTGAGCGTCAGTTGTCGCGACGGCTCACGATGTTGGAGTAGACCCACCCATTGCGGCCGCTCTGGTCGCGCACCCGCACCCAGTCATCGACATAGCTGAAGCCGGTCAGCCCCGACCCGCTGTCGAGGGTGAGCAGCACCGTGAACCTGGTGCCGGGGCCCTCCCGCAGGTTGCCCCGCGAGGTGGTGACGAGGGAGACCGGCGCCGCGAAGAGTACCTCGCCGTTCCGCGTCCCCTCGCCGGCGGCGAGCCGGGTCTTTCCCGCACGCGCCATGTCCTTGGCCTGGGTCGCGAGGTAGAGTGCCCCGCCAAAGTTCTGCCGGTTGAAGACGTCGGTACTCTGCTTGAGAAGATCGGCGCCCTGGGCCAGCTCGGGGGCGCCCTGCGACCCCCTGACGTTCCGGAGCGACTGGACCGCGAGTTCCGCCTCGGCCATGGCGGAGGCAGCCTCCGCGCGGGTCGCCACCGTCCGGAGCTTGGCCATGGTGCGCACCACCTCGCGGCGGGCGTCCTCGAGCCGGGCCTGCAGTTCCTCCATCTGGGCATCCTTCCCCAGCAGCTGCATCTCGAGGCGGTTCACCTGCTGTTCCAGGTCAGGGTCGCGGACCTTCACCGTATCGACCACCCGGACCAGGGTGGTCACAGTATCCCGCACCGGTACGACGGCGGGCATCGGCTGGGACTTGGCGCAGGCTCCGAGGAGGAGCAGCGCCAGCAGGCCGGGCCGGGATGAGATGGTCAGGTTTGGATGCACGGCGGTCCCTCTGACGGGTGGATCTGTCAACTTCCGGTGCAAACCAGAGGCCGCGGACGGAGGCCCCCTGCCCGACTATCGGCAGGGGGTGCAAGTCACTGTAGGAGAGGAGGTTGGGGACCGGTCCCGGGAGCGCGTCCCCGGGACCGGTCAGGCGAGGCTCAGGGCGAGTTTCCCGGCTTCTTGGCCAGTTGCCCGAAGCGCCACCGGAGGGCGGGAGGAGTGACCAGGGTGGTGAGGACGACCATGACCACGACCGCCGAGAAGGTGGAGTTGGTGACGATCTTCTCGCCAGCCACTGTCAGGGTGAGCCCGATATTGGCGAAGATCAGGCCGACCTCGCCCCGCGGGATCATGCCGATGCCGACCGTGATCCGGTCGACACCGCGTGTCACCACGCCGAGGCCCGCGAACTGCTTGCCGAGGACCGCGACGACGGTGATCGCGGCGGCGAGCCCGAGCACGCCTGGCTGGAGGAAGGAGGCGAGGTCGGTCCGCATCCCCATCAGCACGAAGAAGACCGGCACCAGGAACGACGTGATGGGATGGACCAGTTCCTCGAGCGAATGCTGCTCCTGGTCCTGGAGCTCCTTGTAGTGCACGTCCTCGAGAATCAGTCCCGCGCTGAAGGCGCCCACGATCGGGGCAAGCCCGACCGCGGCCGCGAGGTAGGCGAGGAGGAAACAGAACGCGAGGCCGGTGGCGAGGAGGACCCCGCGGGCCCGGAGCCGGCAGGCCAGGTTGAAGAGGCGGGGCGAGATGATTCTGCCGAGGAAGAGTGCGCCCACCAGGAACAGGATCGCCTTGAGCAATATGAGTCCGAGCGCCCCGTAGGAGGGCTCCACGCCTCGGTCGGCCGCGCTGATGACTCCGGCCACGATGGCCAGGATGAGGAGGCCGAGGACGTCGTCGATGACCGCGGCGCCGAGGATGATCCGGGATTCGCCGGTCTGGGATTTCCCGAGGTCCTGCAGCACCCGCGCGGTGATTCCCACGCTGGTGGCGGTGAGGGTCGCGCCGATGAAGGCGTGCACGTATTCGCTCTCGGCGGGAAGCAGCCAGGCGCTGATCCCCCACCCGAGGACGAAGGGGAAGATCACGCCGATGCACGCCACCAGCAGGGAGGACCAGCCCACCCGGAGCATCTGCGCTACCGTCGATTCCAGCCCGACTTCGAAGAGCAGGAGGATCACGCCGAGCCGGGAGAGCATGTCGATCGAGGCGTCGTGCCGGATCGGCTCGAAGAGGTGGACCCCGAGGAGCGGCAAGTTCCCGATCAGGATCCCCACCGTGAGTTCGCCGAGGACCGCGGGCTGGCCCAGCCGGATGGCGAGGTCGCCGCCCAGCTTGGCCGCGACCAGGATGACGGCGAGAAAAAGCACCACCGCGGCAACCGGGTCGGCGTGCTGGGCTGCGGCCGAGGCGTCGTCGAGCAGCAGAAGCATGGGAAGAGTGTGCTGAGGGTGGGCGGAGGCTGCCGGAACATAGTCCTCTGCGGCGACCGCGGGGAAGCCCGGTCTTGCGACCCCGGGTCTCGCGCCCCACTATGGCCGGCGGTGAGCCATGCCACCCGGGCGAGGCGCCCCGGCCCTTCCCCGGTCCCGGGGGCGTTGTCGAAATCGGCGTCCTCCAGACGACTACCTGTCGTCCCGAGCTGATTCCACTTCCGCTGGAGGATTCCGATGAAGTACCTGTGCCTGATCTACGGCGTCGAGAGCGTCGTGGCCGCCATGCCCGCCCCGGAGCTGCAGAAGTTCATGGAGGAGTTCCGCTCGTTCACCGAGGGGATCCGCAAGAGCGGCCAGTGGCTTGCGGGGGAGCGCCTTCGCCCGGTGCAGACCGCGACGACGGTACGGGTCCGCGACGGCAAGGTCTCGGCCACCGACGGGCCGTTTGCGGAAACCAAGGAACAGCTGGGCGGTTTCTACATGATCGAGGCGCGTGACCTGAACGACGCGATCCAGATCGCGTCCCGGATTCCGTCCGCCCGGTATGGCAGCGTGGAGGTCCGGCCGGTGTGGGAGATGAACATGTGAGCACCGTGGGAGACCAGGGCCCCGGCACGATCCGGGCGCAGGTCGAGGCGCTGTATCGCCACGAGTCGCGCCGGGTCCTGGCGACCCTCATTCGCCTCCTCGGGGATTTCGATCTCGCCGAGGAGGCCCTGCACGACGCCTTTGCCACGGCCATCGAACAGTGGCCGGCGGGCGGTGTCCCCGCGAATCCCCGGGCCTGGCTCATTTCGGCGGGGCGCTTCAAGGCGATCGACGCGCTCCGGCGCCGGGCCCGGTTCGACGCCGCGCTCGGCCGGATCGCGGAGCAGCTGCAGGACCAGGCGCTGCCGAAGGACGAGCCGCCGGGGGTCGAGGACGACCGGCTCCGCCTCATCTTCACCTGCTGTCATCCCGCGCTGCAGCGGGAGGCGCAGGTCGCGCTGACGCTGCGGGAGGTCTGCGGGCTCACCACCGAGGAAATCGCCCGCGCCTTCCTCACGTCGCCCCCCACGCTGGCCCAGCGGATCGTCCGCGCCAAGGGGAAGATCCGCGACGCCGGCATCCCCTACCAGGTGCCGGAGCCGCACGAGCTGGCCGAACGGCTCGATGCGGTGCTGCAGGTGATCTATCTCGTCTTCAACGAGGGGTACTCCGCCTCGGCGGGCGCAACACTCACACGGACAGACCTGTCGGCGGAGGCGATCCGGCTGGGGCGCCTCCTCCTGGAGCTGCTGCCGGAGCCGGAGGCGGAGGGACTGCTCGCCCTGATGCTCCTCACCGAGGCGCGTCGCCCGGCGCGCACCACCGACGATGGCGAGCTGGTACTGCTCGAGGCGCAGGACCGCCGGCGGTGGAACCGCGACCTGATCCGGGAAGGCACCGCGCTGGTGGAGCATGCGCTCTCCTCGGGACGCACCGGTCGCTACGCGCTGCAGGCCGCGATCGCGGCGCTCCACGCGGAGGCCGCGACGGCGTCGGAGACCGACTGGCCCCAGATCGTTGCGCTCTACGACCTCCTCATCCGGCTGGAC
>DASZPT010000253.1:0-10303 GCA_035549935.1 Gemmatimonadales bacterium
TGCCACAGCACCGTCTGGAGTTCATCTACCGCTGGGTCGGGGCGATCGTGCTGGGCGGGCTCATCACCTGGGGCATCCGGCGGGACCAGCGGGTCGTGATGTGGGTCGCGACCGGAGGCGCGGTGCTCTTCCTCCTGCTCCGGCTGGTGGACTGGTTCTGGGACTGGATCCCGCAGTGGCTCTTCTACCTGCTGGTGGGGGCGGTCGCACTGCTGGTGCTGCTGGTCCTCCGGCGCCTTCGCATGACGCCGCGGGCCCCGGCATGAAGCGGCTCATCGCTCCCGTCGCCCTCGTCCTCGCCGCGAACGCCTTCGTGCTGGCGCTCGCGCTCCGCGAGCGTGGCCGGCCCGCGACCCCCGCGTCCGTCACCGTCTGCTCCGATCTCCTCGTCGGCGGAGAGCACGATCGCAGCCGGCCCCCGGCGCTCCTCCTCACCCTCGCTCCCGATTCCGCCGGCACCACCCTGGGGCTCGATTCGGCGGGGCTGCGCGCGCTGGGGTTCCCGGCCCGGGTCGCGGGAAAGACCGGGCAACGCCGAGCCTACGACGAGCCCTGGGCTCCCCGACAGCGCCCCGCGTGGGTCAGGCTGCGCCAGAGCGGCGACTCGCTCCATCGGTTCCAGGCGATCGAGGTCGCCCCCCGACGGCAACTGCTCGCGCCCGATTCCACCTCGATCCTGGTGCGGGGCATCGTCGGATTCGTGGAGCACTTCCCCGAGCCGAAGGCCGGGAGCGGCGCGCACGACCACGGCGGTCCGAAGCCGCCCAGTGTGCCGGGGATCCTGCGTGCCTCGGTGATCCGTCTGATCCCGCGGGAGCTGCATCTCGATCACGCCCTGATCGCGGAGCTCCGGCGGACGATTCCTCCTGACGGGGGATGCGGACCTGCCGAGACAGTGGTAGTGCTGCAGGGTGACGGTGGCGGGATCTGGGTCGCGCGCCCTGGTGAGGCGGACGCCGAGCGCGGGCCTCGGGGATCTGCCTCATATTAGAGGCGACGGGCCGGCGCTCGGTCCGGGTCAACGAGGTGTGGCGAACCATGCGAATCGCGATCAACGGGATGGGCATCGCCGGCCCGGCACTGGCCTGGTGGCTCCACCGTGACGGACACGACGTGCTGCTGCTGGAGGAGGCGCCCCGCCTCCGCACCGGCGGCTACATCATCGACTTCTGGGGCCTCGGCTACGAGCTGGCCGAGCGAATGGGCATCCTGCCCCGGGTGAAGGAGCTGGGGTACCAGGTGCGGGAGGTCCGCTTTCTCGATCGCGACGGCCGGCGGGCGAGCGGGTTCAGCACCGAGGTTTTCACCCGGCTCACCGGGGGACGGTTCACCAGCCTCCGGCGCTCCGACCTCGGCGCCGCCATCTACCAGGCGCTGGATCCGGCGGTGGAGCGGCTGTTCGACAATTCCATCTCCGGCATTCACGACACCGGCACCGCGGTCCGCATCGAGCTGGCGAGGGGCGGGACTCGCGAGGTCGACCTGGTCGTCGGCGCCGATGGGCTTCATTCCGCGGTACGCCGGCTGGTCTTCGGTCCCCAGTCACGGTTCGAGGTTCCGCTGGGCTACCACGTCGCCGCCGCCGAGGTCCGGGGCTACCGGCCGCGGGACGAGCTCGTGTATGTCAGCTATTCCGCACCCGGCCGGCAGCTCTCCCGTTTTGCGATGCGGGACGACCGCACCCTCCTCCTCTTTGTGTTCCGTGACGAGTGCCTGGGCGACTCCCATCCCGAGGGCGACGGTGAACGCCGCGCCGCGCTGGCCCGGGTCTACCGGGGCCTCGGCAGGGAGGCCGGGCCGGTGTTCGACGCGCTGGACGGGGCGGAGGACATCTACTTCGACCGGGTGAGCCAGATCCGGATGCCCGAGTGGTGCCGCGGCCGGGTGGCGCTGCTGGGCGACGCGGCGGCCTGCGTCTCCCTCATGGCGGGCGAGGGATCGGGGCTGGCGATGGCGGAAGCCTACGTGCTGGCCGGCGAACTCGGCCGTGCCGCCGGCGATCACACCATCGCCTTTGCCCGCTACCAGGCGTTGCTGCGCCCCTTCCTCCAGAAGAAGCAGGAGTCGGCGCGGAAATTCGCCTCGGCCTTCGCACCGAAGACCGCCATCGGGGTCGAGTTCCGCAATCTCGTCACCCGGCTGCTGCGGATCCCGGCGCTGGCGGACTGGCTCGTCGGTCGGGACCTGCGGGATGACATCACGCTGCCGAACTATGCGAGCGCGCGGGGCGCGCCGGTCACTTACCCAGTCGAATCCCCGCCTCGAGCGTGATCCCGCTGGTCTCGATGTGCGGGCTCCGGTTCTTGGTGTCCGGCTGGAAGGTCTGGTAGCGATACCCGACCTGTATGAAGAGCGGGATGCCGCGTCGTGCGTACCGGACAGCGGTCTCCCCTTCCCATCCCTTTCCCCCACTCTCCTTCGTGTCCTCGTAGATGTAGGGGTAGTACGCACCGGCGAAGGTGACGGCGACCCCACTGGCCCCGATGAAGAGGGTCGACCGCGCTCCCACACGGCCGTAGAACCACTGACGCTCGGTGCTGTCGGCGTCGATCCGCCGGTACATGCCGCCCAGTTCGATGCCGAATGCCTGCGGGCCGAAGATGAGGCGCGCGTCGGCGATATGTTGCCGCCCGGGGGCGAAGGCGCCCCGGGACGAGTCCATGTCCCCGACGAGGTAGCGGCCGCCGAGGCCGATTCCAGACGCGCGGAGGAGGAGTTCACCTCCGGCGAGGCGCCCTTCACCCTTGCCGGTCACCGCCGCGGCCCCCTTGCCGATCAGGCGATTCTCCCGCGTATCCAGCAGGAGCCCGCCCAGCAGGAGTTCGAACTTCGGGGTCTGCGCCGCGAGCGGCGCCACCCACGCCAGGAAGATCAGGCACACCGGGAATCGGCGCATGGTCAGGGAGCCTCGGACTCGAAGGTGATCGTCTGGCGGTAGCTGGCACGCAGCCGCTCGTTCTGCATCCGGACCGCCTGCACATCCAGGCTCCAGCGGGCGCGAATCTCCTCGTTCGCCTTGATGTTCTCGGGAATCCGCTGCCCCGGGTCGAGGAACCCCGCCGCGATGACCCCGACGGCGAGCCCGATCCCGACCGCGGTGGCGCGGCTGTCGGGATCGAACGCGTCCTTGAGACCCTCCGGCCCGCGGGCGGCCGTGCTCAAGGCGATGGTTGCCCCGCCGACGAGGATGCCGAACACGATCCCCTTCACGCGGGAGGGCTTCTTCCGCTCGGGCTTGAACGACGCCGCGGACAGCGCCGGCGGTTCACTCACCAGTCCCATCGACGGTGACTTCACCCGGACGGGGAAGCGCTGCATCACGCTCTCCTCGGACAGGACGTCCGTGGCGGTCACCTGCATCTCCCCCGGTCCCGCCGGCAACAGCGGCGCGGTATCGGCCAATGCGTGGATGGTCAGGCTGCCGGCGGTGTCAGGGCCGATGGAGTCGAGTGCGATCGTCTCGCCAGCCGGCGAGAGGTAGGCCAGCCGGAACAGTGCCTTGCGGGTCGACCGGACCACGATCTTCGCGCTGCCGTCGGCGCCCTCGAGGACATACTCGCGGTCGGGGAAGGCGCGGGCCGCGAAGGTGGCGGCGCGGGCCTGCGTCAGGAGCGTGTCGAGCCCGGGCCAGGTGAACTCGCGCGCAATGCGCTGGTCGAACGTGAGCTTCACGAACTCCTGCAGCGCCTGCACCGCGCCGGCGCGATCCCGGACAGCCCCGTCCTGCGGGTCGGGGTAGAGCGCCGCCGCGCGAATCTGCAGCGCGAGTACCCGCTGCCGGGTCGAGAGCTCCGGCATCGCGAGAATGGACCGGGTGAGCGAGTCGGCCAGGGGATGATTCAGCGCGTTGTAGGCCGCCTTGGCCCGCTCGATCAACTGGCTGGCCACCGCCTCCTGGGCCTCCAGGCGTGCAGACACGAGGAGCAGCGCGATGACGACGAGACGTCTGAGGGACATGCGGACTCCTGGAGTGGGTTCCGTCACGGGCACCGGGCGTTGAACCGACCGATGGTCTTGTGCTGACCCGGCCTGAGTGTGTCGACCTTGTCTTCCGGGTCGCAGCCGTCGGCGATGATCCGGAGTTGGATGATTCCCGGGCGCACCTGGAATTCCTGCAGGGCGTCGCCCAGCGGGTATTCCTGACCGCTGATGTACAGGCGGGCGTTGGGGCTCTTGGTCGAGATCCTGATCCACGCGACCGGCGGGACCGCCGGCTCCGGCCGGGTGGTCGCCGCGGGTGCCGGTGCCCGAGGGGGCGCGGCGTTCTGGGCGCTGGCGCGCTCTCGCATCCGGGCGATCAGCTCACCCGGGTCCCCTTCGGGCTCGGGGGCCGGTACGCTGGCGGGCGTCTTGCGCGGGGTGCTCGCCGGTCTCACGGCATGCGCGACCGGCGCCGCCGCGGTCGCGCTCGTCTCCGGCGGCGCCCCGGCGCGGAGCGCCGGTGAGTCGACGACCGCCGGTAGCGGCGGCGGCTTCGCGGAATCGACCGTGGGCCGCGCGCCCAGCGCCCCCGGTCCGTTCGCCGGCGCGGGCTGGTCCCGCCGGGAAGCCTCCGCCACCGACCCGTCCGGAGGCGACCGGTCGGCGGGATGCACCAGCAGCAGGGAGAGACCCCATCCCACGCCCACGAACGCCAGCGCACCGATCCCGAGCAGGACGGCATTCCAGGTCGGCCGCGGCGAGGGCGTCGCCCCCGAGACGGGGCGGGGGCGGGCCGGCACGCGCGCGTTCTGCAGGGCGGTGGTGGTCCGAGGGCGGGGCAGCGGCGGGCGGACCGCGGGG
Organism: Gemmatimonadales bacterium; assembly: GCA_035549935.1. GTDB lineage: Bacteria > Gemmatimonadota > Gemmatimonadetes > Gemmatimonadales > GWC2-71-9 > JADJOM01. Next base: position 4,783 of record DASZPT010000253.1, read on the forward strand.
ATGGAGGGCCGGGAGCGCGAACCGCTCCGCGCAAGCTCGACCATCTGCGTCCGGGTCGGGTCATCGGCGGCGAGGGGCGCGAGATCGATGGCGGTGATCATGTCGTCGATGCTGGGGAAGCGCTCCTCCGCTTCCTTCGCCAGCATGCGCATCACGATCCCGGCGAGGCTCCCGGGACAGTCGCGGCGGAACTCGCCGATCGGCGGCGGGGCCTCCATGAAGTGGCCACGCATGATGTCCATGATGGAGGCGCCCCGGAACGGGACCCGGCCGGTGAGCATCTCGTAGGCGACGATGCCCAGGGAGTACTGGTCCGACGCCGGCGTCACCGACGTCCCGCTGCACTGCTCCGGGCTCATGTAGTACGGGGTGCCCACCGTGGAGCCGGTCTTGGTGAGTTCCACCTGCTGGGCCACCTTGGCGATCCCGAAGTCGGTCACCACCGCCCAGCCATCGTCGTCGAGCATGATGTTGCCCGGCTTCACATCGCGGTGCACGATGCCCCGGCGGTGGGCATGCTGGAGCGCGCTCCCCACCTGGCTCACGATCGCCTGCACCATCTTGATGGGGAGCGGGCCGAACTCCTTCAGGATCTGGTCGAGGCCGCGGCCTTCCACGTACTTCATCACGAAGAACAGGAGATGCGCCGTCTCGCGCACCGCGTAGATCGGGATCACGTGCGGGTGGCTGAGCCCCCCCACGGTCCGGGCCTCGCGCTTGAACCGTTCCGCGACGTCCGCGCCGGTGAGCACGGCCTTCGCCATGACCTTGATCGCGACCTTCCGGTCGAGCGCGAGATCGTCCGCCAGGAAGACGGTCGCCATGCCGCCGCGGCCCAGCTCGCCGTGGATGAGGAACTCCCCCTGGGTCGCCTGGCTGAGCAGATCCATCAGGTCACCCTGCCGGAGCGGCGGGGGCACGACGTCCAGGGTATCGGCCGCCTCCTGGGCGGCGCGTACATCCGCGCCGCACTGCTGGCAGAACTGGATACCGGCGCGCACCGTGGCGCCGCAGGTGGGGCAGGCCGCGGTCTGCACGCGCCTACCTGGGCCCGATGACCGTGACGGTCTTCGTCGTGTAGCGAAGCTCGACCGTCAGCGGGCGGCTCCCCCAGCTGGAGGGCAACTCCGGGAGCGCGCCAATCGTCAGTGTCAGCCCGTCGGATGCCAGGTCCGTCAGCCGCCCCTCGGTCAACGCCGTGGGGAATACCGGGACGCTCCCGTTCGGCTGGATCTCCATCCGGAACCGGGCCACATCGGCGGGGTCCACGTCCTCGATGATCGCGTTGGCCCAGTCGGCGGCGAGGAACCGCTCGATCCGCGTGGCATAGGCCTGGATCTCCCGCCGCTGCTGCGCGGCGACCAGCGCCGGGTCGGGCCGTGCAGGGGCCGGCTTCACCACCGGCGGCGGGGCGACCGGTTCGGCCGCCGCCGGTGGTGAGGGTGCCGGCTTCCCACTGTCCGGCGGGACTCGCGTGGCGCCGCTGTCGCGCGACGGGGGGACCACCGTCGGTGTGGGCGTGGGAGGAGCCACCGGCGCGGTGGTCGTGTCCGCCGCCGATGGGGTGGGGGCGGAGCGCCGGGGGATCCACCAGACCGCACCAGCCCCCGCCACCGCGAGCAGGACCACCGCTCCGAGGATCAGCGGCCAGCGGACTGGCGGGGGGGCGGCCGGGGCACGATCGGCCACCGGCGATGGCATCGGCGGATTGGAGATGCTGCGGGACACCGCGGCCCGCGAACGCGCCAGCGGAACCGGGCTGAGCGGAACCTTGAGCTTCCCGATCGCCTGCAGCTTCTCGCTGCTCCGCGCCAGCTCGATCATCTGGGTCCGGACGGGGTCATCGCTCGCGAGGGGCGTGCACGCCATCGCCTGGAGGGTCTCGTCCATGCTGGCATAGCGGTCACCGACTTCCTTGGAGAGCATCCGGTCCACCACCGCGGCGAGCTCCGGCGGGCAGTCGGGCCGGACCTCGAGGATCGGGGCCGGTGTCTCGAAGAAGTGTCCCTTCAGGATCTCCATGATGGTCTCGCCGGCGAAGGGCCGGCGGCCGGTGATCATCTGGTAGGCGACGACTCCCAGCGAGTACTGGTCGGAGGCACCGGTCACCGGCTTCCCGCCGCACTGCTCGGGACTCATGTAGTACGGCGTGCCGATCATCGAGCCGGTCGCGGTCATGGAGTCGGCCTGCATCGGCTTCGCGATGCCGAAGTCGGTCACGACCGAGAATCCCTCGCCATCGAGCATGATGTTGGCGGGTTTGATGTCGCGGTGGACCACGCCCCGGCGGTGCGCATAGGCGAGCGCCTGCCCCACCTCGAAGAGAATCGCCTGCACCATCCGGAGCGGCAGCGCCTGCTCGCCCCGCAGGATGTCGTCCAGGGGACGGCCCTCGACGAACTTCATCACGAAGAAGATCAGGTCGGGCGTTTCCCGGACCGCGTGCACCGGGATGATGTGCGGATGGCTGAGCGCCGCCGCGGTCCGCGCTTCCCGCTTGAATCGCTCCACCGCGCCACTGCCGGTGAGCAGCGACGGGGCCACCACCTTGATCGCGACCTTCCGGTCGAGGGCGAGGTCCTGCGCCAGGTAAACCGTCGCCATTCCGCCCCGGCCCAGCTCGCCGAGGACCTCGAACTCGCCCATCGTCGCCTCGACCAGCATCGCCTCGAGACGGGCCTGCCGCTCCGGATCGCTGAGCGTGAGCGATCCCTCGCCCGAGATCGCGGCGGACAACGCCGCGTCGACCGGGGCCGGCTGCCCGCAGGCAAGGCAGAACCGCGCGCCACGCACCAGCGGCTTGCCACAGCCGCCGCAGACCAGCGTGGTCGAGGGACGCGGACCGGTCATGGCACGAACGAGGGGGTGCCCACGCTCCCCGACGGCGGAGCGTAGAGAATTGTGGGGGTCAGGACCCCGACCTGGCGCATGTCGAGCAGATAGAGGCGGTACTTGGACGAGGTGGAGCGCTCGCCCGGCGGGGGCGCCGAGAAGACCACCCAGTTCCCGTCGGGGGAGATGGCGAAGTCCTTGACGTACAGGTCCGGGGGCGTGAGCGCCTGGCTCAGCTGCGAGCCCGCGACCAGGCGCATCAGGATCCGGTTCCGTTTGCCGCCGGCCTCTTCCCGGATATAGGCCAGGTCCCCGTTGGGGAAGAACTGGGGTGAGCGCTCGTGGTCGGGGGAGGCCAGCACCATCTGCTCCCGCGTGTTCGGGAGGACCGAGTCCCCGCTGAGGCGGAGGGCGAAGAGGTCGTACTGGGAACCGCGGAGACTCTCGTAGACGATCCGGCTCCCGTCGGGCGCGACCGTCGGCGAGGAGGCGGCGATAAGGGAGTCGGTGACCCTGGTCAGGCCGCTTCCATCACGCCGGACCGAGTAGACCTGGGGCGGCCGGCCGGGCCGGTACGCGGCAAAGGCGATGCGGGAGCCGCTCGGGAACCAGACCGGCTGTTCGTCCTTCCCCGGCGCCTGTACCAGGACATGCTCCCCGCCGCCGTCGGGGTCGGCCATCCAGAGGTCGAAATCCCGCGACACCCGGTTGCTCGCGTAGACCATCGCCGTGCGGTCGGGGGAGACGGCCGGCTGCATGTTCACCGCGGTCCCGCGCAGGACGGCCTGGGGAAGGCGCTGGCTCGCCGCCATCATGATCCCCTGGATGACCGAGCCCTTTCCCTCGACCTCGGAGTAGAGCAGGTCGTGGAGACCGAAAACGGTAATGCCGAGGGCCGCGCCCCACGGCGCGCGTCCGGTGAGATCGTACCGGCCCGGAGCCGTCACACTCACCGCGCCCGAGCCGCTGATCTGCACCCCCGGCACGCCGGGATCGTCCCACCGGAGCGGCACCGGCCGGTTCACCCGGACGCCGCTCGTGTCGAGCAGGATCCCGGAGACCGACTGCTTCATCCCGACCCGAAGCCCGACCCGCTCCACCTCGGGCACGAGCCTCCCCGCGAACACGATGAGCTTCCAGACCCGTGGCCGGTTCATGCTCCGGATCCTCGGCGTCCCGGTGAGCACCGTCGTCCCGGGCGCACGGGCTACGATCTGTCCGTTGACCCGGTCATAGAGCGCGACGCTGGTGTCACCGACCGTCCAGACGGACGGAATGAGATAGAGCGGCTGCTGATCGGTGGCGCTGTAGCCGCGGATCACCAGCTCGGTGGTAGTACCGAGCGGCAGGGCGATCGTCGTGTCGGGCGGGAGCGACGAGCGGGGGAACCCCGGCGGGAACACCGTCACCGTCGCCTGACCGGTGAAATAGGGCGTGGTCGCCGTAATGGTGGTGGTGCCGCGGGTCACGCCGCGGATCACGCCGGTCGAGTCGACCTTCGCCACGTTGGCGTTGCCCGACTCCCAGGTCACCGTGCCCTGATACGGTCGGTTCCGCTGGCTGGTCACCAGGAGGCCAAGCGTGTCGGGGGTGCCTTCGATGAGGAAGAGCGAATCGGAGCTGAGGGCCAGACTCGGTTCCCCCACCAGCACCGTCGCCCCGATCGAGGTCGTCCCCGGCGCCGCGACCGCGAGCCGGGCCGTTCCTGCCGTCATGGCCGTCACGCGACCCGTCAACGAGTCCACCAGGGCCACGGCCGGGTTGTCGGAAACGTAGGTGATCAGTACATCGGCCCCGGGCAGCCCGTCGCTGCGCCGGAAGATGGCACCGACATAGTCCGACTCGCCGGGCGTGAGATGGAGCTCCGGCCGCGGCACCTTGAGGAACCCGTTCGCCGGCACCGGCGGCGGCGGCGCCGGCAGCGGCGCCTCGGCCACGTTCAACAGTACCCAGCCGAACTTCTGGCCCACCTGGATACGGACCCGGGTGCTCCCGGCCTTGTGCCCGATGACTGCACCGGAGGCCGCGACAGTGGCGACCGAGGTATCGGCGGAGGTGAAAAGCGCACGCACCCTGTCCGGGGGAACCTCCTTGTTCCGGCGATCATAGTAGACGACACGGACCGTGTCGGGGCGGCCGACCGTCAGCTCCTGGCGGGGGTCCTGGGGGATGATCCGATCCACGACCTGACCGGAGAGCGCCCGGGCGCCTGACAGAAGGCAGAAGAATGGCAGGGCTCTGAAGCGGCAGCGGAACCGGGGCACGCGGGGGATCCCCACCGGCCGAGGTGGACGCGAAGGCGGCGGGCACGCCGGCGCCCGCGCCTTCCGTCAGGCATGATCGCCCGACAAGAACTGAAGGTGGAATGACTTGGGGACGTTACCGGGGGTCCGTCAGGAGGGCGTCAGTTCACCGTTAGGCGGGAACGACGAGACAGATCGACCCGAAACTGGCCCGGCAGAGGCAGGGGGCGGGAGCGTCGAGCGGAGGAGGACCGCTCCAGCCGCTCCCGCTTCGCAGGGTGAATCGACCGCGTGGCGTGACGCTCCATGAAGGCGGCCAACCTCACCCCGTCACCCGGGTGATCGCCTGACGCACGAACACCCGTGTCTCCTTCGGCAGCGCCCGCTGGAGCTGCGCCTTCGCCGCCTCCCCTCCCCCCCGTCCCGCCCCCCGCACCGCCGCCCCC
>DASZPT010000254.1:0-7131 GCA_035549935.1 Gemmatimonadales bacterium
GCACTGGCAGTCGAGCCGCTCGATGGGCGGCTTGGCCCTGCGCGCGATGCGGCCCGCGGATCTGTGGTCCCGTCTGCGTCGGCTGGGTTATCGGAACGGACAGGAGCACGAACAGATTCCCGGTGGGGGGGCCCCCCCACGCACGGATGCGGGTCGAAGGGTCGACCCGGAGTGCCCATCCGAGGCAGTGGCCCCTACGCCGGTCGATCCGTCGGCGACGGTCAGGGCGTTCCCTGAGAGCAAGGATGGGTGACGAGCGGATTGGTGATCCAGCCCGCGTTGCCCTGGTTACCGGCCAGGATGCGATCGACCGCATTTTCCCGGCGGGGGGGCCCCCCCACGGCCGCAGTCGTCCGGTTCTTCCGATGGTCGACTCGGTGGGGATGGTCAGAGTGTGCGCTGAGGGCAGTCCCCCCAACCCCTGGCCATCGTCCGGCGGTTCGGGGGGCCCCACAGCTGCGCAGTCGTCGGGCTCCTACGATGGCCGACTCGCTGGGGATGGTCAGGGTGTACCTAAGGGTGGTCGATGGGTGAGGATGAGAGCAATCGCCAGGTGACGAGCGGATTGGTGATCCAGCCCGCGTTGCCCTGGTTACCGGCCAGGATGCGATCGACCGCATGTTCCCGGCGGGGGGGCCCCCCCACGGCCGCACAGTCGTCGGTGGCCTGCACCCGACGAACGCGGTGCTGCTGATGGCGGGGATGCGGGAACTGGTGTAGGAGTGCAGCGTACGCGCCCTCCTCCCAGCGGGCGCACGCACCCCTCACGGCGCGAGGTGCGGCAGCAGGCCCGCCACCGCGGCCGCGCTGAGACTGTCCTGGACCTGCAGCGGGTCGCCGCCACCACCGGCGCGGTAGCTGCTCCCCCAACTGGTGAAGCCCGCCGAGTCCACCAGCCGGACCGTGAGGCCGGTGCGGGCGGCCGCGCGCTGGACCAGTCCCTCGAGCCGGAGGACCCGCCCGCCGCCGGTCATGGGCCGGAGGCCGGCCACCAGCGAGTCGGCCAGCGGCGGCCCGGCGACCCTGAGCCCCGGCTGCTGCGCCAGCCGGGCGACCAGTTGTTCGGTGAGCCCGGCAGCGGTCTGCCGGGCGGTCGCGTCGCCCGCAGGTGATTGCAGGGCCGGTATCAGCAGGGTGGTACCCGCGGGAGCCGCTGCCGGCGCCGCAGGCGCACCGCTCGCGGCCCGATCGGGCGCGGGCGCACGCGTCGGCCAGAACCCATAGGCGACGGCGGCGAGGAGCAGGACCATCATCCCGGCGCCTGCCATCTCGCGGCGACGGACCTGCCGGCTCGGCCCGGGCACGACATAGCTGCCGCTCACCAGGTCGGGGTTCTCGAGCACCCGGACGACGCCGGTGGCCGTCGCGGGCCGGTCGGCCGGCGCCTTCTGGAGACACTGCATGATGAGCTGGCGGAGCTCGGGGGGAACATCGCCCCGGCGGCGCTCGAGCGGCGGGGGCGTGCCGGCCAGCTGCGCCGCCATGAGTTCGCGGGCGGAGGCGCCGTGGAAGGGCGCGGTGCCGGCGAGCATTTCATAGCCCAGGATGCCGAGCGCGTAGAGGTCGGCCCGGTGGTCGGTGGTGGGGTCGCCCGCGGCCTGTTCCGGGGCCATGTAGGCCGGCGTGCCGATGGCGGTGCCGGCACTCGTCAGCGTGGCGGGACGGGGCGTCGCGGCACGCTGCTCCCCCGACCCTCCGCGCCGGGCCGCGGCCAGTGCCTTCGCCACCCCGAAGTCGGTGACGGTCGCGACACCGGCGGTGAGCATGACATTGTCCGGCTTGATGTCGCGATGGACGATGCCACGCTCGTGGGCGAGGTTGAGGGCGCGGGCCACGTCACGCATGATGCTGACGGTCTCCCGCACCGACAGCGGTCCCCGGCGGAGCCGGGCACGGAGCGATTCGCCCTCCACGAACGGCATCACGAAGTAGGGCAGGTGCCCCACCTCGCCCGCGCTCAACACCGGCACGATGTTGGGGTGCTGGAGCGACGCGACCAGCATGATCTCCCGCCGGAACCGGTCCACCGAAAACGACTCGGCCAGGTCGGGGGCGAGCACCTTCACGGCAACTTTGCGCTGCAGGGTCTCGTCGAAGGCCGCGAAGACCCGGGACATGCCGCCCCGGGGCAACTCCTCTCCCAGGGTTACCGTGGGGCCCAGTGCCTGCTGCAGGTCGGCCCGGAGCGTGGCCGACCCGCGCGAGGGAGGTCCATCGGCCGGACTGCCGGAGTTGTCGGGTTCGTCAGGAGTCACAAAGGGCTCGGCCCGGGCGTAGTGGGCTGCTCTCACGGGTGGACGCCCGGGGAGGATACATGGTTTCTCCGCTCTATCAATCGTCCCAATCCGAGACGCGACCCATGCCCCCGGCAACCGTCACCCTGTTCCTGGCGCTCGTCCTCATTGCCTGCGACGGTACCGCATCGGGAACCGGTATCCAGGTGCCCGACAACGGCCAGGACTACGTGCCGGGCGTCGACTGGCGGACGGCCGCGCCGGCGGAGGTGGGGCTCGATGCGAGCCGGATCGCCGCCATGCAGGGTAAGGTGGCGGCCGGCCGCTACGGGAATGTGCAGGGGGTGCTGGTGGTACGGTATGGATTCCTGGCCGCCGAACAGTACGTCGGCTGGTCACGCGACCAGGCGCACACGATGCAGTCCGTGACCAAGAGCGTCACGTCGCTGCTGTATGGCATCCAGTCGCAGGGCGGGACCCTGCCGGCCGACGGGCTCGAGCGGAAGGTGGTCGACATCTTCGGCCGCTACGCGCCGCTCGCGAACCTGGACCGCAACAAGCAGGCGCTCACCATGCGCGACCTGCTCACCATGCGGACCGGCATGGACTTCTGGGAGCAGCCCTACCCGGGATCGCCCCTCGATGAGCTCAATCGCTCCACGGGCGACTGGACCCGATACATCCTCGATCGCCCCATGACCGGCGCGCCCGCCACGACCTGGGCCTACAACAGCGGCGCCGCGATCCTGACCTGCTCGGTGCTCCGCGAGGTCTCCGGTCAGTCCCCCGACACCTTCGCGGAGTCGGCGCTCTTCCGTCCGCTGGGGATCACGGGCCAGCGCTGGTACACCAGCCCGTACGACGGGCTGCCCCACTGTGGCGGAGGCCTCTTCCTCCGGCCGGTGGACCTGGCGCGGATCGGATACCTGGTGCTCCGCCACGGACGATGGGGTACCACGCAGGTGGTCCCGTCCGCGTGGATCGATCTCTCCACCCGGCCTGTGAGCCGCGGTGCGCCGGTCTTCTTCGCCGACTACGGCGCCGGCTACGGCCATTTCTGGTGGGTCTTCCCGAGCCGCCGCGGCGGGAGCGACAGCGGCATCATCGCCGCCTCCGGCGCCTACGGGCAGTGGCTCTTCGTGGTCCCCCGCCTCGACCTGGTCGTGGTCATCGTAGCCGACAACGGCAACGGGCTCGACCTGCTGTACAACGAGATCCTCCCCGCCGTCCGTTAGGCGGGGCCCGGCCGCCCGCCGCGCGTCAACCCGCGATCCGGTGGAACCGGTCGACCCGCGCGAGTTCCGGGATCGGCCGCCGGGGTACCCAGCCGCGGACCTGTTTGCTGACCACCAGGGTGTCGTGCTCGATCCTGCCCTGCATCACGACGAGCGCGGCCAGTCCGCGGAACATGGGCAGTCCCCACTCGAGGGTGCCCGCGGGCGTCACCTGGATCACCGGATGGTCACCCACGTTCCAGGTCCGGTCGGGCATGCGGATGCTGTCTCGAACGACGATCGTATCTCCGGATCCGCGGATCAGGACGACGTGGGACGAATCGCCTTCGAGCACCCAGCGCCCCAGGAACCGCGCCGCCTCGCCCAGGCGCGGGCGGCGGGCGGGGAAGTCCAGCTGCACGAAACCGGCCGGTGCCGGCGCGGCCCGCTCCTTCTCCAGCTGGCCACGCAGCTCCCGGCTTCGCGGGGTGGGGCCCAGCGCCCGGTCCATCCGATCGAGCACCTGCTCCGCGTCGGCAAAGCGCCGGCTGTCGATCGACATGCGGGCGGCCAGGGCGAAGGTGGCGGGGTCGGTGGGAACCGGGTATCCGAGCCGGAAGGCGAGCGAGTCGCTCCGCGCCAGCATGGCGATCGGCGCGGTGCCGGGCTGCCATTCGGGGGGAAGGAAATCGGCGAACATGGTGGTGAGGCCGGTCATCATGCCGGCGAGCGCCATGCTCTGGTGCGTCTCCCCGCGGGTACCGAGCTCGCGGACCATGGGCCGGTCGCCGCCCCACCCGGTGGTGTCGACTCCCAGTCTCTCCGCGTTCACCATCATGAGCCGGACTCGACGGGCGGCCGGGGCGGTGAGGATCCGCCGGGCGGCCGCGGTATGCCGCCCGTCGTTCCACCAGAGTGAGGGCTCGAGGGCGAGGTAACCGGTGAAGAGATCGGGCCGGGCGGTCATCGCGTAGACCGCGAAGAGCCCGCCGAGGGAGTGGCCCACCAGGACCCGCATCGGGGCGGTGCGGTAGGTGCGTTCCAGGTAGGGCAGGAGTTCCTGCGCGAGGAAGCCGAGGAACCGGTCGGCGCCGCCCGCGTTGCCCGCTTCCGGGGGCGGCGCCCAGCCATCGAGCGGGGCCGGCGTCAGGTCGCGCATCCGATTGGTGTTCCGCACGCCGACGACGATGGTCTCCGGCAGTCGCGACATCGTGGCGTAGAAGCCGGTCACCGCGAAGGCGATCTGCGATTCGTACTCGCCGTCGAGGACGACGATCAGCGGATAGCGCCGGGCCGAGTCGGCCTGGTAGCCGTCGGGCAGCTGCACGTCGATCGTGCGCTGTTCGCCCAGGATCTTCGAGTCGATCTGGTAGGAGTGGCCCACCTCGATGGGGGTGCCGGCGGGGGATTGCGCGGCGGCACGGGTCGCGGCCAGCAGGAGGAGCAGGAACGCTGCACGAACGCTGCGTGACACGAGAGTTCCTCGGTGAATGGATACGGGAAAGACACCACCACCGGGGGAGTTGTGAGTGCCGGTCAGGGCCGGCCGGGCAGCATCGGTGTTCGGGGCAGGACGGGGAGAGCCCGGGCGAGGATGGTATCGAGCCGGGCGCGCTGGGGTTCATCGAGCGCGGCGCGGACCCGCTCCTTGGCGCGGGTGGTGGCGGCGCGGACGTCGGTGACCATCTGGCGGACCGAGGAGTCCGCCTGCTGCCGGGCCTCGTCCAGCACGCGGTCGATCACCGCGGTCTGCCCGGGTGTGAGCCGGAGCGAATCGCGCAGCTCACTCCGGGTGAGTCCGAGCATGGTCATCCCGGTGTCGCCGGCCGGTCCGGGCCGCCGCAGGTGCGCCCGCGCGCCGAGGGCGTACCCCGCCGCCAGCCCCACACAGAGCGTGGCGACCAGCGCGAGGCCCGCGAAGAGCGGAGCCCGGGAGGAAGGCCCCGGCGTCATTGGTCGCGCGTCATCGCCAGGAGTTCTCCGACTGCCGGCCTGGCGTCCTCGGTCACCCATCGCACCGCGGGAGAGCGGCTCATGACGAGCGCGGCGAACGGTTCCGGCGCCGGTTCGCGGCGCGCGGTGGCCACGACCACCGCGATGCTCGCCGCCGCCGCCAGCGCCGCCGGCCACGCCCACTTCGCGACCAGTCTCACCACCTCTCCCCCGAGACTCCGGCGCCGCGCCTCCGCGACCCGGTCCATGACGCGGCTCGTGACCCGGCCGATCCGTGGCGCGAGGTCGTCACGCAAGAGCGAGAGATCGACGGGGTCGTCCGGCTGGTCCGTCATGGTGACTCCTCCGGGGACAACAGCGCCCGCAGTCGGCGGCGCCCCAGCATCAGGTGCTGGCGGCTCATCGCCTCGGTGGTCTCCAGCCGCTCGGCGATCTCGGCGTGTGACCACCCCTCGAGATCGAACATCAGGACCGCCAGCCGCTGCTCCGCCGGGAGCTGGTCCAGCGCCCCGGTGAGCCGCCCGCGGAGCTCGGCATCGAGCGCCCGGCGGTCGGTCCCCGGCCCGGTGCCGGCCATCTGGTCGTCCAACGGTTCGGCGAGCCGGGACCGCCCCCGCAACGCGTTGAGCGCGTGGCGGTGTACCCCCCGCACCAGCCACGACCGGAACCGGTCCGGCTCCCGGCACTCGTCGAGGTGCTGCCAGACCCGGAACAGGGCATCCTGGCAGACATCCTCGGCGAGGTCCGGGTCACGCACCACGCCCCAGGCGACGACGAACGCCGACCCGGCGTGCCGCTCGAGCAGCTCGCCGAAGGCACGATCGTCGCCCGCCCGCGCCCGGGCGAGCAGTTCCGCATCGGTGCGGGATGGTGCCTCCGGCGTGCGGCGATCTCCTTTCCCCGGTCCGTGCCGGGTCCCGGGCCGTCTCCCACGGGGACCCTGTTCCGGATAGACACCGCCAGTCCCGCCGTTGTGAGTTCCGGGAGCCGGCGGCAGTCACCGCGCGATCAGCAGGTACTCCTCCACGATGCCGTCGGGCCGGCGGTACATGAGCGCGGTGATCACCTTCTCCCCGACGGTGAGGCTGGTGATCGAGACCTCCATCCCGCCGCGCTCCGCCAGGTCGACCACCTCGGCCTTCGATGGCTCGCCGAGTGGGGCCAGGCGGGTCGCGGCGCCGCTCAGCATCGCGGGCGTGAGAAAGAAGTTGTATTCCTCGCTCAGCCGGCTCCGGTCCACCGCGCCCGCCTGCAGCTCCTTGAAGATGCTCACCGCCATCTCGGCGGCGGGCGGTCCCTGGATCGCGGGCACCGGCGAGACCGAGCTGCTGCCCGGCGGCGGGACGTAGTTGTTCTCGCCGGTGGCGGAGTCGGCATAGAACAAGGCCCGCACCGGGGCACCCAGCTCGCCGATCACCGGGCCCCGCTCGCTCGAGGCCAGGGTGACAAACGCGGAGCGCTGCGCGGGAACCATCAGGTTGTTGGAGAGGAACCCGCTCACCGCGCCGCCATGCTGCAGCAGCATCCACCCCCGCCGCACCCGGATGAACTGGCCGCCGCCATAGCCGCTGTTGGCCCCGTCGTTGAGAAGCCGCGGGGTGATGACGATCTGCCAGGTCGCGGGCTTGAAGACCTTCCCGCTCATCAGCGCGATGTCCCACTTGGCGAGATCCTCGGCCGTACTGTAGATCCCGCCGGCGCCGCCGGTCCACCCGCGGCCCTCGGGCGCC
>DASZPT010000255.1:0-5345 GCA_035549935.1 Gemmatimonadales bacterium
GGGCGAGCTGGTCTGGCTCGACAGCGTGGAGTACGTCTCGGATGTCCCGGGAAAGAACGACGGCAGCGAGGGGCTCGGGGGCGGCGGGATCACCCTCGACACGCTCGAACGGCTGGTGCGGGAGGCGAAGCACTCGATCGCGATCCAGTCGCCGTACCTCATCACGACCGACTCGGCGCGGGCGCTCTTCCGGGAGACCGTGGCGCGCGGGGTCGCGGTCCGTATCCTGACCAACAGCCTCGCCTCGACCGACAACCTCGAGGCCTTCAGTGGCTACCAGCGGGACCGGGCGGCGCTGCTCCGGACCGGAGTCCGGGTCTTCGAGTTCCGCCCCGACGCGGCGGAGCGGCGAACCATCATGACCGGGGCGCTCGGCCCCACGCTCGCGAAGGCGCCGATCTTCGGGCTGCACGCCAAGTCGATGGTGATCGATGGCGAGATCGCGGTGATCGGGACCTTCAACCTCGACCCGCGCAGCGCCAACCTCAACACCGAGTGCTTCACCGTCATCCGCTCGAAGGAGATCGCGGCCCGGGTGCTCGCGGGGATGGAGGTGGAGTTCCGGCCGGAGAACGCGTGGGAGACGACGCTGGAGCGGAACCCCGACGGCCAGGCGAGTGTGGGGAAGCGGGTGAAGGCATGGATGCGAGGTGTGGTGCCGAAGCAGATCCTCTGACCCGGAAGCCGTCAGGCCCCGCGCCTGCCCCGGGTTCGGCCCGCTGGCGACCGGCGCTCCCACGGGCATACTTATAGATCTGTGTCAGGCCCCCCATCCCTCCACCTCGTCGTCCTCGGCCGGCCGGCGGCGCAGGTTGCCGGCGCGCCCGCCCCCGCCGAGGTCCTGTGGCGCAAGCATTTCGCGCTGCTGGCGTACCTCGCCTGTTCTCCCGGCCTGAGCCGTTCCCGCGCTCATCTCCTCGCGATGCTCTGGCCCGAACGGGAAGAGTCGCGCGCCCGCCATTCCCTGAACGAGGCCCTGCACCGGCTGCGCGACCACCTCGGGGCGGGACGCCTGCTCACCGAGGGCGAGACCGTGACGCTCGCCGCCGAGGCGCTGTCGGTCGACGCCTGGGAGAACCCGGCCGAGCCGCCCGGCGAGTTTCTCGAAGGGTTCGCCCTGCCGGACAACCTCCCCTTCGACGAATGGCTCGAGGGCGAGCGCCGGCGTCTCCGCGAGCGCGTGGTGCCCGCGCTGATCGCCCAGGCGAAGGCGTTGATGGCCGCGGGCACCCCCGCACGGGCGGTGCCGGTCGCCCGTGCCGCCCGGGAACGGGACCCGCTCGACGGCGGCGCGCTCCAGGTACTCATGGAAGCACTGGCGCTCTCCGGGAGCTACTCCGCCGCCCTCACGGAACTGCGGGACTATCGCCAGCGCCTGGCCGAGATCGGCGAGTCGCCCGGCCCGGGTCTGATCGCGCTGGCGCACCGGATCAACGCCGGTCTTGCCGCGCCCACCGCCGGACCGGCGGTTCGGCGGCCTCCGCTGGTGGGTCGGGCCGAGATCCTTGCCGCCCTGGCGGAGCTCCTCCCGGGTCACCGCCAGGGTCCGGCCATCGCCCTCATCTTCGGCGCCCCGGGCGAGGGGAAGAGCCGGATGCTCGAGGAACTCGAGCTCCGGGCGATGCTCGCCGGCTGCATCGTCGCCCGGAGCGTCGCGCTGCCGAGCGACCAGGGCAGCGCGGGGAGCGCGCTCCGCGGGCTCTTCCGCGGGGGACTGCTGGCCGCCCCGGGCCTGATCGGCACCGCCCCGGCCGAACTCGCCCGCCTCGCGGTGATCGTCCCGGACCTGGCCCAGCGGTTTCCGCCACCGGCCTCGGCCGATCACGGTGAACTCGCCTTCGCGCTGACGCAGGGGCTCGAGTCGGTGGCGGGGGAGAGCCCTGTCCTGCTCCTGCTCGACGACGCTCATCTCGCCGATGGAGCATCCCTCGGCATCATCCAGGCGGCGTTCGAGCGGATGGGGCGCGCCCAGGTCACCCTCGCCCTGGCCGCCGCGCCCAACGATCCCGACAGCGCGCCGGAGCTGCTCCGCCTGCAGGCCGAAACCGGTCGCCGGATGTCGGGCGTGAGCGTCGTGCTGCAGCCGTTCTCGAGCCTCGAGCTGGCGCAGCTCGTGGGCGAACTCGCTCCCTGGGCGGAGTCATGGGAGGCGCAGGACCGGCTGGTGCGTCGCCTGTTGCACGAGACGTCGGGCAACCCGCTTCTCGCGGTCACCCTGCTGCAGGAACTGGCCGATGCGGTGAAGCTCCGCGCCGATGCCACCGCCTGGCCGTTCCCGACCCAGACACTGAGCGCCCCGCTCCCGGTGCAGGTGCCCCAGCTGATCCAGAGCGCGGTCCTCGAGAAGACCATTCAGCTGGAACCGGGGAGCCGGGAGCTGCTCTGTATCGCCGCCTGCCTCGGCACCCGCATCGACGTCGAGCTGCTCACCGCGGTCACGGGCCTCACGGAGGAGACCCTGGCCGAGCGACTGGCCCAGCCGGAGCGGCTTCGTCTCATCGCGGCAACCGACGAGGGCTATGCCTTCCCTGGCGCCCTCGTCGCCACGGTGCTCGAGGGACTCGGCCTCACCTCGGGCCGCCGGCGCGAGTGCCGCCGCCGGGCAGCCGCGGTGCTCGCCACCCGGAGCGAACCCGCCGCGCGGCTCTGGCGGCTGGAGCTGCTGGCGCGGGCCGGTCCGCGCGAGGCCCTCGCGGGCGAGGCGATCGAACTCGGCGCGACGCTGCTGGAGCGGGGCGACCGGCACGGTGCGCGGCGCGCGCTGCTGCTGGTGGATGGCGTCGTGCCGGAGTCGAACCGGGAGGCCTGGGTGGCGCTCCGGAGCCAGCTGGACGGGGGAACCGCGGGACCGCCGGGGAGCGCCGCATGAGGCGCCTCCCCGGCTGATCGCCCCGACTCACTGCACCGGGCAGCTCGGCACCCGGGCCGCGGCGGTGGTCCTGAGGGCGGTCGCCTTGAGCGCCGTCGCCTTGAGCGCGGTAGCCTTGAGGGCCGTCGCCTTGAGCGCCGTCTGCTCGGGGCTCGGGTCGCCGCCGAGCCGGCAGGGATCGCTCGGGCTCTCCTGCTGCGACGTGCTGGCGTCGTTCAGCGCGGACGGCGAGGTGGTGGGATCGGAGCAGGCAGCCAGCAGAACCAGACCAGCGACGGCGGCGAGTGAGCGCTTCAACATATGTTCCCCCTGGCAAGTGTTGGTGACGAGCTTCGGGGGACAAGCTAGGCCGGACCGATCAGGAGCCGATCAGGCGGGCGGTGCTCTGAGTCAAGCGGGCCCTTCCCTTGGAGTTAGCAGACGGAGCCGGGACGCTTCGAAGCCGGCTGCAGCGACAAATCGACCGAAGCCCAACCGAAAGCGGAGCCATGACACTCCCGGGAACCGACCGCCGCACCTTCGTCTATTCGATCACCGCGGCGGCGCTGACCGCCTCCCGCCTCCCGGCGCTCCCGGGCGCGCCCTGGATCCGGCGCACCGCCGCGCTCGACCTCGTCATCCGCGGCGGCACCGTCTTCGATGGCAGCGGCGCTCCCGGCATCGAGGCCGACGTCGGGGTAGCGGGTGACCGGATCGTGCAGGTCGCCCCCCGGATCGCGGGGAGCGGCACCGAAGAGATCGATGCGAAGGGGCTGGCGGTCGCCCCGGGATTCATCGACATCCACTCGCACGGGGACGGGAGCATGGTGGCGGATCCCCGGCAGGAGTCGGTGATCCGCCAGGGCGTGACGACGATCATCGTCGGGCAGGATGGCGATTCCGGCGCGCCGCGGGCGCGCACGGACCCGGAGGAGGACAGCGTCGACAGCTTCACCCAGCTCCTCACCGCCATCGACCAGCTGCAGCCGAGCGTGAATGTCGCGTCGATGATCGGGCTGGGGAGCGTGCGGGCCGCGGTGGTGGGGGAGGACGACCGCCCCGCGACCGAGGGGGAGATGGCGCAGATGATGGCGCTGGTGGAGGCGGCCCTGGCCCAGGGCGCGTGCGGCGCCTCCTCGGGGCTCGAGTACACCCCCGGCGCCTTTGCGCCCACCGCGGAGCTCATCGCGCTCTGCCGTCCGCTCCGGAAGCGGCGCCTCCCCTACGCCACCCACATGCGGAACGAGGACGACCGGGTCCTCGAGTCGATCGACGAGTCGATCGCGGTGGCGAAGGGCGCGCGTTGCCCGCTCCAGATCTCGCATCTCAAGATGCAGGGACCGCGGAACTGGAATAAGCTCGACCAGGCCTTTGCGCGGATCGCGGCCGCGCGGAAAGGCGGGGTGGATGTCGCCTTCGACCGGTACCCCTACATCGCGTACCAGACCGGGCTCACCAACCTCTTCCCCACCTGGAGCCGGGACGGCGGCACCCCGGCCTTTCTCGCACGGCTGGATTCGGCGGAGGTGGCGCCGAAGATCCGGGCGGCGGCGCTCGACAAGGTGGCGCTCATCGGCGGGTGGGACAACGTGCAGATCACGAGCACGCGGGCCGAGGAGGACAAGGGCGCCGAGGGGCAGCGGCTCGGCGCCTATGCCGCGAGCCTCGGGAAGGACCCGTACGATGTCACCGTGGCGCTCCTCAAGCGGAGCAACGGCGCGGTCGGCATGGTGGGCTTCGCGATGAGCGAGACCAACCTCGACCGGATCTACGCCCACCCGCAGGCGATGGTCTGCAGCGACGGCGGCGCCTTCGCGGTCGACGGGCCGACGCACCGGGGTTCACCGCATCCGCGCGGGGCGGGCTCGTTCCCCCGGGTCCTCGCGCGCTACGTGCGGGAACGGCAGGCGGTCTCGCTGGCGCAGGCGATACACAAGATGAGCGGGCTTCCGGCCTCGCGGGTGCGCCTCAGGGATCGGGGCCGGATCGCGAAGGGGATGGCCGCCGACCTCGTGGTATTCGATGCGGCGACCGTGGCGGACACTGCGACGTTCGAGAATCCCTTCAGTTATCCGGTGGGGATCACCGCGGTGCTCGTGAACGGCGCGGTCACGCTGCGGGAGGGACAGCGCGGGGAGCGGCGGGCGGGGAAGGCGCTCAGGCCGGCCTGAGGCGGGGAGCCGGCGAGGCGGCCGTTCCCGCGATTACCGCCGCACCAGCCGGAAGGCGATGTCTCGGCCGAGGCCACCGAAGGCGAGCGAGATCCAGAGCACGGCCAGGTGCTCCAGCTGCCGCGCCCGGGTGAGCGGCCCAGCATCCACCGCCTCGAAGCCGAGCGCGCTCGCGAGCGTGGCGGCCACGGTCCTGGCACCGGCATCGTCCCCCGCGTAGAACATCACGGTCGGCGCTCCGGCGTAGACCGGGTCCCGCATGTTGTCGTAGCCGGTGGTGTTGAAGACCTTCACCACCCGGGCATGCGGCGCCATCGCCTGTACCT
>DASZPT010000256.1:0-3183 GCA_035549935.1 Gemmatimonadales bacterium
TTCGCGCAGCTGCTCCGCCCCGGCGGCTATCTCTTCCTCGGACATTCGGAATCGATGGCGCCGCGGAGCGAGTTCGACCCGGTCTACTTCCCGCACACGATGGGCTACCGGCGGACCGGCGCGGCATGATCCGGGTCTTCGTGGTCGACGACTCCCCCTTTGTGCGGAAAGCGCTCCGCCGGGTCTTCGCTGCGGACCGGGGCCTCCAGGTCGTGGGGGAGGCCGCCACCGGGGAGGAGGCGCTGGCCCGGATTCCCGACGCCGATCCGCACGTCGTCACCCTGGATGTCCAGATGCACGGCCTCAGCGGACTCGACGTGCTGCGGCAACTCCTCCTCTGGCGGCCGGGTCTCCGGGTCCTCATGCTCTCGGCCCACACCCGGGAGGGGGCGGCGGCCACGCTCGAGGCGCTCGCAGCCGGCGCGGCGGACTTCATCGACAAGCAGAGCCTCAACCTGATGGACCTCGATCGGCTGGGCCGCGAGCTTGGCGACCGACTCCGGGCGCTCGGTGGCGATCGGGACACCCATCTCACGCGGTCGTTGGCGGATCATCCGCCGGCGCGGTCCCGGCTGCCGCTCCCCTCGCCCGCCGAGCTGGAGCGGGCCAGCCTCTGCGTCATCGGCGCCAGCACCGGCGGGCCGGCCGCGCTGCAGACGATCCTCGAGGGTCTGCCGGCCCGCTTCCCGGTGCCGATCGCCATCGTGCAGCACATGCCACCCGGCTTCACGAAGCCGTTCGCCGCCCGGCTCGATGGCCTCTGCCGGCTCCGGGTGATGGAAGCGGCGGCGGGCCAGCGCCTCGAGCCGGGGACCGTCGCGATCGCGCCGGCGGGGTCCCACCTGCGGCTCGACGCCGGTCTCGCCGTGACCCTCTCCCAGGACGCCGCGGGCGCCCGGCACGTGCCGAGCGTGGATGTGCTGTTCCGGTCCGCGGCGCGCGCCCGTCCCGGTGAGGTCATGGGCGTGCTGCTCACCGGGATGGGGGATGATGGCGCGGAGGGATTGAGCCAGATCCGGGCGCACGGCGGGACCACGATCGCGGAAAGCGAGCAGAGCTGCGCGGTCTACGGGATGCCCCGCGCGGCGGTCCAGCGCGGGGCCGCGCAGTATGTCCTCCCGGTGACGGAGATCCGGCGGGTGCTGGCCACGATGTGACGCGGCCGCGTCAGAGCAGCGTGCCCCGCAGGATCAGGAACGCCACCGTGAAGTAGATGACCAGCCCGGTCACGTCGACCAGGGTGGCCACGAACGGGGCCGAGGCGCTGGCGGGGTCGAAGCCCACCCGCCGGAGCAGGAACGGGAGCATGGAGCCCGCCAGCGATCCGAAGAGCACTACCCCCACCAGCGCCGTCCCCACCGTGAGGCCGACCAGGATGACGTGCTCGCCGTAGTCGTACCAGCCCAGCCGCTGCCACAACAGGATACGGAAGAGCCCGATGAGGCCGAGGATGCTGCCCAGCGCGAGCCCGGTGGGCAGTTCCCGCACCGCGACCCGCCACCAGTCGGCCAGGGTGACTTCCTTGAGCGCCATCGCGCGGATGATGAGCGAGGTCGCCTGGCTTCCGCTGTTGCCGCCGGAACTGATGATGAGCGGGATGAACAGCGCCAGCACCACCGCCCGGCTGATCTCGTGCTCGAAGAACCCCATCGCCGTGGCGGTGAGCATCTCGCCCAGGAAGAGGGCGCAGAGCCACCCGGCGCGCTTGCGGATCATCTGCGGCAGGCCGATCTCCATGTACGGCTCGTCCAGCGCCTCCATGCCGCCCATCTTCTGCACGTCCTCGGTCTGCTCGCTGATGAGCGCGTCGATCACGTCGTCGACGGTGACGATGCCGAGGACGTGTCCCGCCTCGTCCAGCACCGGGATGGCGAGCAGGTTGTACTTCGAGATCAGGCGGGCCACGTCCTCCCGGTCGACCAGCGGGCGGGTCGTCACCGGCTTGCGCCCCTCGCCGATGTCCATCACCGGCGTGTCCGACTCCGCCATGATCACTTCCCGGAGCGAGATCACCCGCTGCAGGACCTGGGTCTTCTCGTCGAGCACGTAGATGGCGTAGACCGTTTCCTTGGCCTCGCCCACCTTGGTGATGTGGCGCCGGACGTCGAGCGCCGTCCAGTGCGATGGGACCCCCACGAACTCGGTCGTCATCAGGCCGCCCGCGCTCTGCGGCGGGTAGGCCATGAGCATCTTGAGCTGGTCGCGGGCGGTGGGGTCGAGGACGTGGAGCAGCCGGGACCGGTCCGCCTCCTTGAGGTCGCGGAAGAGGCGGACCTGCTGGTCGGCCGACATCCCCTGGACGATGGGCGTCGCGATCGCATCCGTGAGGAGCGCGAAGATCTCATCGCGCCCCTCGAGCGAGGGCTCGTCGAAGACCTCGATGGCGAGGTCATGGGAGAGGACCGCGATGACCTTCGCCGCCGCTTCCCGCGGCAGGTCGTTGAGCCCGTCGGCGATGTCGGCGGGGAGGAGGCTGGCGCAGGTGTCGGCGAAGTCCTGGTCGTCCCCGGCGAGGAGATAGAGGAGCTCGCCCGGGGGCGGGGTGGGACGGGTCGGCATGGGGCACCAGCCGGGGTGTAGGGAGTGAGAGGCGAGGCGTGAGGCGCAGGGAGTGAGGAGGGCGCCCTCACTCCCTATACCTCACCCTCCCCCGAACGCCGAGGAGCCGGCCCGCGTCCGCCCGGAATCGGGGGCGTCGCCGGCCGGCTCCTCGAGACGACCTGCCATGGCTCAGGAGGGAACTTTGGTGTCGTCTCCGGTCTTCCCGTCCTTGATCGGGACCACCGCGGTCCGCCAGCCGCTCTTGAAGGTGATCACGATGCGGTTGCTCTGGCCGTCGGCCGAGATCTCGGTGATGTCGCTCGCGAACTTGTTGCGGGCGTAGTTCATCGCGACATCGGCCTGGGTCTCCGAGCCCGAGTTGTAGGGGCGGGCGAATTCGCGGCCGACCGCGACGGCAATGGCCTGCTCGCGGCCGTAGCGGGCGAACTGGTCCGCGGGGATCAGTCCGCCCTGGTCCGAGACATGCTTGGCGAACTGGTAATCGCGGCAGCCGCCCAGCGGGGCCAGGGCGAGGCCGAGCAGCAGAGAAAGACGAAGTGCACGCATCAGAGTAGCCTCCGGGACGCCCGAAGCTACTAGATTCACGGGCTTATGCGCAACCGACCAGCCGTCTCCACCGCT
>DASZPT010000257.1:0-5656 GCA_035549935.1 Gemmatimonadales bacterium
TCGGAGGAACGCTTCTCCATGGCGTTCGAGATGAGCCCGACCGGCAGCATGCTCTTCCGGCCGTCGGATCAGACCATCGTGGCGGTCAACCGAGCCATGGAACGCCTGACCGGGTATGACCGGTCCCGGCTGATCGGCCGCACGACGGCGCAGATCCCCGGATTCGTCGAGGAGGGCATCCGGACCACCCTCTGGCAGACGCTGGCCCGGACCGGCCGGGTCATGGGCTTCGAGTACCCCTTCTGCCGCGCCGACGGCGCGGCCCGGCAGGGACTGGTCTGGTCCGAGATCCTCCAGATGCACGGGGATGACATCGTGCTCGCGGTGGTGCATGATGTCACCGAGCAGCGACTCGCCGAGCAGGCCCTGCGCGAGAGCCGGGAGCGCCTTCAGCTCTGCATCGAGCACGCCCCCGCCTCGCTCGCGATGCTCGACCGGGACATGCGCTATATCAGCGTCAGCCGCCGCTGGCTCGCCGACTACCAGCTCGGTGACGTGGACCTCCGAGGCCGCTCCCACTACGAGATCTTCCCGGAGATTCCCGAGCGGTGGCGGGAGATCCACCGCCGGGCCCTCGCCGGCGAGGTGGTCCGGGCCGATGCCGACGAGTTTCGCCGCGCGGACGGGAGCGTGCAGGTCCTCCGGTGGGAGGTCCGCCCCTGGCGCGATCCCGATAGCGCCGTCGGCGGCATCCTCATCTTCAGCGAGGACATCAGCGACAGCCTCCGCACCCGGGCGGAGCTGGGGGAAAGCGAGGCCCGGTTCCGCCAGCTGGCCGAGAGCATTCACGAGGTGTTCTGGCTGACCGATGCGGAGAAGGGCAGGATCATCTACATCAGCCCCGGATACGAGCAGATCTGGGGCCGGACCTGCGAGTCGCTGCACCAGCATCCCTCGGGGTGGCTCGACGCGGTGCATCCCGACGACCGGGAGCAGGTGCTGCAGGCCCTCCCCCGCCAGGCAATCGGGACCTACGACCAGGAGTACCGGATCATCCGTCCCGACGGCAGCATCCGCTGGGTGCGGGACCGGGCCTTCCCGGTGCGGGACGACACCGGCCGGGTCACCCGTGTCGCCGGCGTCGCCGAAGACATCACCGCCCGCCGGCAGCTCGAGTCCCAGGTCCGCCAGACGCAGAAGATGGAATCGGTCGGCCTCCTCGCCGGCGGCGTCGCCCACGACTTCAACAACTGGCTCACCGTCATCTCCGGCTCCTCCGAGCTGCTCCTCATGGAGACCCCCGACGAAGACACGGAACGGCGTGAGCTCCTGCAGGAGATCCAGCACGCCTCCGAGCGCGCCACCGCGCTGACCCGCCAGCTGCTCGCCTTCAGCCGCCGCGAGGTCATCGAGCCCCGCCTCCTCGACCTCAACACCGTCATCCTCGACACCGAGAAGATGCTCCGCCGCCTCCTCGGCGAGGACATCCAGCTCGGCACGGCGCTCGCCGCCGGCCTCGGCACGGTGAAGGTCGACCCGGGGCAGTGGACCCAGGTGCTCATGAACCTCGCCGTCAACGCTCGTGACGCGATGCCGACCGGGGGCCGCCTGGTCATGGAGACCCGCGCCGAACTCGTCAGCGAGGACGCCTCCCGCGGCCTTCCCTTGAAGCGGGGCGAATATGTGGTGCTCTCGATCTCGGATACCGGGTCGGGCATGAGCCCCGAGGTGCGGGCCCGCATCTTCGAGCCGTTCTTCACGACCAAGGGCATCGGCAAGGGCACCGGGCTCGGCCTCGCGGTGGTCCACGGCATCGTGACCCAGAGCGGTGGCCATGTCGAGGTGCAGAGCGAACCCGGGAAGGGGACCAGATTCACCATCTACGTGCCGGTCGCCGGGGGAACCGCCCGCGTCGCCAGCGCCGGGTCCACCGCCGGCCTCCTCCGCGGGTCCGAGACGATCCTCCTCGTCGAGGACGAGGAGAGCATCCGCCGGGTCGCGGTCCAGGGCCTCCGGAACAACGGCTACCGCGTCCTCCACGCCGCGGACGGCCCCGAGGCGCTTCGCATCCTCGGACAGCACGACGGCCTCCTCGACCTCGTCGTGACCGACGTGGTCATGCCCCGGATGAGCGGACGTGAGCTGGCCGAGACGATTCTCGCGACCCGACCCGCCGTGAAGGTCCTCTACACCAGCGGCTACACCGACGACGCCGTGGTCCGGCACGGCATCATGCAGGCCGAGGTCGCGTTCCTCTCGAAGCCCTACACGCCGAGCGTGCTGCTCAGGAAGATCCGGGAGGTGCTCGAAGGCGGGCCAGCCTGAGCTTGGCAGGGCCGGTCCGGGCCGTCATGTTTCCCGGCGATCTCTCACGCCGGCCATGTCCGCGACACCGACCCCCGATCCGTTCTACTGGCGCTCGTTCAACGTCCTGCTCCGGCTCCTCGGGATCGGCGCGACGTTCGGCGGCACGGTCGTGGTCGTGGTCTTCGGCCTGGGGATCCCCGCGCCCCCGGGCGTGGAGCGCGTCACCAGCTGGAGTTCGCTCGTCCCTGGATTGCTGCTCCTCCTCCTCGGTCTCGGCTTCCTGATGCTCCCGCCGTACCGTCCCGATCTTGGTGACCGGGGACCACTGGTGAGCCTGCTGCGCCCGCAGCGGGACATGAGCTGGTGGACCGGCGACCGCCGCCAGGGGTGAGGCATCTTCGGTATATGATCGGTACGGATTCCTGGCCGGAGACGCCGTTTCCGGCAACGCGCGGCTAACCTCTGCGATGGCAATTCATTCGAGGCCAGCGCCCGGACTCCGCCTGCCTGTCGGCGTTCCATCGCCCTTGAACTCGCTCGGCCGCCCCTCCTACAATCGCCCCCTCACCCCGACCGGGGTCCCCATGTCTCTGGTACGAGCCGCTGCAATGGCCACAGCAGTCACGCTGACGCCCGCCCTGCTCCCCGGACAACAGCCGCCGGTGGCGCCCCGGATCGCGCACGTGGACACACTCCACGGCGTGGCCCGGCGTGATGACTACTTCTGGCTGCGTGAGAAGACCAATCCCGAGGTGATCGCCTACCTCGAGGCGGAGAACGCCTGGACCAGGGCGGGGATGCAGCACACCGAAGCGCTGCAGGAGCGCCTCTACCAGGAGATGCTCGGCCGCATCAAGGAAACCGACTTCTCGGTGCCGTATCGCGAGAACGGCTGGTGGTACTACACCCGGACCGAGCAGGGAAAGGCGTACCCGATCTACGCCCGGCGGCAGGGGTCACTCGAGGCGGCCGAGCAGATCTACTTCGACCAGAACGAGGCGGCGGCGGGGAAGAAGTTCCACGCGCTGGGGGGCATGGACGTGAGCCCGGACGGACGCCGGCTCCTCTATCTCGAGGACACCACCGCCTTCCGGGAATACACGCTGGTGGTGCAGGACCTCGAGACCGGGCGGATCCTCGACCGGATTCCCCAGGTCTGGAACGGCACGGCGTGGGCGGACGACAACCGCACGTTCTTCTACATGACGCCCGATTCCGCCAAGCGGGGCAATACCGTCTGGCGGCACGTGACCGGCACGCCGCGCGAGCAGGACGTCAAGGTGTTCCAGGAGGACGATGTCCTCAACAACGTCTCGGTCACCCGCTCCCGGAGCGGCAAGTACGTCTTCATCGGCTCGGAGGGGTTCACCTCCTCCGAGTGGCGCGTCATCCCGACCGCCGATCCCACCGCGGAGCCGCGCATCATCGCGCCCCGGCGTGCCGGGGTCGAGTACAGTGTCGAGCACGCCGACGGGTTCTTCCTGATCTACACCAACGACCAGGCGACCAACTTCCGCGTCGTCCGGGCCCCGGAGGAGGCCCCCGGCCCCGAGCACTGGACCGACTGGCTGCCCCACCGCGATTCGGTCTTCGTGGAAGCGGTGGATGCCTTCAAGCGCTTCGTGGTCGTGAGCGAGCGCTCGGGCGGGCTCCGGCGGCTCCGGGTCACCGACCTCCGCGCGGGGAAGACCCACTACATCACCTTCCCCGAGGCGGCGTACGGGGTCTTCCCCGCGGCCAATCCCGAGTTCGACACCGAGGTGTACCGGTTCACCTACTCGAGCCTGGTGACACCGCCCTCGGTGTACGATTACAACCTCGCCACCCGGCAGCGCACCCTCAAGAAGCGCCAGGAGATCCCCAGCGGCTTCCGCGCCGCCGACTACGAGGTGCGCCGCTTCCTGGCGCCGGCCCGCGACGGCGAGAAGGTGCCGGTCTCGGTCCTGATGAAGAAGG
This sequence comes from Gemmatimonadales bacterium, assembly GCA_035549935.1. Lineage (GTDB taxonomy): Bacteria > Gemmatimonadota > Gemmatimonadetes > Gemmatimonadales > GWC2-71-9 > JADJOM01. The sequence continues at coordinate 4,204 of DASZPT010000257.1, forward strand.
GCACCCGCCTCGACGGCCGGAATCCCGCGCTGCTCTACGCCTACGGCTCCTACGGCGCCACCACCGAGCCCACCTTCAACAGCAACGTGCTGAGCCTGGTGGATCGGGGATTCGTCTACGCCATCGCGCATATCCGCGGCGGCCAGGAGATGGGCCGGCGCTGGTATGACCAGGGCAAGATGCTCCACAAGCTCAACACCTTCCACGACTTCATCGACGTGGCGGAGGAGCTGGTCCGGCGCCAGTACACCGCGTCCGACCGGCTGGTGGCGAACGGCGGCAGCGCCGGCGGCCTCCTCATGGGCGCGGTGGCCAACATGCGGCCCGACCTCTTCCGCGCGATCGTGGCCGATGTGCCCTTCGTCGACGTCATCAACACGATGCTCGATGCGTCGCTCCCGCTCACCGCGCAGGAGTGGGAGCAGTGGGGGAATCCCCGCATCCGCGAGCAGTACGACTACATGATGCAGTACTCGCCCTACGACAACGTGCGGGCGCAGGACTACCCCTGGATGCTGGTGACCACCTCGCTCAACGACTCCCAGGTGATGTACTGGGAGCCGGCCAAGTGGGTCGCGCGGCTCCGCGCCACCCGGACCGACCACAACCCCTTCTACCTCAAGACCAACATGGCCGGCGGCCACGGCGGTTCCTCGGGCCGGTACGACCGGCTGCACGAGGCCGCCTTCCGCTACGCGTTCATGCTGGCGGCCGTCGGGGCGAGCGAAGCCACGCCGTAGCTCCGCGCGGGCCTTGCGGCCAGGGGCGTTGAACCCTAGATATCTAGGCATAGATTTCTAGGAGTCCGACGCCATGGCCCGCGCCCGTACCGATGTGCTTCAGGGCACCCTCACCCTCCTGGTCCTCAAGACGCTCGCCCGCGGGCAGCTGCACGGGTACGCCATCACCAGCCACATCCAGCGGGTCAGCGACGACCTCCTCCGGGTGGAGGAGGGGTCGCTGTACCCCGCCCTGCACCGGATGGAGCAGGAAGGATGGATCCGCTCGGCATGGGGAGTGACAGAGACCGGGCGGCGCGCACGGTTCTACGCGCTGACCGCGGCCGGCCGCAAGCAGCTCACCGCCGAAGAGGAGCACTGGAGCCGGCTCACCGCCGGCGTCGGTGCGGTGCTCCGCTTCGCGGGATCGGTGGCCTGAGATGGGACTCTTCGACCGGATCGCGGGCGCCCTCTGGGGTCGCCGGCAGCTCGCCGATGATCTCGCCGACGAGATCGCCTTTCACATCGAGGAACGCACCCGGGAGAACCTGGCGCGGGGAATGTCCCCCGAGGCCGCCCGCCGCGATGCCGAGCAGCGCTTCGGTAATACCGCGATCGTGATGGACCGCACCCGGGATGCCGATGTCGTCGGCTGGCTCGACACCCTGGTCACCGATGCGATGCAGGCGTTGCGGAGCCTCCGCCGCCGTCCAGGCCTGGTCCTCACCACAGTG
>DASZPT010000258.1:0-2758 GCA_035549935.1 Gemmatimonadales bacterium
CCGCCCCCGACCAGCCGGTCCTGATCGACATCAACGACTGGCCCAGCTTTGCCCCCTTCCGTCTCGCCGCCGGCGAGGCCATCGCCCGATTCGCGATGCGCCAGGCTTCCCTTCGGAGTGTTCGATGACGTCCACCGCACCAGCGCTGACCCTGCCGGGTCCCCGTTCGGCCGAGCTGTTCGAGGCCGAGTCCGCGTTCCTCGCGCCTGGCACCCAGAGCGTGGCTCTCTTCAGCCGCCTGGCCATCGAGCGGGGTGAAGGCGCCAACCTCATCGATGTCGACGGGAACCGCTACATCGACCTCCTCGCCGGGGTGGGAGTGGCGAGTCTCGGTTACGCCCACCCGCGATACGTGGCGGCGCTGTCGGAGCAGCTGGGGCGAATCCACGTCGGCAGCCTGACGAGCGAGAACCGCGCGGCCCTCGTGGCGCTCCTCGCCGACCTGGCCCCGGGCGACATCACCCGGACCCAGTTCTACTCGAGCGGCGCGGAGGCGGTCGAGGCCGCGCTCCGGCTCGCGAAGGCGCGGACCGGCAAGTCCGAGTTCCTCGGCTTCTGGGGTGGTTTCCACGGCAAGACCGGCGGGGCGTTGCCGCTCCTCGGCGCCTCGTTCAAGCACGGGCTCGGGCCGCTCATGCCGGGCAACTTCTCGACGCCTTACGCCTCGTGCGCCCGCTGCGCGTTCAACCTCACGCATCCCGACTGCGCCTGGCACTGTCTCTCCTTCCTCAAGCAGAAGCTCGAGTCGGAAACCACCAACGATCTCGCCGCGATCGTGGTCGAGCCGATCCAGGGGACCGCGGGCAACGTCATTCCCCCGCCGGGATTCCTGAAGGAGCTTCGCGCCATTGCGGACCGGCTGGGCGCCCTCCTCATCTGCGACGAGATGATCACCGGGTTCGGCCGGACGGGGCGGATGTTCGCGGTGGAGCACGAGGGAGTGGTGCCGGACATCATCACGGTCGGGAAGGGATTCGGGGGCGGGTTCCCGATGAGCGGGCTCCTGATCCGCGAGGAAGTGGCCTTCGCCAAGCCGTGGGCCAACCCGAGCGGCAGTTCCTCGAGCTACGGGGGCAACCCGCTCGCGGCCGCCGCCGCGCGGGTGACGATCGAGACGATCATCGAAGAGGGGCTCGTGGCCCACAGCGCCCGCCTCGGCGCCACGATGCTGGCCGAGATGCGGGGCTGGGAGCGGGAGATCCCGATCGTGAGCGACGTGCGGGGCAAGGGGCTCATGCTCGGCATGGACCTGGTCCGTCCCGGCACCCGCCAGCTGCTCGACAGCAAGCTCACGCGCTGGATCTTCGACACCCTGCTGGCGCGCGGGGTCCTCGCGATGATCTACTCGCCGGTGGTGCGGATCAACCCGCCGCTGGTGATCCAGGAGGCGGAGGCGATGGAGGCGCTCTCGACCATGAAAGAGGTCCTGCGTGAGGCCGCCGAGCGAGCTGGCGCTTAAGGGCCGCGGGGTCGAGGAGTGGGCGGACATCCACTTCTTCCGTCCCGCCGGCATCCGCGTGGCCCGGGCGCTGTACCCTACCCGGGTCACGCCCGACCAGGTGACCCTGATCTGCCTCGTGATCGGGCTGGTCGCGGGGCACCTCATGGTCTACCGGTCGGTCAGACTCACGCTGCTGGGCGTGGGGCTCTTCCTCGTGTCCGACATCTTCGACAGCGCCGACGGGCAACTGGCCCGCCTCCGGCAGAGCTCGACCCGCTTCGGGCGGATCCTGGACGGGGTGTCGGACAACCTCCGGTTCCTGAACCTCTACCTGCACCTGATGGTCCGGCTCCTCCTCGACGGCTGGGGCGGCTGGGCGGTGGCGCTCATCGTGGCCACCGGGATCAGCCACGCGCTCCAGAGCGCCGGGGCCGACTTCATGCGCCACGCCTTCCTCGAGGCGGGTGAGGGTGAGGGGGGCGAACTGGACCTTCCCGAGGGTGATGGCACCGTGCCGACCGGCGGCTTCTGGCGCCGGGTCGCCATCCGGGCCTACCGGGACTACGTGGCGCGCCAGGCGCGGATGTTCGCCGCCTCGGTGGCGCTGGTGCGCCGGATCCGGACGAGCGGCACCACCCCCGACTTCCGGGCCGAGTACCGGGCCACGCAGCAGCGGACGATCACCTGGTGCGCGCTCATCGCCCAGAACATCCGGTTCCTGGTGCTCCTCCTCACGGTGGTGCCGGGGTGGCCCGCCGGCTACTGCTGGGTGACGATCGGCCCGCTCAACGTCGGGCTGCTGGCCCTCTGGCGCGTGCACGAGGTGAAGGCAGGGCGGCTCGCGGGGCTCCTGGCGGCGGACACGGCGCGGGAGGTCGCATGAGGACCCTTCGCGGCGCGGTGATCGGTGCGGGTGGTATCGCCCGGCAGTCGCACCTGCCGGCCTTCCGCGCGCTCGCGCACGAGGGCGACCCGCTCACAATCGTGGCCCTGGTCGACCCGGCGCACGCGGGGAAGGAGTTCGACGGCATCCCGGTGGTGGCGACGAGAGAGGACCTCGGGCGGTTCGGCCCGATCGACTTCGTCGACATCTGCACCCCCAGTGCGACGCACCTCGACCTCGTGCTCTGGTCCCTCCGCCAGGGCTATCACGTGGTCTGCGAGAAGCCGGTGGCGCTGTCGCTGGACGAGGCGGAACAGATCGCCCGGGCGGCACGGCAGGCGGGGCGCGTCGTCCTGCCCTGTCACCAGCACCGGTTCAACCCGGCCTGGCGCCAGCTCTCGAGCTGGGTCGCCGCCGGCGCGATCGGCCGCTGG
>DASZPT010000259.1:0-4420 GCA_035549935.1 Gemmatimonadales bacterium
CGACACGGCCAGGATGCCCTTCAGGGGACCGCTCGCGGCCGCGGCCTTGAACGCGGCGTTCACCGCCTCGATCGTGGTGGCCTTCTCGACCGTGCAGGTCAGGTCGACGACCGACACGTCGCAGGTCGGTACCCGAAGGGAGACGCCGTCGAGCTTCCCCTTCACTTCCGGGATCACCAGGCTGGTCGCCTTGGCGGCGCCGGTGGTGGTAGGGATGATCGAGAGCGCCGCGGCCCGGGCCCGGCGCAGGTCCTTGTGCGGGAGGTCGAGGATCTGCTGGTCGTTGGTGTAGGAGTGCACCGTCGTCATGAAGCCGTTGACGAACCCGAAGTTCTCCAGGATCACCTTCACCACCGGCACGAGGCAGTTGGTGGTGCAGCTGGCATTGGAGATCACGTGGTGGGCCCTGGGGTCGTACCGCGTGTGGTTCACCCCGTAGACGACGGTGATGTCCTCTTTCTTGCCCGGCGCCGAGATGACGACCTTCTTCGCCCCGGCCTCGAGGTGCTTGGCGGCCTTCTCCCGGTCGGTGAAGATCCCGGTCGACTCGAGGACGATGTCCACACCCAGGTCCTTCCAGGGGAGCGCCGCCGGGTCCTTCTGCGCGAAGACCTTGATGCTGTCGCCATTGACGACCAGGGCGTCCTCCCTCGCCTGGACCGTGCCGTCGAACCGCCCGTGCACCGAGTCGTAGGTCAGGAGATGAGCCAGGGTCTTCGTGTCGGTCAGGTCGTTCACCGCGACGAAGTCGAGTTCCTTCGCGCCGAGCTTCTTGGCGGCGCGGAGCACGTTCCGGCCGATCCGGCCGAATCCATTGATGGCGACTTTGATTGGCATTCCGGCTCCAGCGGGATGAATGATGGCCGCGACGGCTACCCCAGGGGCGGCAAAGCTCGCGCAAAGGTAACTGCTTCCACGCGGTTCGTTCCACCCTCCGCGAGGACCGCGGCCGCGGCGCGGAGCGTCGCCCCGGTGGTGAAGACATCATCAATCAGCACGAGGGGAAATCCCGACTTCCGGAGGAGGGAGCGTGCCCCGTCGGGCAGGGCGAAGGCGTCACGCACATTAGCCTGACGGGCCTCCGGCGCCAGCGCCGTCTGGGTGCCGGTCTCGCGGACGCGGACCAGGAGGTCGGTGCGGACCAACCGCCCCGAATGCCGCCCCAAGCCCCGCGCCAGCGCCTCGGCCTGGTTGTACCCCCGGCGGCGGAACCGGCGGCGGGAGAGCGGCACCGGGACCAGGATCGCCTCGGGGGGCGCGTCGAGAGTTTCCGCCATGAGGCGGGCCAGGGCCTCGCCGATCCGGGGCCAGCCCCCGTACTTGAGGTGGTGCATCGCGCGACGCGCGGCGTCATCGAGCCAGACCGCGCTTCGTACCGGGCCGAACCCCGCCGGCCACCCGGCACAGACCCGACATGGCTGGTCGATGGAGGATCGGGGTTCGCCACACCGGCGGCACTGCGGATGGGGAAGGCGGCGGAAGCGGCCGAGACAGAGGGCGCAGATCAGCGGATCGGCATCCCCGCCCTCGGCGACCTCCTGGCAGAGGAGACAGGCGCCTGGCAGGAGCCACCGGTCGGCCCGCTCGAGGGTCGCGAGGGCCTCAGCGAAGCGCCTCATTCACGGCCGCCCGCATGATCTCCACCGGTGGATCTTCGTCCGGGAACCAGCGGCGGAATGCAGCGGCCCCCTGCGCCACGAGCATGACCCGCCCGTCGGCGGTGCGGAGCCCTTCCTGCCGCATCTCCCGCACCCATGCGGTCTCTCCCCTGCCATAGACCATGTCGAACGCCGCCTGCGCCTGCGGGGCGGCCTCGAGAGCGAGCGGGAGGTGATCGCCGGGCTTGAGGCCGAGCGGGGTGGAGTTGATGAGCACCTCGCATTCCGACGGCGGGACAACGCGGGCCCCGAGGCCGCGGGCCCAGGCCTCGAACTCGAGACGCCGCCCCGCATCGCGCGAGCGGACCGCGACGGCGGCATTCCGGCTCACGGCGGCGGCGACCGCCGCGCGGGCCCCGCCGCCGGTACCGGCAATGAGCCAGGCAGTGGCCGGGGCCTCCAGCTGGTCGAGCGCGGCGAGGACGCCGTCCACGTCGGTGTTGTCGCCGTGGACCTGCTCCCCGCTCCCCCAGTAGGTGTTGCAGGCCCCGAGGGCAGCGACCCGGCGGGAGGGATGGGTCACGGCCCCGCTCGCCGCCTCCTTGTGCGGGACCGTGACGTTCCCGCCCCCACCCGCGCGCGCCACCGCCGTGAGGAGCCCCGGAAGGTCGTTGGCGGATACCCGGAGTGCGACGTAGACCGCGTCCAGGCCGAGGGCACGGAACGCCGCGTTGTGCATCGCGGGAGAGAGGGAATGCGCGACCGGATCGCCGAGGATGGCGAAGACCCGGGTCTTACCGCCGATCACCCAGCCGCTCGCGTTCGAGGCGCTCGACCACGCCGCCGAGCATGGTGTCGAGCTCGATGAAGGTCTCGCGGTATCCCTCGAGGTCTCCCCCGAAGGGGTCACGGACCTCCGCCTCGGCGCCGGTGCGGCCGGCGTACTCGCCGAGGAGGTGCGCATGACCCGCGATGCCGAGCTGCTCCACACGGGCCCGGTGGTGCCGCGCCATGGTGAGGACCAGATCGCTGGAGCCGACCAGTTCACGGGTGAGCAGCCGGGCCCGATGGGCGGAGAGGTCGAGCCCATGCTCGAGGGCCACGAGATACGCCCCCTCGCTGGCCGGGGCCCCATCCCAGGCTCCGGTCCCGGCAGACGACACCTCCACGCCGTCCACGCCCCGTTCGGCCAGCTTCTTCCTGAGGAGCGCCTCGGCGAGCGGGCTCCTGCAGGTGTTGCCGGTGCAGACGAGAAGGATGTGGGTCATGGGTGTCAGGTACGGTCTCTCAGGATCAGCTCCGCCAGCCGGAAGTCCTCTTCCGTGGTGACCTTGAAGTTAAGCGAGGAGCCCGGAACCAGCCGCACCGGGGCCCCCAGCCGTTCGAGCAGCATGGCGTCATCGGTGCCGCGGAGTCCTTCGCTTCGGGCCCGCGCGTGCGCCTCTTCCAGCAGCGCACGGGCAAAGCCCTGGGGCGTCTGGGCCCGCCAGAGGCGGTCGCGCGGGATCGTGCCACGGATGGTGAGGGCGGGGTCGTCGGCGACGGCCTCCTTGACCGTGTCGCCGAGGGGGACGGCAGGCACGGCGCCGGCGCCGGTCCGGGCGACGTCGAGGACCCGGTCGATGGTGGGACGATCGACGAGCGGACGGGCGGCATCGTGGACCAGGACGACGGCACAGTGGCCCGGCAGGGCCGCGAGGCCGTGGGCCACCGAGTCGCTCCGTTCGGCACCGCCGGCCACGAGGCTCAGGGATCCCCCCGCGAGGCCCGCCAGCCAGGCGGGTGGGCTCGCGACGTCGCCCGGCGGCAGGACCACGACCACATGGTCCACCTCCGGATGCGAGGTGAACGGCCGGAGGGAGCGAAGCAGCATGGGGACGCCGGCAAGCTCGCGGTACTGCTTGGGGGTGGTTCCCCCCATGCGGACACCCTGCCCCGCCGCGACGATCACGACGCCGACGTCACGCGGCAAGCGCCTGCACCAGCCCTTCGACGTGATCGAGCCCCACCAGGGTGAGCCCGCTCACCTGGGTGCCGGTACGCCCCGAGACGAACACCCGCCGGAACCCGAGCCGCGCCGCCTCCACCAGGCGCCGGTCGAGGCCGCCGATCGGCCGGACCTCACCACCGAGGCCGAGTTCTCCGAGGAAGAGAGCGTCCGGCGGGGCCGGGCGGTTGAGCACGGACGAGAGGAGCGCGGCGGCCACGGCGAGATCGGACCCGGGCTCGGTGAGCCGCACGCCGGCGGTCACCTGGACGAAGACATCGAGATCGGCGAACGAGGTCCCGCCCCGCCGCTCCAGTACCGCGAGGAGCACGGCGAGGCGCTTGTGATCGAGCCCGGTCGCCACCCGCTGCGGCGTGCCGAAGCCGCTCCGCGCCGCGAGGGCCTGCACCTCCACCAGCATGGGCCGCGTCCCCTCCATGAGCGCGGTGACGGCGCTCCCGGCGCTGCCGGTGGCCCGCGCGGCCAGGAAGAGCGCCGAGGGATTCGCGACCGGTTCGAGGCCGTGCCCGGTCATGGAAAAGACCCCGATTTCGTCGACCGAGCCGAACCGGTTCTTGGTGGCCCTGAGGAGCCGGTGGTCGAGGGTCGCTTCCCCCTCGAAGTAGAGCACGGTGTCGACGATGTGCTCCAGGGTCTTGGGACCCGCGATGCCGCCACCCTTGGTCACATGGCCGACCACCACGACGGCGGCGCCGGTTTCCTTCGCGAACCGCATGAGGCGCGCGGCGCATTCCCTGACCTGGCCGACATTGCCCGGCGCGCTCTCGAGGGCCTCGGTGTAGACCGTCTGAATCGAATCGAGAATCAGCAGGTC
>DASZPT010000260.1:0-10805 GCA_035549935.1 Gemmatimonadales bacterium
CCGCCCCCCCGCCGACCGTTCCGCGTTCCGCGTTCCTCGCTCCGCGTTCCCCGTTCCGCGTTCCGCGTCGGGTGGAGGATGGTCCAGGTTCGAAATAGCCGCATTCGCCGCGATCGCCACCCGCAGCCGGTGCGTCTGCCACTCCTCCGGGTTGGCGAACTGCACCGCGCCGGTCACCACGGTGGGCAGGCCCAGCCGCTTCGCCGCGGCGCCCACCGCGTGCCGTTCCTTCCCCGGCCGAAGCTCGGCGTAGAGATCGCGCGGGCCGGAGAGCCGGGCAACCTGGTCGAGCAGGGCGGTGTCGCAGGAGAGGAGGATCAGCCCCTCGCGATCGGCCCCGAGCTGCCGGGCCAGTGAAAAGACCGGCTCACCGGCCGCCGTGCCGCCTCGCCCTCCCGCCGCCGCCCAGTGGATCGCCGTGATCGCCCGGCAGAGCGCGCCCCAGCCCCGGTCGTCCGTGGCGAGGGCCAGCGCCTCCTGGCCGCCTGCGACCAGGTGCGCGCCCAGGATGGGATGGAGGTTGTGCGCCAGCGCCGCCTGCTGGAACTCGACCGCGCCGTACACCCCGTTGGTGTCGGTGCAGGCGAGGGCGGTGTATCCCCGCTCCACTGCCGCCCGGCAGAGCGCCTCCGGACTCGAGACGCCGGTCTGGAAGGAAAACCAGGAGTGGGTGTGGAGGTGGGTGAACATGGGGCCGGAGGCGGGAGGCGGGATGAGTGCTGGTCGTCGATGCGTGTCCGGGAGCCGTCAACTCTCCCCTTTCCCCTCCGGCCTCCGGCCTTCTCGCAACCACATCGGCCGCTTCTTCACCACCTTCGCATACACCGGGCAGCGCTCGACATGGGCGCCGGGAATCCAGCCGGTGCTGAGCAGGAACTCCCCCACGATCTCGCCGCCGGTGAAGCGGAAGGTCTGCTTGAAGAGCTTGACCCACTCCGGCTTGCCGAGAGGGTGATGGGCCAGGAGCCACTCGTGGAAGCCGCCGTGGCTCTCACGCAGCGCGAGGACCGTCTTCGCGTTCGCGATCGCCGCCTCGATCTTGAGCCGGTTGCGGATGATCCCCGCGTTGCCGAGGAGCCGCTTCACATCACGCGCTGTATAGCGCGCGACAATCTCGGGATCGAATCCGTCGTAGGCCTCGGTGAAGGCCGCGCGCTTCTTGAGAATCGTGAGCCACGACAATCCCGCCTGGTTGATCTCGAGGACCAGCCGCTCGAACAGCTCGGCGTCGCCCCGGAGGGGAAAGCCGTACTCCCGGTCGTGGTAGGGGCCGTGCCATTCGTGCCCCGGGGCGATGTCGCAGTAGGTGGTCATTGGTTTCGGTGTTTGTTTGGGTAACTTCGGGGCGTAGCTGCCGATGGTCAAGGGGTTGGGGTCGGGGGTCGGGGCATTGCGCTCTGAAACATCCCAGCATCCCCGCCGTATATCCGGCCGTGGATATAGTCCCCATCTCCCGGCCCACACGAGTCTATCGCCGCTGCCTCTCCTTATATCCCGCAGAGTTCCGGCGGGAAGCGGAGGCGGAACTCTGCCGTGCCTTCGACGCCTCCTGGCGCGATGCCCGGGGCGCGGCACACCGGGGTCGGGTCCTCGTCGCCGTCCTCATCGATCTGGTCCGCACCATTCCCGCCGAGTGGCTGGACCGGCTCGCTCAGCCCCGCCCGCGTGGAGACGCCACCCGAATGGAAACGCTGCTGCAGGATCTGCGATACGCCCTCCGCTCGCTCAAGGGCGCGCCGGTCGTCATGCTGGTCGCCGCGGTCACGATCGCGATCGGAGTCGGTGCCACCACGACGATGTTCAGCGTCGCCAATGCGCTCCTCCTCCGGCCACCGGCAGGCGTGGTCGACCCCGACCGGATCGTGACCATCCACTCCGTCTCGAAGGATGGCTCGGGCTTCCACTCGTTCTCCTATCCCGAGTACCAGGACTTCGCGGCCGCGCATGGCGGGTTGAGCAATGTGGCGGCCTTCGCGCCCCTGGCCGCGAGTCTGCGCACGGGCGACGAGCCGAGGCTGGAGATGGCGTTGCAGGTGACGGGCGACTACTTCGCCGTCCTCGGTACCCGTCCGCTCCTCGGGCGGTTCTTCAACGCCGAGGAGAGCCGGATCGGCGGCCCGCCGGTGGTGGTGCTGAGCGAGGCGCTCTGGCGGCGCCGCTTCGACGCCGACCCGGCGATTCTCGGCAAGTCGATCACCCTCAACGGGCAGGCGCTCACGGTCATCGGCGTCGCCGAACGGGGGTTCCAGGGACAGTTCGCGGGGCTCGATGTGGCGGTCTGGGTGCCGGTCGAGCTCAACAACGTTCTCGCCGGCCGGGAGGTCCTCGCCGGCCGCAACAGCAAGTGGCTCGAGATGCTGGGTCGCCTCGCCCCCGGCGCCACGCGGAGCCAGGTGGCGGCGCAGTTGAGCGCCACCACCGCCGAGGCGGCACGCCAGGCGGGTCTCGACGCGGACGGCTCGGTCGCGGTGTTGCGCTACCTCCCGATTCCGGCCAATGCCCTCCTGCCGGTCGGCGGCTTCCTCGGGCTGCTGACGCTCCTCGCGGGGTTCATCCTGCTCATCGCCGGCGCGAATGTCGGTGGTGTCCTGCTGGCGCGCGCCTCGACCCGCGGACGCGAGACGGCGGTGCGGCTCGCCCTGGGCGCGGGACGCGGCCGGCTGGTGCGTCAGATGGTGACGGAGAGTGTCGCGCTCTTCTCGCTCGGCGGACTCGGCGGCGCGGCTCTCGCCTTCGGCGCGACCCGCCTCCTCGCGGGGATCCAGCCACCCGTGCCGGTCCCGCTCACCTTCGACTTCCATCCTGACACCCTGGTCCTGGCCCTCGGCCTCGGCATCACGCTCGTGGCCGGCGTCGTCTTCGGGCTGGCGCCCGCGCTCGAGACGACCCGCTCCGACCCGGCGCTCACCCTGCGCGAAGGCGCCTCGACTTTCCGCCTGGCCCGTGGACGTCTCCGGGGCGGGCTGGTCGCGGGACAGCTGGCGGGCACCGCCTGCCTGCTTGTCACCGCCGGGCTCTTCGTTAGGGCGCTCGGCAAGGCGGGCGGCATCGACCCGGGGTTCAATCCTGCAAACGTCGAGATCCTCTCGCTCGAACCGAGCGTCCGCGGCTACGACGATGCGCGGATGATCCAGCTGGCCCAGGCCCTCGAGGAACGCGCATCCGCGATTCCGGGCGTCGTCTCGGTGGCGAGTGCCGATATCCTCCCGCTCGGCAACAGCATCAAGGAGACCCAGCTCTCCCTGCCCGGACGGCCCGCGGAGCAGGGCGTGGGGATCTTCAACACCGACTTCGCCGGAGTCACGCCCGGGTACTTCAGCACCCTCGGGATCCGTCTCGAGCGCGGGCGCGCCTTCACCTCCGCGGACCGGACCGGCGCCCCCGCGGTCGTCATCATCAACCAGACCCTCGCCCGGCGCCTCTGGCCGGGTGAGAATCCCATCGGCAAGCAGCTCAATCTCGGTTCCGGGACTTCCGCCACGCCGCTCGAGGTCGTCGGGCTCGCGGCGGACGCGAACTACCGCCACCTGGGTGAGGCGCCCATCCCGATGGCGTATTTCCCACTGGCGCAGCAGACCGGGAACTCGGTGAACCTGCTGGTCCGCATGCAGCCGGGGCGGACCGCGCCGACCCGCGAGATCCGCGAAGCGCTGCGTTCCGTCGATCCCGAGCTGCCGGTGGCGCAGGCGGGGGCCTACACCACCTACATCGGCATGGCGCTCCTGCCGAATCGCATCGCGATGATGATGGCGACGGCGTTCGGCCTGACTGGCCTGGTGCTGGCCGCCCTGGGCCTGTACGGGCTCATCTCGTACCGGGTGCAGAGCCGCAAGCGGGAGATCGGGGTACGGCTCGCGCTCGGGGCGAGTCCCTGGGACATCCGCCGGCTGGTGGTGGGCGAAGGGATGCGGGTCACGGCCATCGGACTCGGGGCTGGGCTGCTCCTCGCCGGCGGCCTCAGCCGGTTGCTCAGCAGCCTCCTCTTCGGCGTGAGCCCCCTCGACCCGCTCACCTACGCCGGTATCGTCGTCACACTGTTCGGCATCGGGTGGATCGCCGCCGCCGGCCCGGTCCGGCGCGCACTCGAGACTCAGCCGGTCGAGGTACTGCGTCATGAGTGAATTGCCCCGGCCCGCCTCGCTGCATCCCCGGGTCTTCGCGATCCTGCTCGCGCTGGCCGATGGCCCGCGGCACGGCTATCGCCTGATGCAGGAGCTGCAGGAGGATCCGACCGAGCGCTGGCTCCTGGGCCCCGCGACGCTCTACCGCACGCTCAAGGAGATGCAGCGGGACGGGCTCATCACCTCGACCGAGGGCCCGGACGAGGAGTCCGGCGGACCGCCCCGGCGCTACTACCGGCTCACCGCGTCGGGCCATCGGGCCGGCGCCGCGGAGGCCGCACGCATGGCGGCGCTGGTGCGGCGGTGGGAACAGGCAACCATCCCCGCCACGGGCTGACACCCGGAACTCGGAACTCCCGCACTCCCGTTGTACCTTCCCCCGCATGACCCTCATGCGTGCCGTGGTGCATGCCGGAGCCGGCGGCACCGACGTCCTCCACCTGCGTGATGTCGAAGCCCCCGTGCCCGGCCCGGAGCAGATCCGGGTCCGGGTGCGCGCGGCCGGGCTCAATCGCGCGGACATCCTGCAGCGGAAGGGTCGCTATCCCGCACCGCCCGGCTGGCCCGCCGACATCCCCGGCCTCGAGTACGCCGGCGAGGTCGAGATGCTCGGCCAGGGTGCGCGGCGGTGGCGGCTCAAGGACCGGGTGATGGGTCTCGTCGGGGGCGGTGCCCACGCCGAGTACGTCGTCGTGCACCAGGACGAAGCGATCGCCATCCCGTCCGGACTCTCCTTCACCCAGGCGGCGGCGATCCCCGAGGCCTTTCTCACCGCCTGGGACGCGCTCGTTACCCGGGGCCGGCTCCAGCGCGGCGAGCGGGTCCTGATTCACGCGGTGGGAAGCGGCGTCGGCACCGCGGCGGTGCAGCTCGCGAGGCGGCTCGGCGCCGCGGCCGTCGGCACGTCCCGCAATCCGGCGAAGCTGGAGCAGGCGAGGTCTCTCGGCCTCGACGAGGCGATCAGCACCGCGAGCGGCTGGTCCGCCCGGAGTCTCTCCGCGCCGGTCGACGTGATCCTCGATGTCCTGGGCGGGCCCGCGCTGGCGGAGAACCTGGAGGCGCTTGCGCCCCGCGGGCGGCTGGTCCTGCTCGGTTTCCTGCAGGGCCCGAAGACGGAGGTGAGTCTCGAACCGGTGCTCCGCAAGCGGCTCGAGATCGTGGGCAGCGTGATGCGCCCGCGTCTCCTCGCCGAACGGGTGCCGCTGGTGAGCGAGTTCGGCGCGCGGGTGTCGCCCTGGTTCACCGGAGGGAGCGTCGCAATGCAGCCCGTGGTCGGTGCGACCTACCCTTTCGGCGACATCGCGGCGGCCCACATCGCCATGGAGGAGGACCGCAACTTCGGCAAGATCGTGCTGGCCTGGTCGTGAAAGCGACTTCCGCTCCCGCGAATTGACAGGGACGGTCGAGCCGGGATTCCCCGCCGCACCCCTCGAAGCATCGCCCATCGTGCCGGATTTCATCTGCCGCAACGGCGGGTGAGGCAGATCACAATTCCGGTGTCGGTCCTAAGCTCCGACGCCATCGTACCGTAGGGCCTCCCGCCGTCGCGCTTTTCGACGCCATCGAATCGAACACTACCCGGCGGAACGGGGGTTGCCGATCGTAGCCCCCGACCGGAACGGGAGGTTCGCATGCGGACGAACAGCGTCGCGCTGTGGATGGCGATCGCGGCGATGGCGAGCGGGTGCGGGCGGCAGGGCGTGATGGTGCGCCCCGCGCCGGCACCGGCGGCCGAGCCACGGAATGCCGCGTCGTTGCCACCGGCCTCGCTCTCGACCGCCGATGCGCCGCCGGCGACCGCCGTCCCCGCTGCGAGGCCCGCCTCTGCTCCGGCCAAGGCCCCGGTGAAGGCCGCAGCGCGGAAACCTGGGCCGACCCTCGCCTCCGCCTCGAAGAAACCGGCCTCGAAGCCGGCGGTCTCGGCCGCGCGGCCTGCCGCGAAGGGCGGGAAGCAGGGGAAGGCCTATGTCCGGCGCCCCAGGGTCGACAGCCTGGCGCTCGAGACCGCGCTCCTGCAGGAACACTCCTATATCCCGCTCGCGTTCGTACTCTCGCTCCGCAGCGGCAACCAGGAGATCGCCGACCGGGTCGCCGCCGCCGTGCTCTTCGAGGCCCAGCGCGCCAACCTGAGCCCGAGCTTCATCGCCGCGGTCCTGATGGTCGAAAACACCCCGATGGATCCGACGGCCGAGAGCTCGGTCGGCGCGGTCGGGCTCATGCAGGTGATGCCGATGCACGAAGGCGGGTGGGGCTGCCCCGCCGACCTCGAGGAGATCGAGGCCAACATCTGTCACGGCGCCCGGCTGCTCAACATGCTGCTGCAGCGGAGCCGGAACACCGAGATGGCGCTCCGGCGTTACAACGGCTGTCTCGGCAGGCTCGTCACGCCCTCCTGTCTCCGCTATCCGCGGCGGGTGATGCGCCTGGCCTCGACCATCCGGCGCGACATGCTCAGCGTGCCACTCAAGGTCTACGAGATCGCCGAGGCCGCGCCGCCCCCGCCCCCGCCGCCGTACCTGCGCCGGGCGAGCGAGCTCGAGCTTGACGGCCCGCCGCCGCCCTCGGCGGACACCCTCTGGGCCCGGCTCTCGGCGATCACCTCTCCGATCGATACCCAGTCGATCCCGGGCCAGTAGCTCCTCGCGCATCGGGGGCCGGCCAGTCGGTGTGCGTCCCGGGCGCGGGGGAACGTCCTTGCACCGGGTGGACGCGCTCGTCCGCCGATCTCTCTCGCCTCGAGTCACCCGGAGTCACCGCATGATGTCGACGGGCCCCCTGGGCCGGCGCCGGCCGTTGCTGGTCCCGATCGTGTGCGCGCTGGCCATCGGCCAGGGATCGGGGTGTGCCGATCCGACGGGGTCTCCGACCCGCTTCGAGAGCATTCCGGCGACCGAATCCGCGTTCCATGACGCGATCATGGCGGCCCTGCCGCAGACGGTGAGCGTGAAGGGGAGCTGCAAGGCGCCGTATTTCATCAACTGCCCCGACAGCATCAGCGATCCGCCGGTGCTGGTCGACGTGACCCCCGCGGCGCTCTCGCTCACGGCGGCGCCCCAGACCACCGGCAGCTACAGCCAGGTCGTCACCCTCCGGGTACGGACCCGGCGCGAGGTCGCATTCACCCTGGGTGGCGCGGCCTGTCACCTCTCCCTCGTCGACGACGCCACCGATCCGCACATCATCGCCGGCGGTACCGCGCTCCTGGTGGAGCCGACCGACGCGAGGCCCTATTCGTGGATCTACCTGTTCACCGAGATGATGACGGGGCTCGAGCCGGAGATGGTCCACATTACCGGCGGGGCCGGGTGCGACGGGGCATTCGACCCGCATCTGCTCAGTGTGCTGGTCGGGGAACTGCTCGTGAAGCAGCTGGCCATCTGCAAGCCGGAGGGCGGGAGCTACCGGCTCTGTCCGGCGGAGGCCTCATCCCCGCGGTAGGGGCGTTACCGGCCGACCCGGATGCCGCGGGTGCCCCAGCGGGCGCGGATGCGGTCGAGGGCGGTCTGGATCGACGTTCCGCGTTCCGCGTTCCCCGTTCCGTGTTGGGCCGCGTGGACTTCCGAGTACGGCGACCGGTTGGTCATCGGATCACCACGCGGAACGCGGAACGCGGAACGTGCAACCTCTCCCCACAGCTCCAGCTGCATCTCCTCCTCCATCAGCCGCTCCAGCGTCACCCCGATCGCCCGAAGCGCCACGGTGCGGGTGAGGGCCAGCGCCAGGGCCTGGCTCGCGGCCTGGAGCAGGTCGGCGTCGAGGGCGGTGGAGAGCAGCGGCACGCTCCGCTTCGCGGTCATGTAATCGGTGTAGGCGAGGTGCAGGGTCAGCCGGCGGGCCACCAGCCGGCGCGCCCGGAGCCTGGCGCCGAGCCGCTCGGTGAGGTGTCGCAGCACGCGGTGCAGCAGCGCCCGGTCGTTGCTGTCGTTGCCGAGGGTGTGCACCGCGCGGAACTCCGCCTTCACCGCGGGCGGCAGCACCGGGCGCGGATCGATCCCGCGCGACTGGGCGCCGAGGAGGCGGCCCGGGGGGCCGAAGACGGCGGCGAGCGCGGCATCGTCGATGGCCTGGACCTCGCCGATCAGCTCGAGCTGGTAGTCGTCGAGCCGCTCGCGGATCCGCTGGTCGAGATCGGGGAGCAGCTCGACGGATTGTGGCGCGAGAAAGAGCCGCTCATCCCCCACCGGAACGTCGAGCAACGCCGCCGCCGCGGCCCGCCTTCCCACCTGCCCGCTCTCCCGCTTGATCACCTCGCTCGCCGCCTCGCTCACCAGCTTGTTCTGGGCGGCGCCGACCGCGAGTGGGAGCCGGAGCCGCTCGCGGGCTTCCCGGTCGATCCGCGCCGCCACGTCGATGGCGGGGCCGAAGAGCCGGCCGGTGCCGGTCACGTCGAGATAGGCGTGGCCGTATCCCTTGGGCTCGATGATCGGGGCGTAGCGGCTCAGGATCTCGTGCAGCGCGCGCGACGCCCGGGCGTAGAGCCGGGGATTGGGGGGGCAGAGGATCAGGTCGGGGCAGACCTTCTTCGCCTTGCTCACCGGCATGCCGCGGGTCACCCCCGCGATCCGGGCCTCGAGCGAGAGGGCCAGCACCGTGGCGCGGTCGGCGCCGGGCGGCGCGACGGCCACGGGACGTTCACGGAGCGCGGGCGCCACCAGTCCTTCCACCGTGGTGCAGAAGGCGGGCGGGTCGATGTAGAGGACGGTGCGGCCCACAGCCTCATACCTCGTAGTTCAACTCGTACTCGTGCTTCCCCTCGGTAATGATGATCGCCATGGACCCCGTGAGACCGGTGAGGTCGCCGGTGCCCGAGTCCGGGACGACCGCGATGGTGAGTTCCGGGGTGCCGCGGGTCATCGTGCCGAGGTGGCGGAGCATGAACGTCCCGTGCCGGCCATCGAGGGTGCCGCGCACCTGTTCCACCGCCACGTAGCAGCCCGAGCCCTTCACGCCGGGGCTCATGGCGGTGAGCATCTCGCCGGTCGCGGCGGCCTCGAGCGCGCCATGGTAGTGCTTGTCCAGGGTCATGCGGCCGAGGCCGCTCTCGGGGCCGCCCGGTGCCGGGGTCTGGGGCGTCAGCTTCACGTCGAACGGGCCGCGGATGGTGGGCATGGGGTGTGAGCGGAGTTGGGGTGTGGGGAATGGCTGCAGCCTACTGCGCATCCGCCGTCGGCCCGTACGACTGCGGCACCGGCACGTCCTTGAGCCGGAGGAAGACGCTGTACTGGCCGCGGTGGTGGATCATGTGATTCATCACGAAGCTCCGGATCACCGCGATACGGGGCATGGTGAGCAGCACCTGGCCGGCCGACTTGAGCGACCAGGGCACCATGAAGTCGGCATCGGTGGTGGCGGCGAGCGCGGCGCGGCCCGACTTCACGACGGTGTCGAAGGCGGCGAGCATCGCGGCCGCGCTCTCGAAACTGGGGGGCACGTAGGGCGGCCCGCCCACCGGATGCATGTCCAGCTCCGTCCGGGTGAGTGTCGGCCCGATCCACGAGGGGATCTCGACGAGATGGAAGGCGAGGGCGCCGAGGGACATCGACTTCGCGTGCGGCTTCCAGTCCTTCTGGGCGAAGGGCAGGGCGGCCAGGTGAGTGCGGGTCGTGGCCATCTCGTGATCGTACTCGGGGAGCAGGCTCTGGGCGATGGACATGGGAGCGGACCGGTTGAGGACTGGGGGAAATGGAGACGCGTGCGGCTACAGCAGATTCCACTGCATGGCGCTGTCGGGAATCGGCGGCTTGCGCGGGGCATACCCCTGTCGCCGGCGGCGGCCGCTCATGTCGGTGTCGGTGGGGAAGCCGTACGCCAGCTGCAGCGCGTGGATTCGCCGGCTGAGGGCATCAATGTAGTCCTTGCCGGGCGACTCGCTGTGCCCGAAGCGCTGTTGATACCGAGCGGCGAGCTCGGGAAACTCCTCGGCCAGGTGGGGAAGGAAACGGGTGCGCGCCGCGGGACCGAGCCGGAGCGCCGACCCGACCACGTAGCGGGCACCCGCTGCCTTCCCCGCGGCCATGATCGCGCCGAGGGCGTCCTTGCTGTCGGTGATACCGGGAATGATGGGAGCGACCAGGAGCCCCGCGTGGATCCCGGCATCGACCAGGCCCTTGAGGGCGCGGAGCCGGGTGTGGGGCGCGGGGGAGCGGGCCTCGATGCGGCGGAGGAGCGGGCCGTCGACCGAGGCGATCGAGATGTTCACCGACAGCTCGTGCCGGCGGTTGAGTTCCACCAGCAGATCCAGGTCGCGGAGGATCAGGGGCGACTTGGTGATGATCCCGAGCGAGAGCCCCCGCCAGCCGCGCAGGGCATCGAGGATGCTCCGGGTCAGCTGGAAGCGCCGCTCGGCGGGCTGATAGGGATCGGTGGCGGTCCCGATCACCAGGGAAGTGCCCGCCATTCGCGCCGGGAAAAGGGTACGGCGGAGCACCGCGGCGGCGCTGGTCTTCACCAGGATCTGCTTCTCGAAGGCGAGCCAGGGCGGCAGAGCGCCCAGTGCACCCGCAGCGGTCTTCTCCATTACCCACTTGTGCGTCTCCCGGGCATAGCAGTAGGTGCAGCCGAACTCGCACCCCACGTACGGGTTGAGCGACCAGAACCCCATCCCGGTGGTGGCGGGGGAGTTGAGGATCGCCTTGACCGGCACCTCGTGGAACGTCGTGCCGCGGTGGCGCGCGTCGTCGAGGA
>DASZPT010000261.1:0-14588 GCA_035549935.1 Gemmatimonadales bacterium
GACGTACCCCCAGTGGGACGAAGCCCTCACCGTCGGGAGCCAGGTCGAGCTGCCGGTCCAGGTGAACGGCAAGACTCGCGCGAAGGTCATGGTGAACCGGGGCGCGACCCAGGAGCAGGCCCTCGCCATCGCGCTGGCCGATGCGACGGTGCAGAAGTTCGTGGCGGGGAAGGACATCAGGAAGGTCATCTACGTCCCGGACCGGCTGCTCAA
Source organism: Gemmatimonadales bacterium (assembly GCA_035549935.1). GTDB lineage: Bacteria > Gemmatimonadota > Gemmatimonadetes > Gemmatimonadales > GWC2-71-9 > JADJOM01. The sequence goes on from DASZPT010000261.1 coordinate 214, forward strand.
CATCGTGGTCGGGTGAGTCCGAAGGCAAGGACAACCGGGACACGCCGAGGGCGCAGAGCAATCCGCCCGCGCAGGCTCTGCGCCTCTGCGCTCGCTACGTCTCTCTGTTGAATACGGGCTATGCGCAACAACGGACCGCTGGGACTCGCCGCCGCGGTAGTCTGCCTGGCGGTCTCCCTTCCCCTCCAGGCACAGACGCCCGGGCGATACGATGACGCGATCGCCTCCTCCCGGCGCCTCATCCTCGACACCATGGCGGCGCTTCGCATTCCCGGCGCCCAGATCGCCGTGATCAAGGACGGCGAACTCGTCTGGAGCGAGGGGTTCGGCCTCGCCGATGTGGAGCAGCAGGTCCCCGTCACCCCGATCACCCGCTTCCGGATCGCCAGCATCTCCAAGTCGGTGACCGCGATCGGACTCGGACTCCTGGTCCAGGAGGGGAAGGTCGATCTCGACCAGCCGGTCCAGCGCTACGTCCCCTCCTTCCCCCTCAAGCGCTGGCCCGTCACGGTGCGACAGGTCGCGGGACACATCGCGGGGATCCGGCACTACAACGACGGCGAGTTCGAGAGCATGCGGCCCTATCCCACGGTGCACGAGGGGCTCGCCATCTTCGCCGGTGATTCGCTCCTCTTCGAGCCGGGCACGCGGTACTCCTACAGCTCCTACGGCTGGAACCTCATCAGCGCGGTCATCGAGGGCGCGAGCGGCGAGTCGTTCCTTCCGTTCATGGAACGGCGAGTCTTCGGACCGATGGGAATGACGCGCACCATCCCCGAGTACCCCGACAGCATCATCCCCTGGCGCGCGCGGGCCTATGTCCACGCCGACAGCCTGAGTCCCGCCCAGAACGCCCCGTATGTCGACAACAGCTACAAGTGGGCCGGCGGCGGGTTCCTCTCGACCGCGGAAGACCTGGCGCGGCTGGGGCGGAACCTGCTGGACGGGAAGGTGCTCAGGCCGGAGACCCGGGACCTGCTCTGGACCTCGCAGAAGCTCAAGGATGGCAGCGAGACCGGCTACGGCATCGGCTGGAGGACGACGCGGGATGCCGCGGGCCGTCGCCGGGTCGGTCACACCGGCGGCGCGATGGGCGGGACCAGCAACCTGGTGATCTATCCCGACCAGCGGCTGGTGCTGGCGCTGATCGTCAACAGCGACGTGACATTCATCGGGATGCTGCCGGCGGTGGCGGAGCGGTTCCTGGCCCGCGACCCCTGACCCGCCGGCCCCGGCCTACCGCGGTGGTCTCCGCATCTCCCGCCACTCCTCCTGGAACTCCACCGCGGGATTGAAGTTCGGCGAGTCGGTCAGGATGTACTCCCCCTTCCCGTTGCTCCAGGCCGTGGTGTATCCGCCCACCAGCTCCACCTTCTCGTTGGTCTTCGGGTCGACGTAGGTCTCCACCCCGCGGATCGTCTGGGCGAACTGCTCCGCCATCCGGTCCTGCACTGCCTGGTTCTCGCGGTAGGTCTGGGTAATGCTGTTGCTGATGTAGTCCTGCGCCTCCCGCCAGATCCGCTGCCGGTCGATCGCCGCCTGCTGCTGCATCCGGCCGATGTTCTGGAGCCACTGCGCCACCGCGGCGACGTACTGCGGGTTGAGCCGCATCGAGGCCATCATGGTGGCGAACAGCTTGTCCTGCTGGTCGAGCTGCCCGCTCCTGGCCCAGGTGCCCACCAGGTTGTACGCCAGTACCGCGTAGTTGCTCGACGTCATCGCCGCGTTGCCGTTCATCAGGGCCGCCGTGTTGGCGCTGGGCGAGGCGATCGTCTGGATCGTCGCCGCCATCCACTCCTCGACCGGCTGCCCGTTGAGCTGGTACTGGATCCGCACCCGCCCGGTCTCGGCCCGCACGCCGCGGAGATAGCCGGCCTGGATCGTGGCCCCGTACAGCTGGTTGGCCTTGGCCTGCTCCAGCTGGGCGACCTTCGGGAGGGGCTCCGCCCGGATGGGGCGGAACCCGGGACGGACCCGCGGGAGGACCATCCGTACGAGGAAGTCGGGCGGGTTGTAGAGCGGGTTCGCGTCGCAGGCGAGGTTGCCCGCGGCCGAGTTGTGCATCAGCTGCTGCTGGGTGGGATCGTCCGACCAGACCCAGCCGTACTGCGGGAGGATCTCGAACCCGGTGAACCCGTCGGGGGAGATCGCGCGCCAGCGGAGCTGGATGACGTTCTGCGGACACCGCCCCATGTTGCCGACCCAGTTCACTCCCCCCTCGGTCTTCCAGTCCGACGGCACCAGGAGCCGGGCGACCTCGACCGGCTGTCCCCACCCCTGACTGTCCATGATCTTCACCAGTCGCATGCGCATGACACCGCTCCTCGTGGGTCGGGAGGCCTGCTGGGACGAGAGCGGCAGGGTGAGGCAGGGAAGGCAAAGGCCGATGACGGCCAGCATACGCGTGGCGCGCACGGGGTGCTCCTGGAACCGGAATGAGGGATGGTCGCCCAATGCTACCGCGCGCGCAGAGCTGCTGCAAACCGGCTCAGCCCTCCCGCGTCGGGCCGGCAGCCACACCGCCGCCAGGAGGGCGTCTCAGAGCAGGCGCGTGATCCACTCGCCGACGAAGTACCCGACCGCCGCCACCCCCAGCCCGACCACGAACATGTCGAGCCCGCTCCGGAAGATGCTCCGCCCGGTGAAGAAGCTCCGCGCCGCCCCCACGCCGAAGTGCGCCGCCATGGAGATTCCGAAGCTGGTCCAGATCGCCCCGGGCCCGGTACTGATCAGGAAGGGCGCCACCGGGATCATCGCCCCGACTGCCGTCGCGGTCCCTGTGATCCACGCCTCGCGGAGCGGGCTCGAGCTCGGCGCGGCGATCTTGAGCTCCTCCGCCACCTTCTCCGCCAGGGCGCGCTCGGGGTCCCGCATCACCTCGGCGGCGAGGACCTCCGCCTGCTCCGCCGGAATCCCTTTCGCCTGGTAGAGCAGCGAGAGCTCTTCCCGCTCGAGGTCGGGCATGAGCCGGATCTCCTCCCGCTCCATCGCGATCTCGTGCTCGTTCACCTCGGCCTCGCTCTTGGCCGCGAGGTAGCCGGAGGCCCCCATCGAGAGCGCGTCGGCGGCCGCACCCGCCAGGCCTGCCACGATCACCGCGTGGGCCGAGATGTTGAGCTGCCCCTGGGCACCGAGCATACCCGCAACAAGACCGAAGTTGGCGGTGAGGCCGTCATTGAAGCCGTAGACCAGGTTCCGGAGGATCCCGCCGGCTCCGGTCTTGTGCCACGGCTCCCCATCGGTGCCCACCAGCGTCGCCAGGTCCTGGGCGTGCTCGGCCGATTCCTTGGCGAGGGTGAGGGCCGTTTCGCCCGCCGCACCCTGTGGGGCCCGGCGATAGAGGCTCAGGTACCCCTTCACCTCGCGGCCTTCTTCCTCGAGCAGCATCGGCGCGAGGAAGCTCGGACCGAACCGCCGGGCCAGCCAGGCCATCGCGCGGGCCCGCTTGGAGGGGGCCACCGGAGGCGCCTCGTGCCCCTCCTGGCGGAGGAGCTGCTGCCACATCGCGACGTGCCGGTCTTCCACCCCGGCGAGTTTTCGGTACAGCTCGGCCCGGGCCGGATTCCGCTCGAGTAGCGCGAGCTCACGGTAGAGGTAGGCGGCGTCCGCCTCGTCCTCGAGGTGATGGAGCCATTCGTGCGGTGGGGTGCGCGGGGGGGCGGCGGTTGTCATGCGGTAAAATGTAATCCCGGCGATGTACCCCCCTGTAACGGCCGGAAACAGCTCTCTTGACCGCAATCCCGGCGCGCACCAGCTTCTCTCATCCGCACGTCAATCCGCATCACCTAACAGTGCTCTCGGAGGCCTCATGGCGCTTCGTCCCGCGCTCCGGCGTCTCGCCGGCGGTGTCCTGCTTCTTTCGGCTGCCTTTGCCTGTACCGAGCAACCCCTCGCTCCAGCTGCCCGGAGCCCAATCGACGCCTACAAACTCGGCCTGTCGCCGCTTTCCCGGGTCCGGACCCGGCCGGACCGGTATCTCGTCAGCTTCAAGAGCGCCGAGCCCGGCAGTTTCGCGAGCCAGGTGGCGAGTCTCGGCGGAAAGGTTGAACGGCGCTTCGCGGACATGAACCTGGCGGTGGTGAAGGGCATCGGGGCCTCCGGCGCGGCGACGCTGGCGGGTGACCAGGCAGTGGAGGCGGTGGCCCAGGACCTCAAGATCGACTTCATTCCGCACCCCGACCCCAGCTCGGTCTTCCTCAAGTCGCTCACGTCGATGACCAGCCGGACCCCCGGCACCGACCAGAGCGGCGCCTTCTTCTACCCCTTCCAGTACAACATCCGGCAGGTCCGGGCCGACCAGGCGTGGGCCAGGTCCACCGGCGGCCGCGGCTCGCTGGTCTGCATCCTGGATACCGGCATCGATCCGGATCACATCGACTTCCAGGGGAAGCTCGAGCCGGGGCTGGTCACGTCGTTCATCAGCGATCCGCTCTTCGCCGGTGACCTCGATTCCCTCGACTACAACTTCCACGGTACCGCGACCGCCGGGTACATCTCCACCAATGGGCTGGGCGTCGCGTCGGTGGCGCCCGACGCCCGGCTCTGCTCCGGGAAGGTGCTCGACGTGCTGGGGAGCGGGAGCTTTGCCGACGTGATCGCGGGGATCAACTGGGCGGCGGACAATCGCGCCGATGTGATCAACATGAGCCTGGGCGGGACGGTGGACCTCTCCGACCCCGATGCCCGCCAGGTCGTGAGGCTGCTCGAGCGTGCGATCCTCCGCGCCAACCTGAAGGGGAGCGTCGTGGTCGCCTCGTCGGGGAATGACGCGATCGATCTCGACCGCGATCCCCGGAACCTCCTGGTGATCCCGGCCCAGCTCCCCGGCGTGATCAGCGTCGGCGCCGTGGCCCCGGTCAACCAGGCCAACTTCGACGGGCTCGCGAGCTACTCGAACTATGGTGGACGGACCGGTGTCGACCTGATGGCCCCGGGTGGTGACCGGGTCGACGGCGGCAGCGACCTCGACTTCCTGCTCGCCCCCTGCAGCGAATACGCCATCCCCGGCATCGAGCTGCCTTTCTCCTGTGGCCCGCTCAGCTATCTCGGCATCGCCGGGACCTCGGAATCGGCACCGCATGTCTCGGGCGCCGCGGCCGTGCTCAAGGCGAAGTTCGGCCGGGTCGGGCTCCCGGCGCTGGTGCAGGCCTGTCTGGAGCGGAGTGCCGACTTCATCGGTCCGCGGGCCATCTTCGGCAGCGGCCGCCTCGATGTGCTCGGCGCGGTGGGCTGCCGGCCGTAGCTCGAGACCAGGACTGACAGGCTAAGACGAAGGGCCGCAGGGGTTTCCCTGCGGCCCTTCGGGCCTGATGTGGCCGCCAGCTTGGGGCCGTCGGCTGCCGCGGCGGCATGTCACGGTCGTTATAATGTAGCTATAGTGTCTTGTAGGCGGCAACCCAACCGCCCCTCCCATGCGTACGTAGGCGCTTCAGGTATGCAACCTCGTGTCTGACCTGAGCATCTTTCACCGAGCCATGACGGACGCCTACGTGATCGCCGACGCCCCAGCACTGCTGGCCCGAGCCCGGGCCGGGGACCTGACCGCCTTCGAGCAGGTCTACCGGGCCTACGAGGTTCCCGTCTATAACCTGGCCCGGCGCATCTGCCGGACGGTCGAAGACGCCGAGGACGTGCTGCAGGAGACCTTCTTCGAGGTCTGCCGCAGCATTCACCAGTACCGGGGAGACGGCAGTCTCTGGGGCTGGGTCCGCACCATCGCGGCCAGCAAGGCGCTGATGCGGCTGCGCCGGAACAAGTACCGGGACGCGGACGAGTTCGACGACGACATGCACCGCGCCCCCCGCAGCGACAATGGGCTCCGGATGGACCTCGAGGCGGCGCTCGAGCGCCTCCCCGAGACGAGCCGCGCGGTCGTCTGGCTCCACGATGTCGAAGGTTACACCCACGAAGAAATCGCCGGCATGATGGGGAAGACCGTGAGCTTCTCCAAGTCCCAGCTGGCCCGGGCCCACACCCGGCTCCGCCGCTGGCTGGGAGAGGAATCGGTCGCGTGACCCACCCGACCCTCGACCAGCTGCTGCAGCTCCGGGAGCCGGGGCTCGAGCCGGGCGTCGCGGGACTCCGGGCCCACGTCGATTCCTGCCCCGAATGCCAGGCCGAAGTCGCGCGGCTGGAGCAGCGGGCCAACCGCCTCCGGGCGCTGCCGTCTCTCCGGCCCGCGCGTGACCAGTGGCCGGCGCTGGAGCGGAAGCTCCGGGCCGAGCGCCGCCGCCGGCTGATGCGGCGGGCCGGGTGGGTGGGTCTCGCCGCCGCGGCGGTGCTCGCGGTGGTCGTGGCCGCGCGGCTCCGTCACCCCGCCGGCGACCAGACCCAGCAGCTCGCGCTCGACCAGGCGATGGCCCAGAGCCAGCAGCTGGAGCGGCTCATTCACAGCTACAATCCCGATGCCCGCGTCACCGACGGCCGGACTGTCCGGGTCGCCGGCGAACTCGAGGACCGGATCGCCCTCGTCGACCAGCAGCTCATGTCGATCCGCCAGCTGCAGTCACGCCAGCGCGAGGCCGAGATGCTCGACCTCTATCGCCAGCGGGTCGGACTCCTCAACGCGCTGGTCGACGTTCACATGACTCGCGCGAGCGCGGTCGGGTACTGAGGCACCGCAGGTCATCCCCATGGCACGTCCCACCATCACTCCACGCGCCGCGATCGCCGCCGGGCTCGTCTTCCTGTCCCTGGCCGGCCCGCTGGCCGCGCAGGAACAGCCGCGGCCACTCCCCGACTTTCCCCCCGAACGGGGCCAGGTCTACGGGCGGGTGGATGTCCTCACCCTGCGCCGTGGCCGGATCGGGGTGGTGGTCAACCTCGGCTCACCGGCGACCGATACCATCGGGGCCCTGATCCAGAGCGTGACGCCCGGCGGGCCGGCCGACAAGGCCGGCATCCGAAGCGGGGACATCATCGTGCGGCTGAACGGCCGGGCGCTGGCCGAGCGCGATCCAAGGCTGGGCCAGGGACGCCCCGCGCCCGGACTCGCGCTGTCCCTGATCGGGGCGTCGATCAAGCCGGGGGATTCGGTGGTGGTGCAGTACCAGCGGGGCAGGGACCGCCGGAACGCGGTCGTCGTCGCGGGAGACGATCCGGTCTGGACCCTCACGACCCGGGAAGGCATCCCGGAGATCCAGGGGCAGATCCGGGAGATGGAAGGCGACCCCGAGATTCGCATGCGGGTCGAGGCGAACGGCCCCCGGCCCGGCGAGTTCACCATGCGGATGCCGCGCCTGATGATGCTCGCCTCGGCCCTTGCCGATCTCGAGCTGGTGCCGCTCAACCCGGAGCTCGGCCGCTACTTCGGCACCGCCGACGGGGTCCTCGTGATCAACATCCCGGCGGATGCGAAGCTCGGGCTCAAGCCGGGCGATGTGGTCTTCTCGGTCGACGGGCGACGGGTGCAGACCCCGGGCCAGCTCTTCCGGGTGCTCCAGAGCTACGAACCCGGCGAGAGCTTCAAGTTCGAGTTGATGCGGATGAAGAAGCGCGAGACGGTGACGGGCATGGTGACGGGGCAGGGGCGACGCGAGGAGTGAGAAGGGAGAACGGAGAACAGCGAGATTCCTTCTCCCCTCCCCCCACTCACTTCTCCAGACTCTCCGCCGCCACCCGGTGGAGGAACCCGACGAAGTCGAAGAGGTAGTCGATCCCCGCCTGCTGGGCCTCCTCGTGCCAGGGATTCATCACTGTCGAGCGAAGCACGAACAGTCCCTCCCGCCGATACTCCTCGACGCCCACCCCCAGACGCGTCAGCAACGGCCGCAGGCTCTCGGCCTGATACTGCCGCTCCTCGAAGCGGGTCCGTGAGACGAAGAAGGGCTGCACCGTCGAAGGCCGGTGGGTCCGGGCCCCTGGCACGCTGGCGGCGGCGTAAATCCGTTCGTTGAGGCGGTTGATCTCGGCGAGCGGCACGCAGGCCGGCCGCATGCCGCCCTGGTCCCACTGCGCCGGCCGGGCGACGAAGCAGACGATGTTGGTCTGCGGCTCCGTGATCGGGATGAAGGTGAAGGGGGTGGGGAGCGGCGTCGCCGCCCCTCGCTCCTGTTCCAGCCGGCGGAAGAGATGCTGATGGGCGCCCAGGAGACGCCAGAGCCGCTGGGCGCTCTGGAGACTGGTCCGTACCACCTTGCCATGCCCGTCGGTGGTGAGCGGGATGGTCCGGTGCGCCAGCCAGCATGCCAGCGCCGCCGCCCCGGGCTTCGACCCCTCGAGGATGTGCGGCCCGAAGGCCGGGGCCCGCTGCTGCATCTCGAACGCGCCGATCCCGTCGGGCTCGTCCGCGATGTACTGCGCCCGCTGGGTGATGAACTCCGTCACCATCCCGCTCCGGAAGGCGATCACGCCGGCGGGGTACGGGATATACCCCATCTTGTGCGGGTCGACGGTAGTGGAGTCGCCCTCCGCCATCGCGAGGAACGCGGCACAGGTCTCGGTGTCGCCCCACCGGGTCTCGTAGGTCCGGATGTCGCTGGTGTCGGTCCCCACCTCCACGTCGAAGCGCTGGTGCACATCGAGCACGCGGGCGTACTCGGCGGCCACCGTCTCGATGTCGGCGTTGGGCATGTGGGCGACCGGGAGGCCCTGGAAGAGGGTCCGGAAATACCCGCCCCAGGCGGCGTCGACATGGAGCCAGAAGGAGCGGTTCCGCCGCTTCTCCCGGGTCGCGCGGATGTCGCGAATCCGGTGAATCGGGTCGACCGCGCCCTCCTCGGTGGTTCCGACGACACCGACGACCGCGGCCACATACTCGTCGGGAGCGAGCGCGTCGAGGGCGGCGGCGAGCGCCTCGGCGTCGAGCTGGAAGCGTTCGTTCACCGGGACGAGCCGCAGCGCGGCTTCGCCGTACCCCAGGACGTTGCAGGCCTTGGCGATCGAGTAATGCGCCGCCGCCGTGGCGAAGACCACCGGACGCAGTCCGGTCGCGGCCAGCACCGGGCCGAGTCCATGGCGGGAGACGTTGAAGCGATTCTCGGCCACGTAGTCGTTGAGCTCGTGGACCACCGCCTCGCTGGTCCGGCCGGTGGCGGCCTGGACAGCGCGTGCCAGCGAGCGGAGCAGCCGGAGGGTGTCCTGCGGGCGAAGCGCCACGAGGGTGGCGTCATCCACCTCGGCTGCCGGGGCCTCGGTGCCGTTCGGGAGCGGGATGGTGAAGGGGAGCTTCGTGGCCCGGCAGTAGTCCCGGACGCTGAAGGGAGTGAACTGCACCGAGCGGGCGACCCAGAGCGCCTCGGTCGTGGCGATCGTCCCGCCGCTCGTGATGTGGGCCCAGGACTGTCGCGCGTCGTACCCCAGCATCCCCGCGATCATCCGGCCGACCTCGATCTCCAGCGCGACGGTAATCGGGGCCGACTCGCTGGTGACGTTGTTCGGGTTGTAGAGCAGCCCCGCGAAGTAGCCGAGGACCGCGGGGAGACTCTGCTCCGACACCATGTGCGCGTTGTAGCGCGGCGAATGGAGCGGGAAGTGGAACTTGAGCTCGCTCAGGGTGGCGTCGAGCTGGGTGGTGAGTGTGTCGAGCCAGGACTCGTGCTCAGGGCTCCGCCGCTTGACCCGGCCCACGATCCACGGGTCGGCCGGGAAGTAGTTCCGGCGCCAGTGGACGTAATCCTGGAAGATGTGATCGAACATCTCGGTCCAGACGCTGGCGTTTTCCGCCCGGGGACCGAGGAACCATGCCGTTAAGGGGAGGTCGTCGCTCATACATCAAGCTTCGAGCGAAAGCCCCGCTCCTGCAAGAGACTTTCATCCCCATGAAGGGCTTTTCACGGCGACTTCAAGATGGGCCGTACTTGAACAGCCGGTACCAGAGTTCCAGCTCCCCCTCGGGGAACACTCCCAGCTCGGCGAAGATCTCGCGGGCGAACTCCACGGCGCCCAGGCCGCTCGCGGTGATGAGCCCGCGGTCGCGCACCGCCAGCTGGTCCACGTAGTCGTTCTCGGAGATATAGTCCGGCACCTGGGCCCTGAGGTACTCGAGGCCATTGCTGGTGTGGGCCCGGCCTTGGAGGAGGCCGGCCTTCGCGACCCCGACGGTGGCTCCGCAGATCGCGGCGACCGGGGTTCCCGCTGCCATGCACCGCTCGAGCAACTCCAGCAGGCGGGGATCCATGCTGGTGCTCTCCCACTGGTCGCCCCCCGGCAGGATGATGATCCGCACCTGCTCCGGCGCCACCTGCTCCACGGTGACGTCGGGCACGACCGAGAGGCCCCCCATCGAACGCACCGGGTGCTGCGTGAGCCCGACGGCGACCACCTGCCCGGCGCCGGTATGGCGGATCTGCGCGAGGGCGTAGGACGGTTCCCAGTCGGCGAAACCGTCGAAGACGAGGACATGCACTGCCGGGTCTGACATAGTGGCTAGTTCCGGGTTCCGAGTTCCGAGTTCCGGGTAGTGGAGGGGCGATCCAGGGTACCGACCGCTCCAGTGGCGGCGGCGCGCGACTCGGAACCCGGAACCCGGAACTCGGAACTCCTCCCGCGGATCTCCGCCGCCAGCCGGGCGAAGGCGGGGATGTCGAGGCTCTGGGGCCCGTCGCTCAGCGCGTGGTCCGGGTCGGGATGCACCTCGACGATGACCCCCTGGGCTCCAGCCGCGAGCGAGGCATGCGTGAGGGCCGGCACGATCGCGCGGACCCCGGCCGCGTGGCTCGGGTCGGCGATGACGGGAAGGTGGGTCCGCTCCCGGACCAGCGCCACGGCGTTGAGGTCAAGGGTGTGGCGGGTGGCCCGCTCGAAGGTGCGGATCCCGCGCTCGCACATGACCACGTTCGGGTTGCCGTGCGAGAGGACGTATTCCGCGGCGTGGAGCCACTCCTCGATCGTGGCGCCCGCCCCCCGCTTGAGGAGGATGGGCTTGCCGCTCCGGCCGGCCGCCCTGAGGAGCGCGAAGTTCTGCATGTTGCGGGCGCCGATCTGGAGCATGTCGGCGTAGCGGGCGACCAGCGGCACTTCCTCCCAGCTCAGCACCTCGGTCACCACCGGCAGTCCAGAGCGCTCCCGTGCCTCGGCGAGGTACTTGAGCCCGCGGACGCCGAGTCCCTGGAAATCGTAGGGCGAGGTCCGCGGCTTGAAGGCGCCGCCCCGCAGGATGTCGCCGCCCGCCGCCGCGACCCCCGCCGCGGTCTGATAGATCATCTCCTCGCTTTCCACGGAACACGGACCGGCGATGATCACCGGGCGCTCGCCCCCGATCTCGACCGAGCCCACCATCACCCGGGTTCCCTCCGGGTGCTGACGGCGGTCGAAGAGCGGCAGGTCCGGCTTGGGGCGGAGGTGGGGCGGCCGCGGCATCGTGGGGCCCTGCGGCATCGCCCCCTCGCCCTGCCAGGCCGCGTAGCTGCCCAGCACCACGATCCGGGAGGCCAGCGCCTCGATCGACTCGAGGGCCTCGGCCAGCCGCGGCTCACCGCGGGTGCCCTCGACGTCGAAGTAGAAACGGTAGGTCCAGGGGGCGGAGCGTTCGGGTCGCGACTGGAGGCTCGTCAGGTTCACGCCCCGGCCTGCGAACGCCTGCAGCACCGCCGCCAGCATGCCGGGACGGTGGTCGGTCCAGACGATGAGCGAGGTCTTCTGCGGGCCGCTGGCCTCGTCCTGGGCCGCGGTGCGGGTGAACGTGAGGAAGCGGGTCTGGTTGGTGGGGTCGTCCTCGATCCGATCCTCGAAGACGGTGAGGCCGTACGCATCGGCGGCGTGACGGGAGCAGATCGCGGCCTGCGCCGGGTCCTTTTCCCGGGCCACGATCTCCGCGCTGCCGGCGGTGTCCCACGCGTTCACCAGGGTCACGTCGGGTAGATGCCGCCCGAGCCAGATCCGGCATTGACCCAGCGCCACGGGGTGGGAGAGCACCCGGGTCACCTGGCCGAGCGAGGCGCCGGGGACCCCCATGATGCTGTGATGCACCGGCAGGAGGATCTCGCGGCTGAGATGGAGCTCACCGTCGCCGAAGGCCGTCTGCAGCAGGTCGTACGTGGGCGTGACCGACCCGACGAGGGAGTTCTCGATGGCGAGGCAGCCGCCGTCCGCCCGGCCTTCCCGCACCGCGGCCACGACGTCACCCACCTCCCGGCAGGGTATGGTCTCGAGGTCGGGCCACTGCTGCCGGGCCGCCGCCTCGCTGAACGACCCACGGGTTCCCTGGACCGCAATACGCATGGTACGCATCCCCTGAAAAAGAAAACGCCCCGCCATTCGGCGGGGCGTCGAGTGCCGGGTGACGGGTCAGCGAGAACGCCAGCCCGCACCGGTCGGCTCGAACGCGCCGCCGGGCGTGGTAAAGAAGAAGAACGAGAAGCTGAGGCTCGATCGCATGGGGGGATGCTACCGCCTGAGGGGGTGGGCGGTCAAGAGGGAACCGGGTTGATGCCGCTGCCTGGTCTACATTCCATGATCCCCACCCACTCGGAAACCCGGAACACGGAACTCGGAACCCCGCCCCCATGCCCGCTCCTCAACCGCTGCTCGCCTGCCCGATCATGGCCGACCTCGTCGCGCGGCACCGGCCTCCCGAGTTCAAGCCGGTCCGGCCCTTTCCGGCGCTGGTCGATGCCATCATCTCGCAGCAGATCTCGGGGAAGGCGGCGGAGAGCATCCTCAACCGCCTCAGGGCGCTGGTGCCGATCACCCCCGTGGACCTCGCGGAGGCCGATCTGCGACGGCTCCGGCGGGCGGGGCTCTCGCGCGCGAAGGCGACCTACGTGCGCGAGCTGGCACGCTTTGCCGCGGCGGGCGGGCTCCGGGGACTGCACCGGCTGTCCGACGAGGTGATTGTCGAGCGGCTCACTGCGGTGAAGGGGATCGGGGTCTGGACCGCGGAGATGTTCCTGATCTTCTCCCTCGGCCGGCCGGATGTCTGGCCGGTGGGAGACGGCGGGGTGCAGCGCGCGGCGATGAACCTCTACGGCGTGAAGAACCTCAAGAAGCTGGCGCTCCTCGGCGACCGTTTCCGTCCCTGGCGCACCCACGCCGCCTGGTATCTCTGGCGGTCGCTCGGCTGATGCAGCAGCCCGCGCCCGCGCCGGCGCCACGGAGTTGCCCGCGCTGCGCGGCTCAGGTATGCCTTCCCATGGCCTGGCCGTTTGCTGGTTCATCCCCGAGGAGGACGCACTGCGCCACCCTGTCCGCTGGGCGAGCCTCGCCCTCGCGCTCGTTCCGGTCCCTGTTGCCGCCCAATCGTTGCCGCTCCTGCATCCCGTGAACCCCGTCGCCGAGGCGCGGAGCGGCGTCTATTTCCAGCCGCTGGTCCCGCGCGGCCCGGGGTGGCGCGTGGCCACTGGCCTCGACTACGCCAGCATGGTCGAGATCGGGCTGCGGTCGATCACCGACACCTCCTACCTGCTCGATGCCGAGGTCCTGCGGCTCAACCTGCAGGTGACGCGGGACCTCTCGCCCGAGTACTTCGTCACCGGTGAGGCGTGGGCCGGCGGGGCCTACAACGGGTTCCTCGATGGCTTCCTCGACTGGTATCACGGCCTCTTCGGCATCGTCTATCCCGAGCGGGAAGGGCGACCGCACAACCGCTTCCGCTATTTCTACGAGAATGCCGACGGGGTGCGGACCGGGTTCAGCCGGCGCGGGTTCGGGCTCGGCGACCTCCGCGTGGGACTTGGCCGGCGCCATGGCGAGGTGGCCCAGTCGGTGCTGTCGGTGACCCTGCCGACCAACACGATGGGCGACGGCTTCGCGCGCGGCGTTCCGTCGTTCAGCCTGCTCAATACCTATCGCGCCGAACTGACCCGGCGGCTCGTCTACGAGGGTTCCGCGAGCGTGGGCTACACGCCCCGCCACGGGCCGCTGTCGCGGTACCAGGACCGGGTCTTCTTCCTCGGAACGTCGGGTGCCAGGTGGAGGACGGTCGGCGGACTCTGGAGCTTCGCCAACCTGTACCTGCACTCGCCGTACTACAGCGGCACCGGGGCGGGACAGCTCGACCGGTGGGACTTCACCATCGACTTCGGGTGGATGATCCGGGGGAAGAGCGGGCGGGAGTTCCGCTTCGGGATGACCGAGGATCTCTGGCCGGGTGGGCCGGCGGTGGATGCCAACTTCAGGCTGGGGTATGCGTTCTGAGCGACCCCTCACGCCTCACCATGCTCACGGCGTGGCGCCGCCCGGCGCGAAGAGGAATCCCTCCATCTGCTTGAAGAGGAACTCCTTCGCCTGGGGGTCACGGACGTTGATCGCGTAGTGATTGATCAACTGCTGCTGCATCTTGAGCCAGTCGGCCCAGCACACCGCGCAGATTTCCTCGAACGCGCGCTTCCCGAGGTCGTTCTGGAAGGGGCGAAAAGCCATCTGGTCGCGGGTCTGGCCGCAGCGCGTGCAGGTGATGTTGGGCATGGGGGGGAAAATAGTCGAGGTCGAATCCCGTT
>DASZPT010000262.1:0-6619 GCA_035549935.1 Gemmatimonadales bacterium
CGCATGCACTACCGCGAGGGCCCGGCATGCGCGCGGCGCGCGCGCGCGGGTCGGCAACCGCCCGTCGCAGGCCGCGAGGTGGAGGGCGAAGAGCCCCCCGGGGTAGTCGGGATCGTACAGTTCCATCGTGGCCGTGGGCCGGGGATTCACCTCGAGCAGGGACCAGTCCCGCCCATTGACGAGGAAGTCGATCCCGTTGATGCCGACAAGCCCGGTCGACCTCACCAGCTCCCCGATCGCGCCGGTGACGGTGCGCGCGAGCCGCGGCGGCAGGCGGACACCGCCGACCGCGCCCCCGAAGAGGAAGGGCATCACCGGCGAGATCGTGCGGGTCCACTGGCGGTTGAAGCCGAGGACGAGTGACCGCCGACCATCCGCGAGAAAGAGCGCGGAATAGCTCCGCCCCGGCAGGTAGCGCTGGAAATAGTCCCCCCGTCCGGGGACGTGACCCGCCGCCGGCCGGACGTGGGTACCACCGGCGCCACCGGCGCGTTTGAGGAGCCAACCGGCGCGCGAGGGAGGCGGTGTGCGTCGCGTCTCGGGATGCGGGATGCCGAGGCGGCCGAGGAGGGTGCCAAGGCGATCGGGGTCCTTGACCGCCCGGATCACGTCGGGGGCGTTGCCGAGGAGTCTCCGCCCCGCCGCGAGGTCGCGGAGCAGCGCCGGCCGTCCCTCGAAGCCCGAGCCGTAGACCAGGTCCGCGCCCGGCGCGAGTTCCCGGGCCGCGGCGAGCAGCGCCCGCCGGTCGAAGCGAAGCCCGCGGGGCGACACGACGCTCACGGCCCGCCGCGCGTTCGCCGCCGTGTCCCGGTCGGCGAAGTAGTCGAGCACGATCACCGGATGGCCGCCGCGCCGCGCCGAGACCGCGAGGGCGCGGCCGCTCACGGCGACGACCAGCCGGGTCGCGCCGGCTGGTGCATGGAGTTGCACAGCTTCCCGATCTTCATGCATTGACACATCTTAGCAGGTATTATCTTCCCTTGCCCATGCCTCAGTCCGCTCCCCTTCCCGATCAGTTTACCGACGTCGCGTGCCCCTTCTGCGGGCTCCTCTGCGATGACCTGGTGGTCGGTCACTCGGCGGGGACACTCCGCGTGCTGGCGAAGGGATGCCCGATCGCGACGCCCGCGTTCGAGCGCGCGCCCGGCGCGACGGAGCCCCGGGTGCGCGGACGCCCGGCCGCGCGCGCCGATGCGATCACGGAAGCGGCGAGACTGTTCCGCGCCTCGCGCCAGCCGCTCCTCAGCGGACTCGCCACCGACGTGGCGGGGGCACGCGCCGCCGCGAGCCTCGCGGACCGCACCGGCGCCACGCTCGACCACATGAACTCCGCCGCCGGGATCCGGAACCTGCTGGTGCTCCAGGACGGCGGCTGGATCATCACGACGCTCTCCGAGGTGCGGAACCGGGCGGACCTGCTGATCGTTGCCGGCAGCGACATCGCCGGGCGGTTCCCCCGTTTCTTCGAGCGCTGCATCGCCAACCCGAAGACGCTCTTCGCCGAGGACCGCGCCTGTGACGTGGTGATCCTCGGCACGGGTGTCCCCGACGGGATCGCCCTTCCCGCGGGCCGCCACACGGTCATCCCCTGCGATCCCACCCGCCTGCACGAAGCGGCCGGGGTGCTCCGCGTGATCCTCAACGGCGGCTCGCTCGATGCGGGCGCCGCGGCGGGCGTTCCCCTCGATACCTGGAAGGGGCTCGTCGAGCGGATGCGGCAGGCGCGGTATGGCGTCCTCGCCTGGGCCGCGGCCGACTTCGCCTTCCCGCACGCCGAGCTGACGGTGCAGGCGCTGGCCGAGCTGATCAAGGACCTGAACCGCGACGGCCGCTGGTCCGGGCTGCCGCTCGGCGGCAGCGAGGGCGACATCACCGCCGACATGGTCCTGCTCTGGCAGACGGGCTTCGCCACCCGCACCAGTTACGCGCAGGGACAGCCCGACCACGATCCGGTCCACTACTCGGGCGAGCGGATGCTCGCGCGGGGGGAGGCCGATCTGCTGCTCTGGATCTCGAGCTTCAACCCGGCGCGGACCCCGCCCGAGACCCCGGCACCGACGATCGTGCTCGGCCATCCGGCGATGCGCTTCGCCCGGGAGCCCGAGGTCTTCATTCCGGTGGGCACGCCGGGGGTGGATCACGCGGGCCAGCTCTTCCGGAGTGACCGGGTGGTGGCGCTCGCGCTGGGGAAGCTGCGCGACTCGTCCCTGCCGAGTGCCGCCGACGTCCTCGCCGCGATCGAGGCGGCGCTCTAACCCATGCTGATCAAGCTCACCGGCGGGCGGGTCTACGATCCGGCGAACGGCGTCGACGGCGTGGTGGGCGACCTGTACCTGCGGGACGGGCGGGTGGTCGCACCGCCCCGGGCGGACGAGCGGATCGACCGGGAGTACGATTGCCGTGGCCGGGTCGTCATGGCGGGCGCGATCGACATGCACACCCATATCGGCGGGGGCAAACTCAACATCGCCCGCGCGATGCTGCCGGAGGATCACCGGGGTGACCTGGTGCGGCGGACCCCGCTCACCCGCGGCTCGGCGGGCATGGCAGCGCCGGGCACGCTCGCTACCGGCTATCGCTACGCCGAGATGGGCTACACCGCCTGCTTCGAGCCGGCGATCCTCCCGGTGAACGCCCGGCAGGCGCACCTCGAGATGGGCGACACGCCGATCGTCGACAAGGGCGGCTACGTGATGCTGGGGAGCGACGACTTCCTCCTCCGGCTCATGGCGAAGGGCGAGAGCCAGAAGCTGATCAACGACTACGTCGGCTGGACCCTCAACGCGACCCGCTGCCTCGGCATCAAGGTGGTGAACGCGGGTGGCATCTCCGCCTTCAAGTTCAACCAGCGCCGGCTCGACGTCGACGAGAAGCACCCGTACTACGGCGTCACCCCGCGCGACATCCTGCGGGTGCTCTCGCGGGCGGTGTACGAACTGGGTGTCCCCCACCCGCTCCACGTGCACGGCAGCAACCTGGGCATGCCGGGCAACTTCGAGGCGAGCCTCAAGACCATCCAGGCGGCCGAGGGGCTGCCGATCCACCTCACCCACATCCAGTTCCACAGCTACGGCACCGAGGGCGACCGGAAGTTCTCCTCGGCCGCGGCCCGGATCGCCGAGGCGATCAACGGCACGCCGAACGCGACCTGCGACGTGGGGCAGATCCTCTTCGGGCAGACCGTCACCGCTTCGGGCGACAGCATGAGCCAGCACCGCAACTCGGCGGTGGCGAGCCCGAAGAAGTACGTGGTGATGGACATCGAGTGCGATGCGGGGTGCGGGGTCCTGCCGTTCAAGTACCGCGACAAGAACTTCGTCAACGCGCTCCAGTGGGCGATCGGCCTCGAGATCTTCCTGCTGGTGAACGACCCGTGGCGGGTCTTCCTCACCACCGACCATCCCAACGGCGCGCCGTTCACCAGCTATCCGCACCTGATCCGGCTCCTGATGGACCGCACCTTCCGGAAGGAGCGGCTCGACCTCATCCACCCGGACGCGAAGGCACTGTCGGTGCTGGGGACGCTCGACCGGGAGTACACGCTCTACGAGATCGCCGTTCTCACCCGCGCGGCGCCCGCGAAACTCCTCGGCATCCCCGATATCGGACATCTCGGCGCGGGGGCCCGGGCGGATGTCACCGTGTACCGTGACGACACCGACCGGGAGCGGATGTTCTCGGCCCCGGAGTACGTGTTCAAGGACGGCGAGGTGGTGGTGCAGGGCGGCAAGGTCGTGAAGGTGACCTGGGGACGGTACCACACGGTGCAGCCGGACTACGACCGCGGCATCGAGGGCCGGCTGGCCGATCACTTCGCCAGGTACCAGACCATGCGGTCGTCCCAGCTCGTGATCTCGGACGACGAGATGCATGCCATCGGCCACGGGGGCGAGGTGCTGGTGCATCCCTGCCGGACGGGGACCCGATGATCCTCAACGGCGTGGCGATCGACGACGAGTTCGCCGAGGCCTTCGGGATGAAGGCCACGCGAATCATCATCACCGCGCAGAACCTCACCTGGGCTTACCACGCCGCGAACACCGCGACCGGCTTCGCCACGTCGGTGATCGCCTGCGGGTGCGAGGCCGGGGTGGAGCGGGAACTGACCCCGGCGGAGACGCCCGACGGCCGGCCCGGCGTGTCGATCCTCATCTTCGCGGTCTCGGGGAAGGAACTCGCCAAGCAGATCGAGCGGCGCATCGGCCAGTGCGTGCTGACCTCGCCCACCAGCGCGGCCTTCGCCGGCATCGGCGGGGGCGAGCCGGTGGCGCTGGGCCAGAACCTGCGCTTCTTCGGTGACGGGTTCCAGAGCTCCAAGCTGATCGCCGGGCGGCGCTACTGGCGGGTGCCGGTGATGGACGGCGAGTTCCTGGTGGAGGAAACCACCAGCGTGGTCTCCGCCGTCGGTGGCGGGAACTTCCTCATCCTCGCCGAGACCCAGCCCCAGGCCCTCACGGCGTGCGAGGCGGCGATCGCCGCCATGAAGAAGGTCCCGAACGTGATCATGCCCTTCCCCGGCGGCGTGGTGCGGTCGGGCTCGAAGGTCGGCTCCCGCTACAAGGCGCTCAGCGCCTCGACCAACGACGCCTTCTGTCCCACGATCCGCGGGATCACGAAGAGCCAGCTCGGCCCCGAGATCGGCGCGGTGATGGAAATCGTGATCGACGGGCTCACCGCGCCCGACATCGCCGCGTCGATGAAGGCGGGGATCCAGGCGATCGTGGACCTCGGCGCGAAGGCGGGCGTCCGCCGCATCAGCGCCGGCAACTATGGCGGCAAGCTCGGCAAGTTCCATTTCAGGCTCCGGGAGATCATGGCGTCATGAGCGCCCTGGTCCTCACCCTCCGGAGCCGGCCGGCGCAGCGGGTGGATCTCTTGCCGCTCACCGCGCAGCCCCTCGCCGGCCGGTCGATCAGGGACATCGCCGCCCTGCCGCTGCCGAGCGGCAACCGGACCATTCCGCTCGGAGAACTGTTCGCCGTCGAGGGGACTCCTGGCACCGAGATCGAGATCCGGAACAGCTGTGACCAGCTGGACCGGATCGGCGCGGGGCTGGCCGAGGGCAGGATCACCGTCACCGGCGATGCCGGCGCCTTCCTCGGCATCCGGCTCGCGGGCGGCACCATCACCGTGCAGGGCCGCACCGGCGCCTGGACCGCCGCGGGGATGACCGCCGGCCTCATCCGCGTCAACGGCAATACCGGCGACTTCCTCGGCGGGGCGATGCCGGGCGATCACCAGGGGATGAAGGGCGGCACGGTGGCGGTGCGCGGGGATTCCGGCGATCGCACCGGTGACCGGATGCGCCGTGGGACACTCCTCATCGAGGGCAACACCGGCGACTACGTCGCGAGCCGCCTGGTGGCGGGGACGATCGCCGTCTGGGGAACGGTGGGGCGATTCCCCGGGCTGGCCATGCGCCGCGGCACCCTCCTTCTGCGGCAGGCGCCGGCCGAGCTGCTCCCCACCTTCAATGACTGCGGCCAGTACCCGCTCAGCTTCCTCACTCTCCTCGCCCGTTCCTGGCGCGACCTGCCCGGGAAATTCGCCGGGCTCCCCGACGGCGGGTTCGCGGTCCGCCGCTACATGGGCGACCTGGCGAACGGGGGACGGGGGGAGATCCTCGTGAGGGTCGGCTAGGGGTCGGAGGCCTGGAGTCGGGAGTCGGGAGTCGGGGGTCGGGGGGGTGGGGTCGGTGCGACTGGTTGCTGCGCAGCCCCCGTGGCGCCCACGCGATCTTCCAGTATCTTCCTGCCTCGCTATGTCCTCCCTCAACATGAACGAGCGGGCCCGCGACCTCGCGGACGTCATGGCCGAAGAGGCCAGCGGCCTCCGGGTTGCCGTGCACGGCCTGCCTGGTGGCGCGCGGGTGATCGACGCCGGCGTCCACGTCGATGGCGGGTTCAACGCCGGCCTCCTGCTGAGCGAGATCTGCATGGGGGGGCTCGGCGATGTCGAGTATGCCTCCGTCTCCCTCGGCGGAGAGACCTGGCCCTCGGTCCAGGTGCGCACCGATCACCCGGCCGTGGCGTGCATGGCGTCGCAGTACGCCGGCTGGGCCATCCAGGTGGATAAGTACTTCGCCATGGGCTCGGGCCCGCTGCGGGCCCACGCCCGGGTGGAGAAGGAACTGTTCGAGAAGCTCCACTACGCCGAGCAGGCCACCTGTGGCGTGCTGGTACTTGAGGGTCGCCAGCTCCCCACCGACGAGGTCGCGGCCTGGGTGGCGAAGAAGGCGGGGCTTTCCCCGGCCCAGCTCACCTTCCTGATCGCCCCGACCGCGAGCCTTGCGGGGGGCACCCAGATCTCGGCGCGCATCCTCGAGACCGGGCTCCACAAGATGGAGACGCTGGGCTTCGACGTCCGGAAGGTCGTAAGCGGGATCGGCACCGCCCCGGTCGCGACGATCGCCAAGAACGACCTCCGCGGGATCGGCCGGACCAACGACTGCATCCTCTACGGCGGCCAAGCCCACTATACGGTCAAGGCGAGCGACACCGAGCTCGCCGACCTCGCGAAGCAGCTCCCCGCGAGCGCCTCCAAGGACTACGGCACGCCGTTCTACGACATCTTCGAGCGGTACGACAAGGACTTCTACAAGATCGACCCGCTCCTCTTC
>DASZPT010000263.1:0-13625 GCA_035549935.1 Gemmatimonadales bacterium
TCACCTCCACCACCGACACGCCGCCGGCGAAGGCCTCGGCCAGGCCGCCGGGCGCGGGGACCCGGGTCGCGGTGATCGTCGCGGGGGCCGGCTCGCTCGCCAGCTGGTTCATGAGCTTGAGGGTGCCGCCGCCGGGATCGAGCACGCCGTCGATCACCGTGAGACGGTTCGTCGTCTGGAAGATGGTGATCTGGGCCGCCACCTCCGCGATGAGGGCGTTCCGCTCGCTGGCCCACACGCCGCCGATCTCGGCGGAGCCGCCCTTGGACACCGGTATGCGGTCGAGCAGGTCGGTGACTGTGGCCAGGTCCCTGGGCTGGTTCTGCATGACCTGCTGCCCATTCCGGATGCCGACCGGAGCACTGATCGCAACGCTGACGCTGGCCATGACGGCGCTCCCCGGCTCGAGTTCCCGCTTCCCTCCTGACTGACGCGGCGGAGGAGTGTCGATTCTCAGCCCGGGCGACGACAGAACGTCCCGCCCGAAATGAGGCGAGGCATCCCCCGGCACTGGTCCCGTAAGCCGTTGCCGGTGAGCGCCTTGGCGGCCACGCCCGCCGGCAGGCCCGCATCACGCCACCCGGCCCGACCGGCGACAGAATTCCGTCAGTACGATTTCACCATCATTTCAACCCCTCGTCCGCATACTCACGCTGTGTGAGGCAGGATCATCACAAGGGGGTGTTATGCGCAGACCTTTCATTCTCATGCTCGCCCTCCTCGGCGGAGCCGCTGGTACGCTGGCGGCCCAGCAGCGTGCCGAGCTCTCCCTGGGCGGGGGAATCACGGTTCCATCCGGTGATTTCGGCAACGCGGCCAAGACGGGGTGGCACGGCCTGGGGACCATTACCTGGTTCCCGGCGGGAGACCCGCTCGGCGTGCAGGCAACGGCATTCTTTGGACAGAACAAGTTCGAGGGCGGTGGCGGCAAGTTCCAGATGTTCGGCGCGCTGCTCGAGGGCCGGCTCGACCTGCGGACCGAAAGCGCGTTCCGGCCGTACGTGATGGCAGGCGGCGGCGTCACCGATGTCGAGGCCAAGCCGACCGGCGGAACCAGCGTGACCAGGACCAAGGTCGCGATCGACGGTGGCGTGGGCTTCGGGTACGTCGGCACCAGCAAGGTGGGGTTCTTCGTGCAGGCGCGGTACGTGAACGTGTTCGACAGCGGGCCCGACCTCACGTTCATTCCGGTGACCGCCGGCATTCGCATCGCGCTCAAGTCGCGCGTCCGCGCCGGCCTCGCATGGAGGCGAAGCGGCCGCCCTGCCCGGGGCGGCCGCTGGCTGCGTCTAGTCTCCCAGCAGGAGCCGCAGGAACACGTCGTCGCGGTAGTCGGGGCCGGTGTTGTGCCCGAAGCGCACCACCACCAGCCCCGCGGAGGGAAGGATGTACAGCCGCTGGCCGCCGGTGCCGGCGGCGAGCAGCAGATCGCGCGGCAGGTCGGGCGCCTGGATGACCCGGTCGCTCGGCCCCGCCCGCTCGATGCCGGGCGGCGGCGGCCGGGTGGGGGCCGGCGGGTTGAGCCACACGCCGAGTCCATACCAGGGGTTGGCCTCGCTCCCGCGGCCGCACGCTGCGAGCGCATCGCGAGGGACGAGCTGGCGTCCGCCCCAGCGCCCCCGGTCGAGCAGCAGCAGGCCGAACCGTCCCCACGCACGGGCGGTGAGCGCCGCCCCGCTCGCGAGCCCAGGAATCCCCCCGGCATCCCGCTGCCACTCACCGATCTCGACCCCCAGCGGGGCCAGGACCCGGCGGGTGAGATACGCGACGAGATCTTGGCCGGCGAGCTTCCGCGACATCACCACCCCGAACACCGCGAAGCCGGCACCGCCGTAGGCGAACCGTTGTCCCGGCCGGGAGACGAGGGTCAGGCCCCCGCCGCCGGGATCCGGCGCGAGGCCGCTGGTGAGGTCGAGGAGCTGGCGGATGGTGATGCGGCGCAGGAGCGAGTCCGCGGCGAATTCCGTGAGGGTCCGCGCCACCGGTTCGTCGAGCGTGAGGAGCCCGTCGGCCTGGCCCAGGGCGGCGAGGACACAGGCGAAGGTCTTGGTGCCGCTCGCGAGCGGATGGGGCGTACGGGGGTCGTAGCCGTTCTGGTACTGCTCGAGGACCAGCGTGTCGTGCCGGAAGACGAGGACCGCGTCCCCCGCATGCTCGGCGGAGTAGCGGCCGGCGGCCGCCGCGCCGGCGGGGACCTGGGCGCCCGCCAGCTTCACGGACCCCGCCGCCATCGCCATCAGCAGCCAGAAGCGGAACCGTCGCAGCCGGGACATGGGCGCACGATGGCGCCGCAGCGCCGGGCGGGCTACCAGATCCGGACCCGCTCGCCCGGCGCGAGGTACAGGCTGTCGCCCGGCGCCACCTGGAAGGCCTGGTACCAGGCATCGAGGTTCCGGACCGTCAGGGCGCGGTACATCCCCGGCGCGTGCCCGTTGGT
Organism: Gemmatimonadales bacterium; assembly: GCA_035549935.1. Taxonomy (GTDB): domain Bacteria; phylum Gemmatimonadota; class Gemmatimonadetes; order Gemmatimonadales; family GWC2-71-9; genus JADJOM01. Next base: position 2,438 of record DASZPT010000263.1, read on the forward strand.
CAGCACCGTCTGCCTGAGTGCCGCGTCGCGGAACTTGCTACGCCACATCTGCTCGAAGCTCAGGAAGAACTGCTGGTCGCCCGTGAGCCCGGCGACCCTGGGCGCGGGCTTGCCGCGGAGCGAGGCGCGCCAGGCATCGTACGCCGCGGTGATGCCGGCGAGATCGGCCATGTTCTCCGAGAGCGTGAGCCTGCCGTTCACCGCCAGGTCGGGGAACGGGCGGTATCCATCGTACTGCCGGACCAGCTGGTCCGCCGAGGCGTTGAAGTGGGCGAGGTCGTCGGCGGTCCACCAGTTCCGGAGCCGCCCCGCCGCGTCGAAACCGGCGCCGAGGTTGTCGAAGCTGTGGCTGATCTCGTGCCCGATCACCGCCCCGATCGCGGCGTAGTTCATCGCATCCGGCCGGGTCCCGTCGAAGAACGGCGGCTGGAAGATCGCGGCCGGAAAGTTCATCGCGTTCATCGCCGGCATGTTCACCGCGTTCACCTGCTGCGGCGTCATCGACCACTCGGTGCGGTCCGAGGGACGGCGGAGCCGCCGCATGTGCTCGGCGTACTCCAAGCGCTCCAGCCGGTCCTGGTTGCCGAAGGCGTCGGTGGCGGACACCTCGTAGCCGTCATAGGTCGGCCAGCTGTCGGGATAGCCCACGCTCACCCGCAGGGTCTTGAGCTTCGCCTTGGCGGCGACCTTGGTGGCGGGAGCCATCCACGCCAGCCGGTCGATCCGGAGGTCGAAGGCGTGGATGATCCCGGCCACCATGGTCTCGGCGCGCCGCTTGAGTGCCGCGGGGAAATACCGCTCGGCGTACAGCTTGCCCACCGCGAAACCCAGCGCCGCGCTCGTGGCGTTGAGGGCCTGGCGTTCCCGCGGCGCCGCCTGCTTCACCCCGCTCAGCACCGCGCCGTTGAAGGCGAAGCCCTCCCGGCGAAAGGCCGCCGGCAGCACCGCCGCATGATGCTCGATGGCGTGGAAGGCCAGGAGCGATTTCCATGACTCCAGCGGCTCGCTCGCGAGGAGGGCCGAGATCCCGGTGATGGCACTGGGCTGCCAGGCCACGAAGGTGGTGATGTCCTTCATGCCGGCGGCGTCGAAGAACGCCTCCCAGTCGAGCCCGGGCGCCTTGCCCGCGAAGTCGCTCCGGGTCCAGTGGTTGTTCCCCTTGAGCACATCCCAGGAATCCTCCCGGGGCCAGTGCACCCGGGCGATCTCCGTCTCCAGCGCCATGATCGCGTCGGCCCGGGCGGCGGTATCGCCGATGCCGGCGAGGGCCAGAATCGCCGCGACGTGGCGGCGATACGCGGTCCTGGTCTCCTGCATTGCGGCGGAGGAATCGAGGTAGTAGCGCCGGTCGGGCATGCCCAGCCCGCCCTGCATGACGGCGGCGAAGTTCTTCGCGGGATCGTCGAAGTCCTCATCCACCCATAGCCCGAACGGGTTCTCGGTGTAGAGCGCCCCGTCGTTGATCACGTCGAGATCGGCGCGGAGGGTCGAACCGAGGTAGCGGGCGAGGGCGGCACGATCGCCGATCGCCTCGATGGCGGCGAGCACCGGCCGGAGAGGGGTGAGTCCCGCCTGCTCGATGGCGGCGGTGTCCAGGTAGGCGCGGTAGAAGTCACCGATCCGCCGCGTATCCGTCCCGGCCGGGGCGTCCGCCGAGACGGCGCCGTGGACGATGCTGGAGAGTGCCTCGTCGGCCTTCTTCCCGGCGGCGCTGAATCCGCTGATGGCGGCGCGGTCGGCGGGGATCTCGGTGGTCCGCGCCCAGGCGCCGTTGGCGTAGGCGTAGAAGTCGTCGCCCGGCTTCACCGAGCGGTCCATCCCCGCGGCGTCGAGGCCAGGAATGGACTGCTGGGCCGCGAGTGGAGCCGCCGGCGTGAAGCAGACGGCGAGGGCGAGGAGGAGCCGGCGGGTTCGGAATCCGGGGCACGGCATGCGAGTCTCCGGCGGCACGGGCGCCGCGGTGCGGGCGGGATGGGGTCGGGAGCGCGAACGTCGGGTGTGGAAGTCTAGTGACTCCGAGGAGGGACCGCGTGGCTGAAACCCGCCGGGCGTACCCCACGTGGTGCCGCCGATTGGTTACACTACGGCACCAATCCGCGGTTGACCCCCGCCGCCGCAGGCCCCCCTCGGAGAGCTCACGACATGCGCAATCGCGTTCTACCCCTCCTGCTGCTCCTGGTGTTCGCCCTGACCGGGCCGCTCGCCGCCCAGAACTTCAACTACGGGTCCGCCATCGTGGCGACGCCGGGCGAGATCCTCATCGGCCAGTCGGAGAATCAGTACTCGCCCGGCTACGTCTACGTGTATCGCCCGGGGGCCGACGGGGTCTGGAAGCAGGTGAGCCGGTTGACCGCCGACGGAGCCGAGAACAACGACGGCTTCGGCAAGCGCATCGCGGTGAGCGGCAACACCGCGCTGGTCAGCTCGATCACCGCCGATTCGGGACGCGGCGCGGTCTACATCCTCAGCCGCGGCGCCAACGGAAGCTGGAAGCAGACCGGCCGCCTCACCACGCCGGACCTCCAGCCGGGCGACAACTTCGGCCGGCAGGTACTGCTCGACGGAGACCGGGCGGTCGTCAGCTCCCGCGCCCGGGGCACCGGCCTGGTCTATCTCTTCACTCGGCACGGAGACAGCTGGGCCGCCGACACGATTCTCGCCCCCGGCGACAGTCTCCCCAAGCAGTGGTATGGCGCCACCATCGCCGCGGCGGGCAACCGGGTCTACGTCGCGGCCACCGCCCTCAGCTTCGGCGGACCCGATTCGGCCTCGGGCACGGTCTACGTCTACAGCCGGGACGGGAATGGCTGGAAGCAGGAAGCCCGGCTGGCGCCGACCGCCAACGGGACCCGCGCCGGGTTCGGCGTGTCGATCCTTCCCCGGGGCGACACGCTGCTGATCGGATCGCCCGGCTACGACCGGGGCATCGGCACGGTCTTCCTCTACAAGCGGGATTCCACGGCCAGGTGGAGCGTCGACTCCCGGCTCCTGCCCTTCGACGGCAAGGGCTTCACGCTCTTCGGGGCGACCCTGGCCGAGTCGGGCCGCGAGCTCTGGGTCGGCTCCCCGGGCGCCCAGCAGTTCGAGGGCCGGGTGTATCGCTTCACCCGCGACACCAGCGGCTGGACCGCCGCCAGCAAGGTCAGCGTGGCGGGACTCGAGAAGGAGGGACAGGCCCTCTTCGGCTTCGGGCTGGCCTCCAACGCCCAGGTGGTGGCGGTAGGCATCCCGGGACAGGACTTCCAGGAGGGTGGGGTCGCCCTGTTCAAGCAGGGCCCCGGAGGCTGGAAGGTGGCTGGCCGGTTGACCGGCGATGTGGTCTCCCTGGCGTCGATCACCGGCGCCAAGCGCGAATGCACCACCGGGAAGGTGGGCATCTTCAGCTGTGACCAGGTCGACCTGATGTCGTTCCTGCCGGTCAAGGACATCGGCGGCAAGCGGGGCATCGAGCTCAACGACATCTGGGGCTACACCGATCCGGAGACCCGGCACGACTACGCCCTCGTGGGCCGGGTGGATGGCACCGCCTTCGTCGACATCACCGATCCCAGTCATCCCCGCTACGTGGGCGAGCTGCCCAAGACCGCCACCTCCCCCGCCAGCATCTGGCGCGACATCAAGACCTACAAGCACTACGCCTTCGTCGTGGCGGACGGGGCCCGGGAGCACGGGATGCAGGTGTTCGACCTGGACCGGCTCCGCAAGCCCGCCGCCAAGCCGATCACCTTCACCCCCGACGCCCACTACACCAACATCCACAGCGCCCACAACATCGTGATCGACACGACCACCGGCTACGCCTTCCTGGTAGGCGGGTCGGCGGGCGGCGAGATGTGCGGCGGCGGCCTCCACATGGTGGATATCCGGGAGCCGCTCAAGCCCCGGTTCGCCGGGTGCTTCGCCGATTCCACCACCGGCCAGGCCAAGACCGGCTACACCCACGACGCCCAGTGCGTGGTCTATCACGGGCCCGACCGGAAGTACCAGGATCGGGAGATCTGCTTCAACTTCAGCGAGACCGCGATCGGCATCGCCGATGTGACCGACAAGGCCAACCCCAAGCCGATCTCGCACCAGAGCTATCCCAACGTCGGCTACTCCCACCAGGGGTGGCTCACCGACGACCAGAAGTACATCTACGCCGACGACGAGCTGGACGAGCTGCAGGGGCTGGTCACCGGCACCCGCACCCTGATCTGGGACGTGAGCGACCTGGAGAATCCGGTGCTGGCGGGCGAGTACGTCTCCCCCAACAAGGCGATCGACCACAACCTGTTCGTGGTGGGCAACCTGGTGTACGAGTCGAACTACCTGAGCGGGCTCCGGGTCCTCGACATCACCGACCGGCTGCACCCCAAGCCGGCCGGGTTCTTCGATACCGTGCCGGTCGGCCCGGATGAGGCCCAGTTCGGCGGCTCGTGGGGCAACTATCCCTTCTACGCCAGCGGCCTGGTGGCGGTGACGAGCATGAAGGAAGGCCTCTTCGTCCTCAAGACCCACCCGACCGGGATGACCCCATGACCCGCTTGCTGCTGCTGGCGGCGGTCGCGCTCGGCTGGGCGACCGCCGGTCCGGGTGAACCTGGCGGGGTCTCGGCCGCCCCCGCCCTCGTCTATGTGGCGAACCAGGCGGCGGCCCAGGTCACCGTGATCGATCCGGTGCGGGACAGCGTGGTGGCCACGGTCGACCTGACGGCGCTGGGCTTCACCTCCCACGCCAAGCCGCACCATGTGGCGGTGGAACCCGACGGCTCCTACTGGTACGTCTCGCTGGTGGGCGACAACCTGGTGGTCAAGTTCGACCGCAGCAACAAGGTGGTGGCCCGGGCGGAGATGGAAACGCCCGGGCTGCTGGCGCTGGACCCCCGGAGCGACAACCTCTTCGTGACCCGCTCGATGTCGGCGGTGCGGGCCCCGTCCCGGATCGGGGTGATCAAGCGCTCGACCATGGCGATCGAAGAGGTCGACGTCGTCGTCCCCCGGCCCCACGCGGTCGCGGTCAGCGCCGATGGTCGCTTCGCCTACGTCGGCAGCCTGGGCACCAACCAGATCGCCGTCTACGACGTGGCCCGGGACCGTGCCGACTTGGTCGATGTGCCGGGATCGACCAACCGGGTGATCGTGCAGTTCGCGGTCTCGCCCGACGGCAAGTCGCTCGCCGCCACCGCCCAGCTCACCGGCGAGGTGCTCGGCTTCGGCCTCGAGGACCCGGCCCATCCGGCGCTGGCCCACGTGGTCCAGGCGGGCCAGTGGCCCTGGCACCTGCTCTTCACCCCGAACAACCGGGAGATCTGGGTCCCGAACCAGCAGTCGAACGACGTCACCGTGATCGACGCCGCGACCTGGAAGGTCACCCGGACGATCACCGATTCCGGATTCGCCCAGCCGCACGGCATCGCCATGACGCCCAACGGGCTGGTCATGATCTCCAATCACAACAGCGGGCACACCATGGACATGGGGGGCGTGCAGATGGCCATGGGCATGACCGACCGCCCCGGCCGGGTGGTGGTGATCGACGCCGCCCGGCACCAGGTGATCCGCCGCCTGACGACCGCGCCGGATGGCGCCGGAATGGGAGCGGGCGGCACCCGATGAGCGTCCGGCGAAGCTGCCGGCCGCTCCACCAGCTGCTGGTCCTCACGCTCATTGGCGGGTGCTCCCCTGGGGGGCGCCCGCCTGTTGCATCGCCCGTCGGGACGCCCGCAAGCGTCGAAGCGGCGGCCCCCGACACCGGCCCCTGGCAGCTGGTCCGCCAGATCGCGCCCTTCCCGGTCTACGATTCCGCCGGCGCGCCCTATCCCCTCCCCTTCCTCGGCGGGCTCGATCATCCCCGGCCCCAGCTGGTCGACATCCGCGGCCGCGGCCGGCCCGATCTCTTCGTCCAGGAGTATACCGGCCAGCTGGCCTGGTTCACCCGGGAAGGCGCGGGGGATTCGGCCGGGTGGCGCTGGCAGACCGATCATTACCAGGACATCGACATCGGCGAGTGGTATCGCTTCGTGGATCTCGATGGCGACGGCCTGACCGACCTGATGGCGGAGACCAAGTACAGTTACATCCGGTACTACCGCAACGTCGGCACCCGGGCCGAGGCCCGGTTCCGCGTCGTCACCGACACGGTGCGGGATCTCAATGGCACACCGATCTACGCCGACCGGCAGAACATCGCGCAGTGGGCCGACATGGACTGCAACGGCAGGATCGACATGATGCTGGGCCGGGTCGACGGCACCATCGCGCGATACGAGCTCGAGCGGTTCGATTCGACCGGGGCGCCCCGGTTCCGGATGATCACCGACCGCTTCGAGGACATCCAGATCATCGGCCAGCGGGCGAGCAAACACGGAGCCAACACCCTGGCCGTCGCCGATCTCGATCAGGACGGCGACCCCGACATTCTCTGGGGCGACTTCTTCGAGCCCGGCCTCCTGTGGCTCCGCAATGTCGGCAGCTGCAAGGCGCTCGACTTCCACAGCGACCGGATCGCGTTTCCCCAGAACGCGCCGCTCGAGACCAGCGGGTACAATGCGCCGGCCTTCGGGGACCTCCGCGGGACCGGCCAGCTCGACCTGGTCGTGGGGGTGCTGGGCGGCGCCTTCAACCCGGTCAAGAGCAGCCGCGACAATCTCTACGAGCTGGACCGCACCGGGCCCACCAGCTGGACCGTGCGCACCACCCGGCTCCTCAACGGCATCGACGTCGGGAGCGAGAGTGTCCCGGCATTGGCGGACCTCGACGGCGATGGCGACCTGGACCTGCTGATCGGCACCAAGATCGAGCCCGATGACCTCCACCAGGGCGCGCTCTACTGGTTCGAGAATGTGGGCACCAGGACGGCGCCGGCCTTCCGGCTCCGCGGCCGGGTGAAGGAGATGCCGCGGGTGTTCCACTATGCCCCGGCGCTGGGCGATCTCGACGGCGATGGGAAGCCCGACATGATCCTGGGCCAGTTCCGCGATGCCATCGCCTACTACCATGGCGAGGGGGTGGATTCCGCGGGGCCGCGGTTCGTGCTGGTGGACTCGGCGGTGGCCCGGCTCCCGCACGGCAGCAACGCCGTGCCCACGCTGGTGGATATCGATGGCGACGGAGACCTCGATCTCTTCGTGGGCGAGTCGTCCGGCCGGATCCTCTTCTTCCGGAACGACGGGACCGCGGGGTCGCCCCGGTTCACCCTGATCGCGGACGACTACCTGGGCGAGAAACTCGGCCGGCGGGTCGTGCCGCGGTTCGCGGACCTCTTCGGCAACGGCCTGCCGAGCCTGATGGTCGGCACCGAGCGGGGCGAGCCGGTCGTCTTTCGCAACGTCGGGACGAGGAGCCAGGCGAGGTTCGTTCGGGACAGCACCATCCAGGTGGATCTGCCGCCGTATTCGACGCCCGTCTGGGTCGACCTCCACGGGACCGGCCGGCTGGAGTTGTTGAGCGGCGGGGCCGGGGGCGGCCTCCGGTACTACGTCCGCGCCGGCAGGAAGTGAAGCGGTTGCGGCATGCCGGGGCGGAGGGCGCAATCGGCTTATAGCGCCCCGCGCCGGCCTTTCTAGGTTGTCCAGAGCCGGTCGTGCGGACGCACGGCCGGCTCATCGACCTTTTATCGAGGCGTTCGCCATGCCGCGGTGCCGCTTTCCCCTGTCGCTGATCACCCTGGGTCTCCCCGCCGTCCTGGGCCTCCCTCTCGCCGCCCAGGCGCCACCGGGTGGTGCGCAGGCCGACAGCCTGTACCGCAACCAGCGCTGGGCCGAGGCCTCCGCGGCCTACGCCAAGGCCGCCACGGCCGACCCGAGCGACGCCAGGTTGTGGTACCGGCTGGGCATCGCGGAGCACAGCCAGCAGCACTTCGCCAAATCGGAGCAGGCCTTCCTTCGGGCCAGCGCCCTTCCCCCCACGCCGGCCACCCGTCCCCTCCGCGGGCTGGCCTTCTACAACCTGGCGGCGGCGCGTGCCCGCCAGGGCAAGCGCGACGCGGCCCTCGCCGCACTCGATTCCGCCATCACCAACGGCCGGTTCCCGCCCGGCACCCTGGAGAAGGACGAGGACTTCGCGGAGCTGAAGAACGATCCCGGGTTCGCGCAGCGGCTCGAGGCGGCGCGGCTCTCCTTCTATCCCTGCGACACCATCCCGCATGCGCGGGACCTGGACTTCTGGGTCGGGGAATGGGACGTCTACAACACCGCCAAACAGCAGGCGGGGCAGAGCTCCATCCAGCGGATCCTGAGCGGGTGCGTGGTGCTGGAGAACTGGAGCGGCGGGTTCGGGGACAACGGCAAGAGCTTCAACTGGTACAACACCAGGACCGGGGAGTGGCAGCAGACCTGGGTGGCGGACCAGGCCTACTCGACCGAATACCGGGGCGGGAAGCGCGAGGGAGACACGATGACGCTGCTGGCCAAGACCGTCACCGCGGCGGGTGTGCCCGCCGAGACCCGGCTCCGGCTGACCCGGCTGGACGACAACCGGGTGCGGCAGCTGTTCGAGCAGTCGACGGATTCGGGGAAGACGTGGGTGACGACGACCGACCTGATCTACGTGCGACAGGGGACCGGCGCGAAGCCGTAGTCACGTGCCGGCCCCCCCGCCCCCTACCAGCGGTAGGCCGCCAGGACGTTGTTCCGCTTGATGGTGACGAGCCCGGTGTGCTGGTCAATGACGTACTCCGGGGACTTGTCTCCCGAAAGCCCGATCACGCCGGTCAGGCTGCCGTCGGTCTTGTCTATGCGGCCGAGCGCAGGACCACCCCCGGCGTGATCCTTGAGCACGAAGTAGGAGTACTTCGACGTGAAGGCACTCCGACTGTACTGGTAGCGGGCAAAGGCCGCCCCGGTCAGATACCCACCACTGTAGTAGGCACCCCCGGCTATCGCGGCGGCCCCCAGCGCAACCCGCAGCAGCCGGCCGCCGAGGCTGAGGGTCGGCGCGGGGTACTCCAGCTGGTACCGCACCCGTCCATCGGGCTCGAACAGGGTCAGCGACTGCGCTGCGCCGAGGAGCCACCCTCCGTCCCATGATTCGAGGGTCGCTGCCGGCCGGCCCGGCAGCTTCTTCCCCTCGGGCGGCGTCTCGACGGTGCCCTCGGAGAGGTGGATCCGGTGGAGACCCAGGTCCGACGCCAGCAGGGCCGTGTCACCGCTCACCAGGAAGGGCGTGACGCCCGTCCGGGCACTGAACTCGACCTTCCAGCGCGGCTTGCCACTGGCGGGGTCCACCAGGGCGGCAAACGGCTTGGCGACTCGTGGATCCTGGCCCGCCAGGAGATTCGGGACTCCCCGGACGAGCAGTCCTCCCGGCGAGGTGATGACCTGGCTGATCATGGTGGAGAAACCGGCGGTCGCCCAGAGACGCCGGCCCGCCGTCAGCTCGACGGCCTCGATGATCCTGCCGGCCGGCAGGAAGGCCGTATCGCCGGCCACCAGCATCGGGGCATACCCCTGTCCGATGGGAGAGACATCCTCTCGGCTCAGGCGGACCCGCCACCGCACCGTGCCGGTGCCGCTCTCGAATCGGACCAACCCGTCGCCCGACGCGTAGAGCAGGACCGTCGAGTCTTCCAGCGCGATCAGTGGTTGATTCCCGTTGATGGTGCCGCTGCTGGCGGCAGACGCCGTGGCGTCGAACTGGGCCGGGATCTCGCGCAGGAGACTGTCGCTCAGCCAGTGCACCTGGCCCGAGGCAGCATCCACCCGGGCCCAGAGGCGGCGGCTCCGCCCCGGCTCCATCAGCAGTCCATAGACCAGCAGGCTGGTACTGTCGGGAAAGGGCAGGAACCCATGCGCCTCGCCCAGGGGAAGCGCCGTGGAGCTCCAGATCGTGCCACCGGTGGCCAGGTCGAGCACGTCGAACCAGCTGTGTCGCCCCGCCGAGTCGGCCAGGATCGCGACCGACTTTCCCCCCGGGATCTCTTCCATCACCCGGATCGTCACCCCCCCGCTCGGGGCCCCGCCACCGGCCAGCGGTGAGCTCTGCTGCGACGCCTCGTAGGCCACCTGCGAGGCGTTGCCCAGGTCCTTCCGGACCCACCGGACGGTCCCGTCGGACGGGTCAATCGCGCGGAGCCCATCGTCGGCGCTCACGATCAGGTGACCGGACGGCAGGAAGCGCAACCACTCGATCGGCTGTTCGGCGACGAAGGACCAGGTGATGGTGGCTTCGGGGACCTGGGCCACCGAGGAGGTGGCGATCGCGATGGTCGCCAGGGTCGCAAGCGGCAACCAGGAGCGCTGGTCATACCGGAAAGCGGCGAACATGCAGGGCTCGGCGCGAGGGGTGCACCAAAGGTCCCGCATGGGGCCCGGCGTGGCAAGAGTCCAGTGTTAGGTGCCCGTTCCTCCCGGCCGGCGGCCGCCCGGGCGCCGCCGGTCATCGCCTCATCCGGGGTACCCTGGCGGCGACTACCGGTCCGTCCGCACCGTCCGGAGCCGCGCGGCGGCGCATCCGGAGACCTTCGGGGAGCGGGAGGCGGCGTGAACGGGAAGGGGCGCTTCCCGCCGGGGGCCTCCTAGCCGGGCAGCCACCCGGCCGGTATGCTAGGGGACCGAGGGATCGCTTCGGGCGTAGAAATCTGTTAGGTCGGGCACGAGCTCACCCGGTGGCGGCGCGCGCTTCAGTCGTCGCCCTGGAGGGACGATGCGGACCTGCGGGAATCCTGGCTCCGGCGGAATCGCGACCACCGATACCATCTGGCTGCTGCTCCTGCTCGCCCTCGGCGGCGGCGCCCTGGAGCACGGGCGGAGCCGCGATCCGGCCACCTCGCAGTTCCCCCTGCCCGGCTTCACCGAGGTCGCCCGCCTCGACTTCACAGCCTCCGCCCTCCCGACCGGCTGGCTCCTGACCGGCTCCGGCTGTTCAGGATGTGTCGCCAGTCGAGGCGACCCAACCGCTCCCGCCTCGCCACCGGGCATCCTCTGGGCACGCGACCCCGGCTGCGACCTCCGGAGCGGGCCGGCGGATACCTGCCTGGCGGCCGGAAATCTCAACGGGTCCCTCTCGGGTCCGCTGGGGGGAGGCTACCGGGGCGTCACGATGGATCTGTGGCTGCGTCTCTCGGCCCCCCTGGGGGCCCGCCAGGTGGTGTTCTCGTTTCGCGACGCGGTGCATCCGGAGGACGCGGCGGACGTGAGGCTGGTGGAGGCGAACGACGGCTCGGGCCTGGGAGTCCGGGTGGATGCCCGCCCCGGGTCCGCGCCCTTTCC
>DASZPT010000264.1:0-20331 GCA_035549935.1 Gemmatimonadales bacterium
GGGGCCCGGGTGGACGCCGAGCGCTTCCGGCGCGAGGTCCTGCTGGCGGCGCGGCTCAGCCATCCGCACATCGTGCCCCTCCTCGCCGCGGGCGAGGTCGACGGGCTCCTCTACTACATCATGCCGTTCGTCGAGGGGGAATCGCTGCGCACGCGGCTCCGCGAGGCGGGCGAGCTGTCGATCGGCGAGGTGATCCGGCTCCTCCGCGGCGTCGCCGCCGCGCTGGCCTACGCGCATGCCCGCGACATCGTCCATCGCGACATCAAGCCGGACAACATCGTCGTGTCGGGCGGGGCCGCGGTGGTGCTCGACTTCGGGGTGTCGAAGGCCCTCGCCGCCTCCACCGAGCGGGCCGACGCCGGCCTCACCGGCGCCGGGCTCGCGATCGGCACCCCGCGCTACATGGCGCCGGAGCAGGTCGTCGCCGATCCCGACATCGACGTCCGCGCCGATCTCTACGCCTTCGGCGTCCTGGCCTACGAGCTCTTCGCCGGGTCGACGCCGTTCGCGGGATCGGACCCGGTCAAGATTCTCCGGGCCCACCTCACGGAGACGCCCCAGCCGGTCGCGGCCCGCCGGGCGGGCATTCCCCCCGCGGTGGCGCGGATGGTGATGCGGTGCCTCGAGAAGGACCGGACCCGGCGGCCGGCCAATGCCGGTGAGATCCTCGACCTTCTCGATGCCACCGCGACGCCCAGCGCCGTCCCGGCCGCCTCGCTCGGCGCCGCGGCCTCCCGCGGGCTCGCGTGGGCCACGGCCGCGCTCATCCCCGCGCTGATCTACAGCCTGTCGGCCGGTCTGATGGTGGCGGGGCTCCGCTGGCTCGCGACCCAGGGCCATGTGAGCGCGCGGGTGCTGGTCTTCGCGATCGTCGTGGCGCTGATGGGGCTGCCCGTCGTGGTCGGGACCGGACTGCTGCTCGGCCTGCGCCGCGCCGAGCGGGGCTACTGACCGTCAGGCGATCGAGCGCGCCAGCCGGGTGACGTAGTGGCCATCCCGTCGTCCCATTCTGCAACCAACGCCACGGTGGTCGCGTAGGTGACCTGCGGTCCGGGTCCCGGCCGATCCGGTCTCTCGTCCCCTCAAATAGAGAACGATCCATGTTCTACTGGCAGGATGTGCGGTATGCCCTGCGGCTCCTGGCGCGGCAGCCGGTCTTCACGCTCCTTACGGTCGTCGTACTTGCCGGCGGGCTCGGTCTCTCGATCTTCACCTTCTCATTCCTCCATTCCGCGATGCTCAAGCCGCTGCCGGTGCGGGGTGGCGAGCGATTCGTTCGCCTCGGTGCGCAGGCGGGCACCCGGGTGATTCCGCTGGAGGCGCGGGACCTGAACGAGATCCGGGATCACGCGACGACCCTGACCACGATCGGGATGTACGGCACCCAGGAGATCGTGGCCGGGACGGGGGAGGGGAGCCGCGCCATCCGGGCCACCACGGCCGAGTGGTCCATCTTCGATGTGACGGGAACCCGTCCGATCCTGGGCCGGGGTCTGGCCGCGGATGATCAGCAGGCCGGCGCGGAGCCGGTGATCGTTCTGGGTTACCGGTCATGGCAGGCGCTGTTCGGCGGGGACAGCGGGATCGTCGGCCGGACCGTCATGATGAACGGGGTCTCGACCCGGGTCGTGGGCGTCATGCCCGAGGGGTACGGCTTCCCCGTCGCGAGCGATGCGTGGGTGCCGATCGACCCCGAGCTCCTCCGTCCCAACGCATCCCCGGACCTCCTGGTGCTGGCGTACGGCGTCCTCGCCCCCGGCGCCACGGCGCGCAGTGCCGCGGCGGAACTGACCGCGCTCCTGCACCAGGTGCGCGGGGAGCGCCCGCCGGTGGAAGGCGAGGAGTTTGCCCCGACGAGTATCTGGGCCGACACCTTCCCGATGGCGCAGATCGGTGAGGAGGCGCCATTGGTGCTGCTGGTGCTCAACACCCTCGCCACGCTGATTCTCCTCCTCGCCTGCATCAACGTCACCAACCTCCTCCTCGCCCGGGCCAACGAGCGGGCGCGGGAATCGGCGGTGCGCCTCGCCCTCGGTGCGCCGCGGGCCCGGCTCATCATGCAGAGTCTCTGGGAGAGCGTGCTCCTCTGCCTTGCCGGCGGGATCCTGGCGACCGCGGGGGCCTCGTGGGGGCTCACCCTCATCAACGACTGGTGCCGGGCGAACCTCGAGGGGAACCTGGCCTTCTGGTGGGTCTGGGGCTTCGATCGCACCGTGCTCTACGCCGCGGGCGGGTTCGTCACGCTGGCGACGATGGTGCTGGGAGGCGTCGTGGCCCGCCGGGCCGGCAACGCGCAAATCGTCGGCGTGCTCAAGGACGGCGGCCATGCCGGCGCCGGTCGCCAGGCGGGCCGGGTGGCGCGTGCCCTCGTGATCACGCAGGTGGCCACGGTTACGGTGCTCCTCTTCTTCGGCAGCATGGCGGGGATCGTCGCCTGGCGGGTGGCCACGCTGGACCCCGGCTACGACAGCCGGGGCGTGCTGGCGAGTTACGTCGACCTCCCCGCCGACCGGTACCCCGACGCCGCCGCACGCGGCCGCATGTTCCAGCGCCTGCACGATGAGCTCGGCGCCCGGGCGGAAATACCCGGCGTCGTCTTCCGGACCACGCTCGCCGGGATCACCGACGAGCGGGGTGCCTTCGAGCTGGTTGGCGCCCCCGCCACCGCGGTCCGTCCCCGGACCTACGTGCTCGGGAGTCTCGGCGCGCTCGACCTCATCGGGTCGGCGATCCGCGACGGTCGCGCCTTCGACACCCGGGACGACGAGCAGTCGCCCCCGGTCGCGATCGTGAGCGCCGCCTTCGCCGCGCGGTATTTCCGCGCCGGTCCCGCGCTCGGGTCGCAGGTCCTGCTGGCCGGACTCGGCGAAACCGTCCCGCGTACGATCGTGGGGGTGACCGGCGACCTCCTCCTCGGCAATCCGCTGAGCCGGGATCGCAGCGCCGAGGCGGTGTATCTCCCGCTCCGGCAGTCGGGGGCGACGGGCGCCACGGCGATGTTCCGCTATCGGGGCAGCGAAGCGGAAGGGCGGGGGGCATTCCTCCGCACGATCGGGGAGGTCGATCCGCGGCTGGTTCCGGCGGCCGTGACGAGCCTCGACGAGGTGCTCGGCAAGTCGTCGATGATCGCGCGGTCCGTGACGGCGCTGTTCGGGATGTGCTTCGCGTTCGCGCTCCTCCTCGCGGTGAGCGGCACCTATGGCCTGATGGCGCGCGCCATCGGGCGGCAGACCCGGGAGATCGGGGTGCGGCGGGCCCTCGGGGCGACCGACGGGATGATCGCGCGGATGCTGCTCTCGCAGGGGGGACGGCAGCTCGGGGTCGGGGCGCTGGTGGCGCTTCCCTTCACGCTGCTGGTGGGATGGGGCTTCTCGCTGTATTTCCCGATCGGGCTCAGCCTCTCGGCGCTGACGGCGGTGCTGGTGTCGCTGGCGATCAGCGGGGTGGTGCTGCTCGCGACCTGGTTCCCGACGCGCCGGGCGATCGCGATCGAGGTGCGCGACGCGCTCTGGCGGGAGTAGGTTGGAGGGTCGCGGGTGCGAGCGCTCCCGCCGGCCGACTCGCCCGGGTCGGCCGCGCGGGGGGCCCCCCCCCGACTACAGAAGATCGCGCGCCGTTCGCCGCCACTGGTAACCCCGGAAACGCCTCGTGGATCCAATCGACGCACGCCCCTCGCCCCGTCCCGTCCCCGCCCTCGACCGCCGCGCCTTCCTCCACACCGCCGCCGCCACCCTCCTCCTGCCGAGCCTCATCCGGCCCGGTGCGTCCTCGGCGGCGGCCCCGAGGCGGCCCGTGCCGTCACCGGCCCAGCTCCGCTGGCAGCAGGACGAGCTGGCCCTGTTTCTCCATTTCGGCGTCAACACTTTCACCGACCGCGAGTGGGGCGACGGCACCGAGCCACCGTCGATCTTCAACCCCACCGGGCTCGATGCCCGGCAGTGGGCCCGGAGCGCCAGGGCGGCCGGCTTCAAGGCGATGATCCTCACCGCCAAGCATCATGACGGGTTCTGTCTCTGGCCCACCGCCACCACCCGCCACTCGGTGGCGAGCAGCCCGTGGAAGAACGGCACCGGCGACGTCGTCCAGGAGTTCGTCACCGCCTGCCGCGAGGTGGGCCTCCGCCCGGGACTCTATTGCTCACCCTGGGACCGGAACTCCCCTGTTTATGGCGATTCGGCGGCCTACAACGATCTCTACGAGACGCAGCTGACCGAGCTGCTCACGCGGTACGGGCCGCTCGACGAGGTCTGGTTCGATGGCGCCAACGGTGAAGGACCGACGGGGCGGCGGCAGGTGTACGACTGGCCCCGCGTCTTCGGCCTGGTGAAGCGGCTCCAGCCCGAGGCGGTCATCTTCTCCGACGCGGGGCCCGATGTGCGGTGGATAGGCAACGAAAAGGGAGAGGCGGGCGATCCCTGCTGGTCCACGATCGATCCGGACGCGGTACCCTACCCCGGCGCCGACGACCCGGGAATCATTGCGGCGCTCCAGCACGGCTCGCCGGAGGGGAGCGTCTGGCGTCCCGGCGAGAGCGACACCTCGATCCGTCCGGGATGGTTCTACCATCCGGGCGAGGACGAGCAGGTGAAGCCGGTGGAGGAGCTGGTGCGGCTCTACCTCAGCTCGGTGGGCCGGAACTCGAAGCTGCTCCTCAATGTGCCGCCGACCAGGGAGGGACTCCTGCATGCGACCGACGTCGAGCGGCTCGGGCAGTTCCGCACCGCGCGGGACCGGATGCTCGGCCTCGACCTGGCGGCGGGAAGGAGAGTCGGCTGGAGCCGGGATGCGGCCGACATGATGGTGGCGGAGGTGATCCTCGGGCGGACCGCCCGGATCGGCCTGATCGACCTGGGCGAGCCGATCGCCTCGGGCCAGCGGGTGGCGCAGTATCGTGTGGAGGCACTCACCGCCCGGGGGTGGCAGGGCGTCGCCCGCGGCACGACGATCGGCTATCGCCGGCTCCAGCCGATCGCGCCGATCGACGCCCAGCGGATCCGGGTCGTGGTCGAGGCCGCGGTGGAGTCGCCGCGGCCCCTCCGGATCGCGCTCTACGACGGGGACGGGGTCCCCGCCTGACTCAGAAGAGGAGCGGCACGCCCGGCTTGATCGCCTTCTTCGGCATCAGCCGGGGTGGCGTCGTCATCACTCCCGAAGCGCTCCACTTCCCCTTGGCGGTCGAGGTGTGCAGCGCCACCCGATTGAGCCAGGAGACCGCGTTCTCGAGCCAGATCCGGTCGCCCCGCCCCATGATGTTCTTGGCGTCCTCGCCCGACCCGTAGCAGCGATCCTCGCCCACGGTCGGCGCGCCATTCTCGCAGCTCGCGTCGCCCTTGAGCCCCATGATGTGCGACTGGCCGATCGCGTGGCCGATCTCGTGGCCGATCGTGTCGTGCCAGATGTTCTCCTTCTTGTCGTACATGTAGGGACGCATCAGGTCCGAGTCATCGTAGTAGGTCGAGTCGGAGCGGAAGGTGCCCGCGTCCCACTTCTTGAGGCGCTTCACCGGCTTGGTGGCGTCGATGTTCTTGACTTCGGTGGTATTGAAGTCGGGGTTCGCCACCTCGATGGTGTGGTTGGCGCCGCTTTCCACCAGATTGAGGCGGAAGAGACAGAGGACGTTGGGGCGGATGATCGTGTCGCCGCGGTCGATGTCGAGGCCGTCGTAGTCCCGCGGGGTCACCAGCAGGAACTGCCAGTTCCACACCTTCTCGGCGTGGCTCTGGAACTTGTCGAGGAACTTCCTGCGGTAGAAATCCCCCCAGTCGATCAGGGGGTAGAGGTAGCCGTCCCAGTCCTTGGCGTACCATTTCCCGTCGACCTTGGTGGTGTTGCCCCCCGGGTTCCGCCCGTCGATGAACTTGAGCCTCACGTTGAGCTGAATCGTGAGCCAGGCGTTCTGCTTGAGGTCCTTGCCGCTGGGAACCTCGAGCAGGCTGTCGTAGCCGTTGAACGGTGCCGCCGCTTCGGTCGCCTGGACCTTGGGCTTGACTGGGGGTGCCATGAGACCTCCACCGGGTGACATCGCGCACCTGAGTATGCGCCGATGATGGTGGAGAGACGCACCCGTCTCCGGGTTCTTCTCACTCCGGTGTGTCAGGCGCCTCCGGCCGCCGACTTGAGCCCGGCCAGCGCGATCGCCGGCGGGATCTCGTGGTCCCCATCGAACTCCCGGTAGTCGACCCGGTAGCCGGCGTCCTCGAGGGCGGGAACGATCTTCCGGCTGCACTGGTCGATCGGGAGGATGTGGTCGTGGGTCCCGTGGGAGATGAAGAACGCCGGCCGGCCGACCGGGGTCACGTCGATGATGAACCCGGGGGAGAAGGCGCTGACGGCCTGGAAAACGTCACCGTTCGCCCGGCCGAGGGCGATGGCGTAGGTGGCCCCGTCGGAGAACCCCACCACGCCGATGCGCCTGGGGTCGACGGACACTCTGGCCGCCGCCAGGGCGAGCGAGCGGTCGATGAAGTCCCGGTCGACGCTGAACTCGCCGGACAGAATGGCCTCCCAGGTCCGAAGCCGGGAGTCGGGCACCACCAGGGCAACGCCCAGGTCGTCCGCGACCGGGCCGAAATTCCTGATCGGGCCCCGGCTCGAGCCGGTGGCGCCGTGGAGGGCGAGCAGCAGGGGCACCGGGCGGTCGGGCTGGTACCCGCGCGGCACGTACAGGACCCCGTCCCGCTCGCCGCCGAGGCCGAGGGGCTGCGGGCCGGCGTCGGCGCCGGCGCCGCTCGCCGCCCTGGGCCGGAAGGTGAGCCGGGCGCCCGGTGGCGGGGTACGGCGGGTGAGGACGAACGGCGCCCCGAGGGCCGAGGCGAGCAGCAGGCCGGTGAACTCGCGGCGGGTCTGATGGTGGGCCATGGACAGGATCGACGGCGCCGGCGGGGTGGAGGATTCACTCTCCCTTCAGGGTTCTTGACGTGGAACGCTCTAGCTTTTCTATAGTCTTGTCCGCCGGAGGCACGCGGCCGCCGCGGGCAGGCATCCGCACCACCCATGGGGGAGCAGGTCATGAGCAAACTGGAAACGCCGGCGGTGGCCGGCCAGACGACCGCGACCCGGATCGCCAGCCTCGGCTACGCGGCCCGGAGCGCGACGACACCCCTCGCGCCGTTCCGCTTCGAACGGCGTGCGCCGGGACCGAAGGATGTGCATATCGAGATTCTCTACTGTGGCGTCTGTCACTCGGACCTGCACCAGGTCAGGAACGAGTGGGCCGGATCGACCTTCCCGATCGTGCCGGGCCACGAGATCGTGGGCAAGGTCGTCGCGGTGGGGAACGAGGTGACGCGCTTCGTCCCGGGCGAACTCGCCGCGGTGGGGTGCATGGTCGATGCCTGCGGGGAGTGCGACGACTGCAGGGCGGGGGAGGAGCAGTTCTGTGCCAACACCACCTTCACCTACAACAGCCCCGACCCCGTGCTCGGCGGGATGACCTATGGCGGGTACTCCGATCGGATCGTCGTCACCGAGCGCTTCGCGCTCCGGGTCTCGCCCGCGCTCGACGCCGCGGCAGCGGCGCCGCTTCTCTGCGCCGGCATCACGACCTATTCGCCGCTCCGCCACTGGAAGGTCGGCAGGGGTGACCATGTCGGTATCGTCGGGCTGGGTGGCCTGGGCCACATGGCGCTCAAGTTCGCGAAGGCGTTCGGCGCGCACCCGGTGCTCTTCACCACCTCCCCCGGCAAGGAGCAGGATGCCCGCCGCCTCGGCGCCGAGGATGTCGTGGTCACGAAGAACCCGGAGGAACTGAATCGGCACACGGGCCGGCTCGATTTCATCCTGAATACCGTCGCGGCGCCGCACAACCTCGATCAGTACCTGCGGCTGCTCAAGCATGACGGCACGATGTGCCTCGTGGGTGCGCCCGACCGGCCCCATCCCTCGCCCAGCGTGTCGGAGCTGGTCTTCCGGCGCCGGTCGCTGAGCGGCTCGCTGATCGGCGGGATCCGGGAGACGCAGGAGATGCTCGACTTCTGCGCCCAGCACGGCATCGTCTCGGATATCGAGATGATCCCGATCCAGAAGATCAACGAGGCCTACGAGCGGATGCTCAGGAGCGACGTGAGGTACCGGTTCGTGATCGACCTGGCGTCGCTGAAGTAGTCGGGGGTCGGGAGCGGGCCGGGGGAGCAGAACGCCCGCGGCATGATCGGACGAGTCCGACGCTACTCCCGGCAGCGCGCCGCGCGCCCCTGCCGCGAAATCGCGAGCCAGAGCGAATCGGTCATCGGCGGCGGCGAGGCCGGTGTCACCGCGGCCTCGACGATCGGCCACGTCCCGAGCGCGCAGAACACGCTGTCGCTCACGATCGCGGTCCGCTGCCCCGGCCACTTCACCATCAGCGGCACCCGGAGCCCGGCATCGGGCCGCTTCGCGAGCGCGCTGTCGGGCTCCCGCCGCCACGCATGGTCCGAGGTCACCACCACCAGGCTCTGGTCGAGCCGCCCCGCGCTGTCGAGGGTGTGCAGGATTTCTCCCAGCACCTTGTCCGCATAGAGCAGGTGTCGATTGTACCCCGCGGTGTCTTCCGAGAGCCGCACCCCCTGGTACCGCCCCCGGAACGAGCCATCGGCATTGAAGACGAACGGGGCATGCGGGAGCGGGAGGTGGAGCAGGAGGAAGGTGTTGTCCGGCTCCTTCGCCAGGGCCTCGAGCGCGCTGGCGCGCATCGTCCGGAAGAGATTCACCCAGCTGTCGCTGTACACCGAGGTCGAGAGCGGCGGCCACACCGACTGGCTCAGCGGATCGGTCCAGTGCTGCAGGTTCCGCATCAGCATGAGCCCGATCTCCTCCAGCCGGCTGGTGCGCTTGTAGACGTAGGAGAGGCTCCAGACCCGGTCCGGTGCGTCCGGGCCGATCATGCTCCGGTAGTTGAGGTAGAAGCCGAGCACCGAGGAGCGGTATCCCAGCTCGTGCATCCGGTCGAAGAGGGAGGGCACCTCCACCACCGGCCGGCTGCCGGTGGAGTCCTTCCACCGGGCGGTACCGTCGCCTGGGACGATCTCGCCGTGGGTCGCGAAGAGGAACCGCGGAATCGCATACCGGGTGGCCGGCCCCGCCGAGCGCGCCTCCCGCACCAGGACCGACCGCTCCGCCAGCTTCCGGGCGTTCACGTACTCCGGCGCGGGCAGCCCATCCGGGGCGAAGCGGAACCAGGACCATTCGTCGAAGATGATGTACACCACGAAGGGCCGCCCCGTCCCGTTGGCCGCCGGCGGCGGGGGCCGGGTGCCGGTCTCCCGGAGGTCCCAGGGCTTCCAGGAGAGGATCTGCAGGAAGAGGATCGGGACCAGCGGGAACATGATGAGGCAGGCGGCCCGGGCGACCCGGGCCATCCGGTCGCGCCACCGGTGCCACGCGAGTCCCGTCACCGCGAGGACCAGGGCCCAGAGCAGCGCGGCCCGCGGGACCGTGGTGTCCTTGTTGAGCGCCGGGAACTGGGAGAGAATCGCCGCGACGATCGCGAGCACGAGGAGGTACTCGTGGAGCCGGCGCTCGCGAAACCACCGCCATCCCGCGAGCAGGGAGCCGGCCACGAACAGGAACGCGCTCAGGATCAGGACCGCGAGGATCAGGTCGACCGCATCCTGGCGCTGCCAGAAGTAGTCCCACCGGTTCCGCGGCGTGCCCCAGCTCGCGATCTGGCGCCCGGTAAGCGCCGTCCCCAGCACCAGTGCCGTCGCGAGGCGCCGGCCGAGGCGTCCGAGGTCCATCACGCCGTCGCCGCCCGCTTCCGGAGGAGGAGCAGCGTGCGTGGCGTGCCCGGGACCGGCGCCGCGTCGAGCACGTCGAACCGCTGTTCCAGTACTTCCCGGCAGCGCGCCAGCGTGAGCCAGCCGAAGTCCTCCGAGCGGAACCGGAGGAGCCGCTGGAACATCGGGTCGTCCACCGGCACGAACTCCAGCACGACGTGGTCGCGGCTCAGGTCGTACAGCAGGTCGCGCGAGGCCTCGAGCGAGAGGTTGGCGCTCACCAGCAGATGGTGGAGCAGTGCCAGCGCCAGCACCAGGTCCGACTCGAGGCGGGCCAGGAGGGGATCCCGTTCCGTGTTCCGGAACCCGATCCCCGGGCTGGGATTCGAGAGGTCGGCCACCATCGGTGTGATCGCCGCCGGCTCGCGCCGAACCCGCCGATACAGCATCTCGATCGCGTCGTGGTCCTGGTCCACCGCGATCACGTTCGCGCCGGCCCCGGCGGCGAGGTAGCTGTACTCGCCGGTGTTGCAGCCGAGGTCCAGCACCTGCGCCGGGCGGGCCCGCTCGAGGTAGGCACGTACCAGGTCGCGCTTGGCGCCCGACGCCGCGGCGTCGTAGGTGCAGGTCGCGGTGTAGTCGGCCCAGACCCCCGAGGGACGGTAGCCCGCGGCGAGGGCCCGGATCTTGTTGCGCAGGCGTCCCAGGTTGGCCCGCTGCGCCTCGGGGGAGCCTCCCCCTCTCGGCGCGGTCACGGCCCGGCTCGCCGCCGGCGCCTGCTTCTCCACTCGCCGTCCCAGGATGAGCGGCAGGGTCAGGTCGAGCAGCAGGCTCGGCCGCCAGCGCGCCAGCGGCCCGAAGGCCTTCGCCACCTGCTCCAGCGTGCGGCCCCCGAGACTGCCGAGGAAGAACGACCGGAGATCCCAGCCCTGCTGGCGGTTGAGCAGCAGCGGGAAGGTGAACATCTGGTTGAACTGGCCCAGCGCCTTCCAGATGTCGAGGCGGGCCGGCCGCTCGATCGAGGTGAGATCGATGAACACCGGTTTCCCTTGCCGGAACTGGACGTTGTAGGCCGTCGCGTCCTTGAGGGAGAGACCGGCCGAGAGGAGCCGGAGCTGCAGGTCGAGCGTCAGGATCCCCGCGTCGGCCAGCATCGAGACCGACCACTCGTAGGGGTAGGTGATCGGCGCGATCCGCTGGTGCTCCGCGAACTCCGCCGCCTCGGGGTGGGCCCGAAGGAGCTCGGCGCGGAGCACCGGGTCGGTGACGCGATGGGTCGGTACCAGGAGACCGTCCCGCACGAGCGACGCCAGCAGTTCCCTCTGCTCGAGCTCTCCGAGGAGCGTGACGAAGCCCGGTCCCAGCGCCCGGAAGATCCGGTCCCGGTGCTGGAACACGTAGCCGTCGGGGTCCCGGAACGACGCCGCGAGGCGTCCGCCGGGGACCGTCATCTGCCCGTGGTGTCCTGCTCGGAGGAGGAGGAACGGCCGGTCAGGCCCCGGAACACCCGGGCGATGGACCGCCGGAAGAAGGCCACTCCGCCAACGACTCCGGCGACGAGCGCCTGGAGGACGATGGAGCCCGAGACCGGGTCGATGTAGAGGAGGGCGAGGGAGAGGAGCACAGGGGACCCGCTGGGCCGAAGGAGATGGAGAATTGCCGTGACAGGACCGTTACGCTAGGCCCCCTGACGGCGTTTGTCCATGCCTCCCCGGCCCGTGGCCCCTCTCTCAGGTGGGATTGGCCGGGTGCGAGAACTTCACCGGCAACCGGCTGAGCTGCCGCACGGGATGTCCCCCGAAACGCGCGGGAGTGAAGCGGGCCTCGGCGAGTCCCTCCCGGGCCGCATTCGCGAAGGCCTCGTGCGTGGTCGCGAGCACCTTGACCGACGGGCCTTCCACGACCCCGGCGGTGTCGATGATGAACTGGAGCGTCACCCGCCCGGCGATCCCCGCGGCCTCGAGGGCCGGCGGATACACCAGCCGGGGTGGCACCAGCAGCTCGGCCGGCGCGAATCGCTCATCCGCCAGCGTGGCGGCGTACACGATGCCGCCATCGCCCTCGGCGGGTCTCGGCTGCTCCGCCGATCCGGTGCCGCCGATCACACCCCACCCCGCGCCGCCCTCGACACCGCGGCCGGTGTAGTCCCGGGGATCGATGTACCGCGCGGCCGGGTCGACGCCCGGGATGCCGGTGGGCACGGTGGTGACCGCCTCCACCACCTGGAAACCGAGCGGCGGCGGATCGACCGAGACCACCAGTCCGGGCCCGCCCGAACCGGGACCACCTCCGCCGGGAATCCCGGGCCGGGACACCTGCGGCGTGCGGACCGGATCGAGGCGGGGGAGATAGATGAGGGTCGTATCGTCGACCGCGCGTGACACCGCCTGCACGGTGACCCCGGTGGTGACGATCCCGAGGCTCAGCAGGGTCGCGTGCAGCAGCGCCGCCCCGAAGACGGCGGCGGGCTCAGCCTGATGGGACGGACGGGAGGCGACCAGGACCTCGAGCATTGCCCCCTCCTTGCTGGCGAGAGACTCACGCTAGCAGGGAGGGGGCAAGGGGGCGATGACAGGGCTCTGAAACTCGCCTCACACAGACTGCATGAACCGCTCAGACGCCCGCGGGCGTCGCCGGCGTGACCGCCGCCTCGTCGCGCTCCCCGGTCCGGATCCGGTGGACCTGCTCCACGTCGACGACGAAGACCTTCCCGTCCCCCACGTCGCCGGTCCGGGCCGCGCCCAGGATCGCCTTCACGGTGATGTCCACGAACGGCTCGGAGACGCCGATCTCGAGCCGCACCTTCTCCTGCAGTCCCATCTTCACGGTCGTGCCGCGATAGGTCTCCACCCGCTCGGTCTCCCCGCCGTGTCCCATCACACGGGACACGGTGAGCCCGCGCACTTCCGCATGGTACAGCGCCTCGAGGACATCGTTGAGCTTGTCCGGGCGGATAACGGCAATGATGAGTTTCATGGTTCCGTTTCCTCGTTGTCAGCGCGCCGCGGGCGCGAGCGTGGGTGCGGGTGACGGCGCATCGGACTCGGCGGGGAGGACGAGGATCGAGCCTTCGCCGCTGGTGTAGGCCTCTTCGCCGTGCTGGGTCACGTCCATGCCCAGCCCTTCCGCCCTGGGCTCGGCCCGCAGCACCGTCACGGCGCCCAGCACCTTGAGGATCACGAGGGTCGCCACGCCGGCGTAGATCAGCGAGCTCACCACCCCGATCGCCTGCAGGCCCAGCTGCTCCGGGTTGCCCGCCAGGAGTCCGTCGGTGCCGCCCCAGGCCTTCTCGGCGAACACACCCGTGAGCAGCGCGCCGGTGATGCCGCCGATCCCGTGGCCCGCGAAGACATCGAGCGAGTCGTCCACCCGGGTCCGGGCCCGGAGCAGGATCATGAAGTAGCTCGGGAAGGTGGCGATGGCGCCGATGGCGAGCGCGCCGACCGGGCTCACGAAGCCGGCCGCGGGCGTGATCGCCACCAGGCCCACCACGATGCCGGTCGCGCCACCCACCGCGGTGACGTGCCCGTTGCGGAAGGCATCGAGCAGCGCCCAGACCACCAGCGTCGCCATCGGGGCGAGGAAGGTGTTGGTGAACGCCGTCGCCGCCGACCCGTTCGCGGCGAGCGCCGACCCGCCGTTGAACCCGAACCAGCCGAACCAGAGCAGCCCCGCGCCGAGGAGCACGAAGGGGACGTTGTGCGGCAGGATCGCCTGCCGGTGGTAGTCCTTGCGGGTGCCGAGCACCAGCGCCGCCACCAGCGCGGAGACGCCGGCATTGATGTGCACCACGGTGCCACCGGCGAAATCGAGCACGCCCAGCTTGCCGAGGAAGCCGCCGCCCCAGACCCAGTGCGCCACCGGCGCATAGACCAGCAGGGTCCAGAGCACGATGAAGGCGATGTAGGGCCCGAACCGCATCCGCTCGACGATGGCGCCCGAGATCAGGGCCGCGGTGATGATCGCGAACGTGCCCTGGTACGCCATGAAGAGGATGTGCGGAATGGTGCCCTTCGGCTCCGTGCCGACGCCGGCGAGGAAGGCGTTGGTCAGCCCGCCCAGGAGGGCGCTTCCTTCCGAGAAAGAGAGGCTGTAGGCCACGAGGGCCCAGAGGATGCCCACCGCGCCCAGCGCGACGAAGCTCATCATCATCGTGTTGAGCGAATTCTTGGAGCGCACCAGCCCGCCGTAGAAGAAGGCGAGCGCGGGGGTCATCAGGAGAACGAGGGCGGTGGAGACGAGCATCCAGGCGGTGTCCGCCGGGACCAGGGCCGGTGTGGCGTCCTGAACGACGGCAAGCAGCAACGGCGTCGTCATGGGGGCTGGCTCCTCCAGTGGCGAGTGGGAAGGACGGGGCGTTTGTCTGCCACAGGATAGGAATCGGTACCGGATTGCGCAAGACTGCTGCACATGAAAATGTGCACAATATGCAGAAATCGGTGTGCAGAATACCAGAAATAGGCAGTATTATTACGCGATGTCGCCAGATCTGTGGTGACAATGCCATTATCATGTAACGACTTACGATTCCGCCACCCCGGCCACCAAGAAGAAGCGGCCGGGGATCTCCTCCCCGGCCGCTCCCGACCTCCAAGCCACCCCCCCCCGCTAGAACCGCGGGATGCTCGGATCCACCTCGTCGCCCCACCGCAGGATCCCGCCCAGCAGGTTCCGCGCGCCCCGGAATCCCGACGACTGCAGGAAGGCCTTCGCCCGCGCGCTGCGTCCGCCGCTCCGGCAATACAGTACGATCTCCCGCTCCGGGTCGAGGCTGTCGAGGGAGTCAGGAAGGTCGCCGAGCGGGATGTGCCGGGCGCCGGGAAGGCGTCCCATGTTCCACTCGTGGGTCTCGCGGACGTCGATCAGATCGAAATCGTCCTTCCGTTCGATCTTCTGGGCGAGTTCGGGCGGCGTCAGGTCACCGAGGTCGTGGGGCATGCCGTTGGGCTCCGGGGTTATCCCGCAGAACTGCTCGTAGTCGATGAGGTGCGTGAGTTCCCGGGTGCCGCAGGCGGGGCACTCCGGGTCACGCGCGAGAGTGAGCGTACGGAAGCGCATCGTGAGCGCGTCGACCAGCAGCAGCCGGCCGGCCAGCGTCTCGCCGATGCCGAGCAGCAGCTTGATCGCCTCGGTCGCCTGGATGACCCCCACCAGCCCCGGCAGGACGCCGAGCACCCCACCCTCGGCGCAGCCCGGCACCATCCCCGGCGGGGGCGGCTCGCGGAAGAGGCAGCGGTAACAGGGACCATCGGGCGTCGCCAGGACCGAGACCTGGCCCTCGAAGCGGAAGACGCTGCCGTACACATACGGCTTCCCGAGCAGCACGCAGGTGTCGTTGACCAGGTAGCGGGTCGGGAAGTTGTCTGTCCCGTCGATGATCACGTCGTAGTCGCGCGCGATCTCGAGGGCGTTGACCGAGGTGAGCCGGACCGGGTAGGGCTCCACCGTCACGTGGGGATTGAGTTCCCGGATCCGGTCTCGCGCCGAGTCGAGCTTGGGACGGCCGATGTCGGAGGTGCCGTGGATGACCTGCCGCTGCAGGTTGCTCGCATCCACCCGGTCGAAATCCACCATTCCGATCCGTCCCACGCCGGCCGCCGCCAGGTACAGTCCGAGCGGCGAGCCCAGGCCACCCGCTCCCACCAGCAGGACGCTGGACTCCCTGAGCCGTCGCTGGCCTTCCAGGCCGACTTCGGGAAGGATCAGGTGACGGGAGTAGCGGGCGAGTTCGTCGGGACCGAGGGCGTTGCTCATCATCTGTTGTGGAAGGTAAGCAGGGGCGGCGAGCCCGGGCTAATTTCCCGGCACGATGACCCGATTGCTTTTCGTCGTGACGCTGGGCGGGGCCCTCGGTACCGCGCCACCGCTCGATCCTGCCCCGGCCCAGCCGGTCGGGGAGCAGATCGAGGCGCTGGTCACCGCCGGCCGGCATCCCAACCTCCGCTGGCCCGTCCTGAGCGATGTCCAGGCCGATCTCGCGCGCATCTATGCCGGGCGCGAGTGGCAGCCACTCTGGTTCGCCGACGACACGCTGACCGCCGCGGCCCGGGCGCTGATCCGGGTCCTGGGGCAGGCCCAGAACCGCGGGCTCGACCCCTCCGACTACGACGCCGGGTGGTTCCAGGCCGAGGCGGGCCGGCCCCTCCTGAGCGGAGACAGCACCAGGGTTGCTCGGCTCGACGTCGGCTTGTCGGTCGCGGCCACCCGGTTCGCCGTGGCCCTCCGGCTCGGGCGGGTGAACCCGGCCACCGTTCACGCGACCTTCAAGCTCCCGGTCGACACCTTCACCGTCGACAGCACGATCGTCGGCCTCGCGGCCACGACCCGGCCGAACGATATCCTCACGTCGCTCGAGCCCACGCTGCTGCACTACTACCTGCTGCTCGGAGCGCTGGTCCGGTACCGGGAGCTGGCCCGCGACTCCGAGCTGGTGCGGCTGCCACCCATGCCCCGCCGCCTGCGACCCGGCGAGAGCTACGCGGGCCTGCCCACGCTCCGCCGCCTCCTTCGCCTCCTCGGCGACGACCGGGACAGCCTGTCGCCGCCGATCGTCGACACCGTCTACGACGGGACGATCGTCGACGCCGTGAAGCACTTCCAGGCCCGCCAGGGATTCACCCCCGACGGCGTGATCGGGGACTCCACCCGGGGCCGGATGCAGCACCCCTTCGACCAGCCGATCCGCCAGATGGAGCTGACGCTCGAACGGTTCCGCTGGATGCCCCGACACTTCTCGGCGCCGCCGATCATCGTCAACATCCCCGCGTTCCGGCTCTACGCCTTCCGCGGCGACCAGAGCGACGAGTCGAGCCTCCTGCGGATGAACGTGGTGGTGGGCACCGCCTTCAAGACCGAGACCCCGGTCTTCGCGGCCAACATGACCTATCTCATCTTCGCCCCGTACTGGGATGTCACCCCGACCATCGCCCGCAAGGAGGTGAAGCCGGCCGCGACGAGGAACCCCGCCTGGCTCGAGCGGAACCACATGGAACTGCTCCGCCGGCAGGAGGTGGTCCCCGCCACACCCGAGAACATCGCCGCGATCGGCAGTGGCGTCCGGGTCCGGCAGACGCCCGGGCCGCACAATGCGCTGGGTGGCGTGAAATTCCTGCTTCCCAACGACTACCAGGTCTACCTGCACGACACCCCGGTTCGCTCCCTCTTCGAGAAGAGCCGGCGGGACGCTAGCCACGGCTGCATCCGGCTGGAGGATGCCTTCGCGTTGGCCCGCTTCGTCTTGCGCGACCAGCCCGCGTGGACCGACGACCGCATCAGGGAAGCCATGAAAGGGGAGACGCCGCTTCGGGTTGATCTCACCCATCCCATTCCGGTCTTCGTCGTCTACGGCACGGCGATCGCGAGGGAAAACGGGGACGTCTACCTCTACTCCGACATCTACGGGCACGATCGGGTGCTGAATCGGGTGCTGAGGAAGGGCTACCCGTATCCGAAGTGAGAGGGGCACCGAGGGGAGAAGGGAGAATTTGTCTTCATGTTCTCTCATCTCCCTTCTCCCCTGCGCGTCACCCGGCTTAGGTTTCGCGGCCCGATTATCGAGACTCAGGGAATGACTTTCATCACGACTTTCAAGAAGATCGCGGCCGGTGCCGGCGTTGCCGCCCTCGTCACGGGCGGCCTCGCGGGCGTGCTGGCGATGTCGGCCCCCGGCCCGGTCGCCGGTGCCGCCGATTCGCTGCCGCTCCGCGACAGCGCCGTCTCCCCGCTCAGGAATCTGCTGGGCCTGAGTGGCCGGCTCCGCGCCGTCTCCATTCCCTCCGGCCGCGTGGCGGGGTCACCCCTCGCGCGCCTGGTGCCTGCGCTCGCCGCCAGCACACCCGGCGTGCGCGAGACCGGGCTCGAGGCGCCCGACGGGGAGCCGATCCACCTGATCTCGCTGGTGCCGTTCTCGGAGAAGGCCGGTCCCAGCTGGCGCGGGTACCGCCTCGGCTACTGGCCCGGGGAGCGTCCCGCCGGCCGGTCGGCCCGCTATCTCCTGCCCGAGGGCTTCATCGAGGTCACGCCGGAGAACGCTGACCTTCCCATCTCCACCAGCTTCCGGCTCCGGGACTTCCTCACGCACGACCAGCAGAATGTCTGGCCCAAGGTGCTGGTGCTCCGGCTTCCGTTGCTCGACAAGCTGGAACTCATCAAGCAGGCCCTGGAGCTGCGGGGCCGCTCCTCCGCGGTCCACGTCATGTCCGGCTTCCGCACCCCGCAGTACAACGCCCTGGGGGTCGGGCCGCTCGGCGGGCGCGCGCGCGACAGCCGGCACATGTATGGCGACGCGGCCGACATCTACGTCGACGCCGACGGCGACGGCCGCATGGACGACCTCGATCACGACGGCCGGGTGACCGTGAAGGACGCCGGCTGGCTGGCCCGCGTGGCGGAGCAGGTGGAGACCGAGTATCCCGCCCTCACCGGTGGCATCGGCGTGTACCGCGCGAACGCGGCGCATGGACCCTTCGTGCACGTGGACGTGCGGGGGACGCCGGCGCGCTGGTAGGGCCCGGGGACAGCGGGGGACGAAGAGAGGCTCGCCTCCCTCGTCCTACTCCAGCTCCCGCTCTTTCCACAGCGAATACACCGCCGGAATCACCAGCAGCGTCAGCAGCGTGCTGCTGATCATCCCGCCCACCATCGGCGCCGCGATCCGCTTCATCACGCTCGCCCCGGCGCCATTGCCCCACAGAATCGGCAGCAGGCCGGCCATGATCGCCGTCACGGTCATCATCTTCGGCCGCACCCGCTCCACCGCGCCCTCGATCACCGCCGCGCGGAGGTCCGCGGCCGTCTTCCCCGGACGCTCCTTCCACGCCTGGTCGAGGTAGAGGAGCATCACCACCCCGGTCTCGGCGGCCACGCCCGCCAGCGCGATGAACCCGACCGCCACCGCCACCGACCAGTGGTATCCGAGGAGGTAGAGGAACCACACCCCGCCCACCAGCGCGAACGGCAGGGAGAGCATCACGATGAGACTCGCCCCGACGCTCCGGAAGTTGAGATAGAGCAGCAGGAAGATGATGCCGAGTGTGGCGGGCACCACCAACCGGAGCCGCGCGGCGGCGCGCTGCATGTATTCGTACTGGCCGCTCCAGACCATGGTGTAACCCTGCGGCAGCTCCACCATGCCCCGTACCATCGCCTGCGCCTCGGCGACGTAGCTCCCGACGTCCCGGCCCACCACGTCGACATAGACCCAGGCGGTCGGCATCGCACCCTCGGTGCGCACCACCATCGGCCCCGCGGTCTGACTGATCCGCGCCACCTGGCCGAGCGGCACGTAGGCCGGCTGGCTGCCCTGCCGGGCGGCGACCGGCATCGCGCTCATCCCTTCGCCCGGGCCAGCCCCCGACCCCTGGCCCCCGACCCCGCCGTGCGCCGCCGGGATCAGCACATCGAGCAGCTTCTCCGGGTTGTCGCGCAGCTCATGCGGGTAACGGATCCGCACGCCGTACCGTTCGCGGCCCTCGACGGTCTGGGTCACCGTCATCCCGCCGATCGCGGTGGCGATCACGGTCTGCACGTCCCCCACGTTGAGGCCATGGCGGGCTGCCGCCTCCCGGTCGATGTCGATGTCCAGGTAGTACCCCGACTCGGCGCGTTCGGCGAAGGCGCTGCGGGTTCCCGGCACCATCTTCACCGCTTCCTCCACCTCCCGGCCGAGCCGCTCGAGCTCCGCCAGGTCCGGCCCGAAGATCTTGATCCCGACGGGGGTGCGGATGCCCGTGGCCAGCATGTCGATCCGGCCCTTGATGGGCATGGTCCAGGCATTGGTCACCCCCGGGAGCCGCGCCGCCGAGTCCATCGCCGCGATGAGCCGCTCGCTGGTCATGCCGGGCCGCCACGCCGATTCGGGCTCGAGGACGATCGTGGTCTCGAACATGTCGAGCCCCGCGGGATCGGTCGCGGTCTCGGCCCGGCCTGCCTTGCCCCAGACCGTGGCCACTTCGGGAATCCGCCGGAGCGCCGCGTCCTGGATCCGGAGCACCTCGCGCGCGCGGGCCACGCTCGCGCCGGGCAGCGTCGTCGGCATGAAGAGCACGGTGCCTTCGTCGAGCGGCGGCATGAATTCGCTGCCGATCCGCCGCCACGGGATCCAGGTGAGGATCACCGCCGCCCCTGCTGGGCCCGGACCGGGTCGAGCCGGGGGAGGTAGATGAGGGTGGTGTCATCGACCGCGCGGGCCACAGCCTGGACGGTCACCCCGGTTGTCACAATACCGAGACTGAGGAGTGTGGCGTGAAGCAGGGCCGCCCCGAAGAAGGCTGCAGGCGCAGCCTGTCGCTGTGGACGGGAGGCGATCAGTACTTCAAGCATTGCCCCCTCCTTGCTGGCGAGACCGCTACGCTAGCAGGGAGGGGGCGACGGCGTGATGACGAAGAACTGAAATTTACCTCAGAAAAACCCGGTCGGGCGACTCACACACCCGCGGGGAGCGCGGGGGTGACCGCCGCCTCGTCCCGCTCACCGGTCCGGATCCGGTGCACCTGCTCGACGTCGAGGACGAAGACCTTCCCGTCACCCACCTCGCCGCTCCGGGCCGAGGCCAGGATCGCCTTCACAGTCACATCCACGAACGGCTCCGAGACTCCGATCTCCAGCCGGACCTTCTCCTGGAGGCCCATCTTCACGGTGG
>DASZPT010000265.1:0-3169 GCA_035549935.1 Gemmatimonadales bacterium
TGGGCCGGCTCCGCTTCTTCGAGCATGCCGCCTTCGACTTCATCCGGCGCCGCTCCCTCGCCTACGGTCTCACCGCCGCGCTCCTCCTCGTGGGGCTCGCCGGCCTGCTGACGCGCGGCGTCAATTACAGCGTCGAGTTCACCGGCGGGACCCTGATCCAGGTGAAGACGGACCAGCCGCTGCCGGTGGGCGCGCTGCGCGACGCCCTCCGCCTCGCGGGCGACGACGGCGCCGAGATCCAGCGTTTCGGCGGGGAGAACGAATTCGTGATCCGCACCGCCGGGGAGGCGGCCGAGTCGGGGCTGGCCTCGGGGGAAACGGCGGGACGGGTCCGGACCGCGCTCGACCGGGTGAGCGGACCGGGCACCTACAGCATCGAGCGGGTGGAGGCGGTGGGCCCCAAGGTCGGTGGCGAGCTCCGTGAGCGGGCCTTCCTCGCCATCGGGCTCAGCTTCCTCGCGGTCCTGGCGTACCTCGCCTGGCGCTTCGAGTGGCGCTTCGGGGTGGCGGCGGTGATCGCGACCGCGCACGACATCGCGGCCACCCTCGCCTTCATTGCCCTCCTCCGGCTCGAGGTCGGGCTGGTGGTGGTGGCGGCGCTCCTCACCGTGGTGGGCTATTCGCTCAACGATACGATCGTGATCTTCGACCGGGTGCGGGAGCGGCTCCGGGGCAAGGCGGCCACCGGCTGGGTCCCGGTCCTCAACGGCGCGATCAACGAGACCCTGCCCCGGACGGTCCTGACCGGCGGCACGGCACTCGCCACGCTGCTCGCCCTCGCGATCTTCGGCGGCGAGGTCATCCGCCCGTTCGCCCTGGTGATGTTCTTCGGCATCTTCACCGGAACGTTCTCCTCGATCTTCATCGCCTCGCCGGTCCTCCTCTGGATCGAGCAGCGCTGGCCGACCGGGGCCCGCGCGGTGCCGGCGCCCCTCGTCCCTCGAAACGCCGGCTAGCCGATGACCGACAGCCACGAGGTCCTCCGGACCCTCGCGATGGTGCTCCTGGTGGCCGGGGTCACCACCCTGCTGTTCAACCGGCTGCGGCAGCCCGTGGTGTTCGGGTACCTCCTCGCCGGGATGGTGGTGGGGCCCCACATCCCCATCCCCCTCGTGGCCAACGAGCCGATGGTCCACACGATGGCGGAGCTGGGCGTGATCCTCCTGATGTTCGGGCTGGGTCTCGAGTTCAGCTTCCGGAAGCTCCTGGCCGTCGGGCCGACGGCCGGCGTGGTCGCCGTCCTGCAGACCACCACGATGGTGGCGCTGGGGTTCCTCGCGGGCCAGGCCTTCGGCTGGACCACGATCGAGAGCGTCTACGCCGGCGCCGTGATCGCGATCAGCAGCACCACGATCATCGTGAAGGCGTTCGCGGAGCAGCACGCCACCGGCCGGTTCGTGCAGGTGGCCTTCGGCGTCCTGGTCATCGAGGACCTGATCGCGATCTTCCTCCTGGCGGTCCTCACCGCGATCGCGGGCGGCGGGGGGCTCTCCCCCGCCGACCTGGGCCGCACCGCCCTCAAGCTGCTGGTATTTCTCACGGCGGTGATCGTCATCGGGATGCTGCTGGTGCCGCGGCTCACCCGGACCATCGTCCGGCTCAACCGCCCGGAGATCACCGTCATCGCCGCCGTCGGCCTCGCCTTCGGCGCCGGCTACCTGGCCCTGACCTTCGACTACTCGGTGGCGCTCGGCGCCTTCCTCGCCGGCTCGCTGGTGGCGGAGTCGGGCGAGGAGAAGACGGTCGAGCACCTGGTGCAGCCGGTGCGGGACATGTTCGCCGCGGTCTTCTTCGTCGCGGTGGGCATGCTGATCGATCCGCGCGTCATCCTGGACCACTGGGTGCCGGTGCTGGTCTTCACCCTGCTCGTCATCGCCGGCAAGGTGATCGCCGTGAGTGTCGGCGCCTTCCTCGCGGGGTACGGCACCCGCACCGCGGTGCAGACCGGGATGAGCCTGGCCCAGATCGGGGAGTTCTCGTTCATTATCGCCGGCGTAGGACTCGCGACCGGCGCCACCCGGGGCTTCCTCTACCCGGTCGCGGTGGCGGTCTCCGCGATCACGACACTCACGACGCCGTGGCTCATCCGCGCCGCCGGTCCGGCCGCCTCCTGGGTGGACCGCCGCCTCCCCCACCCGGTGCAGAACTTCGTGGCGCTCTACGGCTCCTGGATGGAGCAGGCCCGGACCCGGCCGAGCGGGCCCAGGCGGGCGCGGGCGGGCGGTCTCGCCGGTCTCCTCCTCCTCGATCTGCTGGTGCTGCTCCTCATCGGGCTCGCCGCCTGGCAGTTCCTCGACGATGGCCGGGCCTGGCTGGTCTCGGCACTCGGCCTGACCCCGCGGGTGGCCGATGCCGCCCTCGCGGCCGCCCTCCTCGCGATCGCCGCCCCCTTCGTGGTCGGCCTGATCCGGCTCGCCGGCGCCATCGGCCAGGCCCTCGCGCTCCGCGCCCTCCCCGCCGCCGAACCGGGCAAAGTCGATCTCGGCAACGCCCCCCGCCGCGCGTTCATCGTCACCTGGCAGCTCGCCGGCGTCTGTCTGCTCGCCGTCCCCCTCCTCGCCATCTCGCGCGCGATCATCCCGCTGCCGCTCGCGCTGGCCATCCTGACGCTGCTGCTCGTCACCCTGGGCATCGCCTTCTGGAGGAGCGCCACCAACCTGCAGGGCCACACCCGCGCCGGGGCGGAGGTCATCGTCGCCGCCCTGGGCCGCCAGCTCGCGCCGGCCGCCGCGGCCGTTCCGGAGGCCACCTCCCCGACCCGCGAGCATGCCGCCTCCACCCTGGCCCCGATCTACTCGATGATCCCCGGCCTGGGCGAGCCGGTCCCCTGCACCGTCCACCCCGGCGACTACGCCGACGGACGAACCCTCGCCGAGCTGGACCTGCGGGATGCGACCGATGCGAGTGTGCTGGTGGTGGTGCGGGAGGGACAGCCGACGATCCTGCCGGAAGGCAAGGAGCGGCTCCGGGGCGGCGATATCCTGGCGCTCGCCGGTTCGAGCGACGCGGTGGACCTGGCAACGAAGCTGCTGCGCCACGGGCCGGGATGAAAAAGAGCAGCCCGCGCAAGCGGGTTGCTCTCCCGACGTCTGCCGTGGCGTCGAGGGTCGGGACCCCGACCCCCGCTTCCGACCCTAGTTCTGCACCAGGATCAGGTACTTCGACGGCG
>DASZPT010000266.1:0-3840 GCA_035549935.1 Gemmatimonadales bacterium
ACGATATCGATGAACTTGAGCGGGCGGGACTGGTGGGAAGGGCTGCTGCTGTCGGAGCAGGCGGCGCCGGAGGCGAACACCGCGAGGCCAACGGCGAGGCGGACGACGCGCATGCGGCCCGTTCTGTGAGTGGAGCTTCACGATAGGCGCGCCCTTCCCCGGGGGCAACGGCGCGCTCGGCGTCAGCCGGGAGAGCGCTCCTCGCTGTTGAGGATCCGCCGGACCAGCTCGCTCACCCGGGACCCGGAGAACCCGCGCCGCGCCAGGAAGCCGAGCAGGCGCCGTCGCTTCACGTCCCGGTCGACGGCGCCGAGCTGACGGGCTCGGCGCGCTGCGAGGCTCGCGGCCACGTCGAGCGCCGCCTCCGGCTCGGGCCATTGCGCCCGGAGCGCCGCGTCGATGAGCGGCTCCGCCACCGAGCGGGCCCGCAGATCCTGCCGGAGGCGGGCCGGCCCCCGCCCGCGATGGGCGCGGGATTGCACGTACTGGAGCGCGAAGGCGGCGTCATCGAGGAGCGTCATCCCCAGCGCCCGTTCGATCGCGAAGTCCACGGCGGGAGCGGGGTGACCCTTCTGCCGCAGCCGCCGGCGCAGCTCCCCGACCGAGAAGCTCCGCCGCTCGAGCGCCTTGAGCAGCGTGCGCCACGCCGCCTCCTCGTCCGCGGCGCGGCCCGCGGTGGCACTCCGGGCCTCGTCCCACTCGTCGCCGACGCCGAGGGCACCCGCCCGCACCGCCCCCTCGTGCACCGTGCAGAAGGGTCGACCGTCGACCAGCACCCGGACGGCGCCGGGACGGTTGGGATCAGGCTCGAGGGCGGTGATGCGCTTGGGCATGGGACGCCTACTCGTCCCCCTCCTCCGCCGCGCCGACGGTGCTGGCGCCCTTCATGCCGAGGAAGTCCTTCACCTTCGTCTCGATCTCGGTCAGGAGCGCGGGATTGTCCTTGAGGAAGAGCTTGGCATTCTCCCGGCCCTGGCCGATCCGCTGGTCGCCGTAGGAGTACCACGCCCCCGACTTCTGGATGATGTTGGCCTCCGCCGCGATGTCGACCACCAGCGAGACGTGGCTGATCCCCTCGTCGAACATCACGTCGAACTCCGCCTGCTTGAACGGCGGGGCGACCTTGTTCTTCACCACCTTCACCCGCACGTGATTGCCGATCACCGCCTCGCGCTCCTTCACGGGACCCACTCGCCGGATATCGAGCCGGAGCGACGCGTAGAACTTGAGCGCCTTGCCGCCGGTGGTGGTCTCGGGGTTCCCGAACATCACACCGATCTTCTCCCGGAGCTGGTTGATGAACACCACCGCGCAGTTGGAGCGGTTGATCCCGCCGGCGAGCTTGCGGAGCGCCTGGCTCATCAGCCGGGCCTGGAGCCCCATATGGCTGTCGCCCATCTCGCCTTCGATCTCCGCCTTGGGCACCAGCGCCGCGACCGAGTCGACCACGACGAGGTCGACGGCGCCGGAGCGGACCAGGATCTCCACGATCTCGAGCGCCTGCTCGCCGGTATCCGGCTGGGAGACCAGCAGGTTCTCCACGTCGACGCCGAGCTTGCGGGCGTACTCGACATCGAGCGCGTGCTCCGCATCCACGAAGGCCGCGACCCCGCCGGCCCGCTGCACATTGGCGACGAGATGGAGACAGAGGGTGGTCTTGCCGGAGGACTCGGGACCGTAGATCTCGGTGATCCGGCCCCGGGGTACGCCGCCGATCCCGATCGCCGCGTCCAGGTTGATGGCGCCGGTGGGAATCGCCGCGATCTTCACCCGCGGGCTCTCGGTCCCCATCCGCATGATCGAGCCCTTCCCCAGCTGCTTCTCGATCTGGGAGATGGCGAGGCTCAAGGCCTTGCGGCGTTCGGGATCGAGCTTCTGCTCTTCGGTAGGCATCGTGCGTATGCTCCGCGGTCTCAAAGTGGATTAATTTGAGTCACTGTGATATACTGTGCCAATCTACTGCCGAACACTTTCCGAATCAAGAGTAATTTTGTGGATCAAAACGAGTCACTCAACTATCCGCCAGGCGTCCTCGTAGTGCCGAATCTGCCCCGCCCTCGCCCCATCCGCACCACCTGCCTCCACCTCCACCACATCGAAGCGATAGACATCTCCGGCCCGTCCATGCCGGATCCGCCACGCCTCCGCCGCCCACGCAATCGCCCGGCGCTTCCGCCAGCCGACCGCCTCCCGCCCCACGCCGTGGCTCCTGCCGCGGCGGGTCTTCACTTCCACGAACGCCACCACCACCCCCCGGCGGATCACGAGATCCACATCGTGCCGCCCCACCCGGAAGCGGTGCGCCTCGATCCACCAGCCACGGTGCGCCAGCCAGCGCATCACGCGGAGCTCGCCCGCGAGGCCCAGGCGATGACGGGGGTCGCGCAGCGTCTTCGCCATGGCCGACGATAGCAGGCGCGCGCGAGGGCCACGGTCACCAAAGCATGCCGACCCTCTCCCCGAAAACGCAGCAGGACCGGTCGATGGGAAACAAACAGGGAGGGTGAGTTCGCCATCGAACTCACCCTCCCCCGCCGCGGGCGTGCCGCCCCGGCAGCCTACTTGAGCGCCGCGTCCAGGAAACTCTTCAGGTCCACCTCGTTCACCTCCGGCTCCCCCGGCTGGAGATTGTCGAGCAGCCCCGCGTCCAGCCGCTTCTCGAGGTCGTGCACCAGGTAGAAGAGATGCTCGAAGTCTTCGATCACGAACAGCAGCGGCTGGTAGTGGTGGATCTCGAAATACTGGTTGAGCATCCACTCCGTCTGGGCCGGGACCCGCTGGACCTGGGGCGAATCGACCGAGTGCGCCAGCTCGCCGTAGCTCGAGAGGAGCCCGCTCCCATAGGCCCGTACCTGTCCCGGTGCGATGGGAACGCCGGGGCCCTCCCGCATCAGGCCGAACTCCACCGTGAACCAGAAGAACCGCGCCAGTCCCTTCACGTTGCTGGTGAGAATCCGGATCCGCTCCGCCTCGTCCCGGATCTCGCCCGCCCGCCGGGCGGCCCGTTCGGCGAACTGGCCGAACTTGACCAGCGCGTCGGCGAAGGCCCGGTCGGTGTGCATCGGCACGTGGCCCGCGATGTCGTGGAAGATGTCGGGCTCGGGCAGGTAATCCAGCGAGGCCCCGTCCCGCACCGTGATGGTCGTGGGGAACTCGCGCTGCTTGAGGCAGTCGAAGAAGAGGTACGCCGGCACATAGCCGCTCACCGGTTTGGCCTTGAACCCGGTCCGGGGCTCGAGGAAGCGGTTGATATCGGTGCAGCGCGGCACCCGGGTGGGGTCGAGATGCAGCGTCTCCACTCCCTCGAGGAACCGGGCGTTGGCGTAGCGCTCCCAGCGCGAGCGCATCCGGTCGAGGAGCCGGCTCCATGTCCGGTGGTTCTCCTCGCTGTACAGCTCGTAGGGCTGCTCGATGTAGAGCTGCCCGTTCTCCTGGGCGAACTCGATGAACGGCGCCTTCGTCGTCGTGAGACCCGGCGCCACTCCCGCCGCCTTGTAGTCCGGCTGCAGCGTCGCACTCATCCTGCACCTCCCTGATCACGTTCGGAGCCGGCTCGACTCCGCCCCGCCCCACGCCCCCGACCCCCGACCCCCTACCCCCGACCCCCTACCCGACCACCACCCCCCTGCATTCGCCCAGCCCGATGCGCACCGCGCCCTCCCCCTGGCACCAGCCGGTCATCACCACCTCGTCCCCGTCCGCCAGAAACGTCCGCGTCTCCCCGTTCGGCAGGGTCAGCGGCTCGGTACCCCGCCAGCTCAATTCCAGCAGGCAGCCCCGCTCCTCCCGGCCGGGCCCGGAGACCGTCCCGCTGCCCAGTAGGTCGCCCGGCCGGAGATA
>DASZPT010000267.1:0-4181 GCA_035549935.1 Gemmatimonadales bacterium
TGACACACTCGACCGGGGGGCCCGCCGCACACCGTGATTCCAGGCCCGCCTGTCTGGCGTCCGCCTCAACGGCCCGGGCGACGAGACTCAGCGCGGCACCGGCGGCACCGGGGTCTCGGTCGTGTGCATCGAGATCTGCTCGATCTTGAGCGACATCAGTCCCACCAGCGCCACCGTGGCTGCCGCGAAGAAGAACGGCGCCGAGTGCCCCACCCGCTGGAAGGCGAAGGTGGCGAGGAGCGGGGCCAGCACCCGCGCCACCCCGGCGAAGAACTGCGCCACTCCCATCGTGGTCCCCAGATCCTCCTTGGCGGCGGCGCGCGACATCAGCGCGGTGGTCGACGGGAAGAGGAGCGCCGTCCCGATCGGCACGAGCGGGATGATGATTGCGAGCACCCAGAGGTTGGGGGCGACGGTATAGGCCAGGAGCCCGATGATCAGGATCACCGTCCCCGTCCGCATCGTGCGCGCCTCGCCCAGCCGTTCCACGATGGGGCCCAGCAGGAGCGACCGCATCACGAACGAGAGCAGGCCGACATAGCTGTAGAAGTAGCCGATCGTCTTCTCGGTCACCCCATGCTCGGCATCGAGGAAGAGCGCGAGCACCGAGGTCAGCGAGGCGAAGGCCAGCATCCCCACGCTGTAGATCCAGATGAGGCGGGACACCGGGCGGCCGGGATGCTCCAGCACTTCGCCGGCCGAGTGGAAGACCGGTTTCCGCTGGGACGCCTGGGCGCCGGGCTTCTTCGACTCGGGGAGCCAGCGCCAGGCAAAGGCGACGTTGATCAGGCAGAGGGCGGCGGCCACGATGCCCGGGGCGGTGGGCCCGAACCAGGCATGGCTCAGCGAGCCCACGGTCGGCCCGATGGCGACACCAGCGCTGGTGGCGGCGGAGAGCCAGCCGAGCGCCTTGGCGCGGCCCGAGGGCCGGACGGTGTCGGCCACGTAGGCCTGGGCCACGCCCGTGGTCCCGCCGCCCGCGCCCTGCACCAGGCGCGAGAGGAAGAGGAGCCAGAGGGCGTTGGCGAGGCCGAAGATGACGTACGCGATGGCCGAGGCGAAGAGGCCGATGAGGAGCGCGGGGCGGCGGCCGTACCGGTCGGAGAACCGCCCCCAGTAGGGCGCCGCCACCAGCTGCGCCACCGAGAACGCCGCGGTCATGAGGCCGATCATCTCCGGCGTGGCCTTGAGCCGGAGCGCGTAGTACGGCAGGAGCGGCAGCACCATCGCGAAGCCGATCATGTCGATGCAGCACGTCGCGATCAGCACCGAGAGCTGCTGCAGCTCGGTCGGCAGTTTGCGCGTCATCATCGGGAGAGTACCTGCCGCTCGCTGCCCAGGGAGAAGACCGCCCCGGCCAGCACCATGAGGAGCACACCGTACGCCGCGGCCACGCCCACATCACCCTGCCGGAGGCTCGAGAGGATCTCGAGCGAGAGGGGCCGCGTGTCGTACGTATAGAGGATGATCGAAGTGACGAAGTCCCCGAGCGCGGTCACGAAGGCGAGGGTGGCCCCCGCGGCCAGCGCGGGCCTGAGGAGCGGCAGGGTCACCCGCCGGAGGGTGCGCCAGCGCCCCGCGCCCAGCGAGGCGGAGGCCTCCTCGAGGGCAGGGTCGAGCCCCCGGAAGCCGGCGAGCACGGCGCGGCTCGCGATCGGCAGGTTCCGGATCAGGTAGGCGAGCGGCAGGATCCACAGCGTCCCGACCAGCACGATCCGCCCCACCAGCGGCTGGTTGACCCCGAATGCCGTAGCCAGGGCAATCGCGAACACCGTGCCCGGGACGAGCCACGGTACGCCGAGGAGACCCTCGACCACCCCCGCGCCGGGAACCCGGCGCCGCACCGTCACGAACCCCGCGTAGACCGCGATGGCGAGGGCCGCCCCCGTGGCGAGCGTCGCCATCCAGAGGCTGTTCACCAGCGGCCGGAGCCGCTCGGGGTCATTGGCCAGGGCGAGGTAGTTCCCGGTGGTGTAGGCCGGCGGCAGCGTCTCCACCGTCCAGGTCCCCGGCTTCACGAACGAGAGCAGGATCAGCGTGAGGTGTGGCAGCAGGAGCAGGAGTGCGAGGCCCCAGCCGAAGAGCGTGGCCGCCGCCCGGAGGCCCCGGCTCTGGATCACCCGGCGGGCCGGCGCGACGCCCTTGCCGCCTCCGCCGGCGCTGCCCGACCCGCTCGAGCCGGTGAGCCAGAGGCCCGCCAGGGCCACCAGGCTCAGCACCATGGTCTGGACCATGGCCATACCGTAGTCGCCGTTCAGGCGGGTGAAGACGATCTGGGTTGTCATCACCCGGAACCCGCCGCCGAAGATGTACGGGGCGCTGAACGAGGCGAGCGCCGTCATGAAGGTCAGCAGGGCCGCGCCCCGGAGCGACGGGGCCAGGAGCGGCAGC
Source organism: Gemmatimonadales bacterium (assembly GCA_035549935.1). GTDB lineage: Bacteria > Gemmatimonadota > Gemmatimonadetes > Gemmatimonadales > GWC2-71-9 > JADJOM01. Next base: position 2,392 of record DASZPT010000267.1, read on the forward strand.
GTTACCCGGCGGAGCGTAGTCCAGCGGCCGGCCCCGAGGGAGGCGGCGGCCTCGTGCGCCGCGGGATCGAGCGCGGCGAGCCCGGCGCGGGTGAAGAGGTAGAAGTAGACGTACATCGAGTAGGCGTGCACCAGCAGGATGGCCCACGCCCCCTCCAGCCGCCAGGGCGGATCCTCGAGACCGAGGATCGCCTGCACCATCCGGGCGGCGAAGCCGGTCTCACCGTACAGGAAAAGGAAGGCGATCACGCCCACCAGCGGGGGCAGCACCACCGGCAGCGCCACCAGCCCGCCGAGCAGCCGGCGCCCGGGGAAGTCGAAGCGTTCGAAGAGGAAGGCCAGGGGAATGCCGAGGACCCCCGCGAGAAGCACGCTCGCGACCGAGGTCCAGACGCTGGCCCAGAGCGCCTTCCACTCGCGCGACTCGGCGATGAAGCGCCGGAGAAACTCGAGCGTCCAGCCGTCCCGGGTGTGCACGCTCTCGAGACCCACCAGCACCAGCGGGTAGGCCACCAGCCACGCGAGCACCAGCGCGAGCAGGACCGCGCCCCACCCCTTCGGACTCCGGCTCATCGCGCCTCTGTGGCGAAGCAGTGGAGGACATACTCCCGGTCGGCGGGGTCGTGCCGCGGCACGAGGGTCACCCGCTGATCGACCACCGCGATGTCGGGTGGAGCACTGACCTCGAGCACGGCCCCTCCCTCGGTCTCGACCGTGAAGTGCGCGGTGGCCCCGGTGAAGCGCCGGTCGGTGACCCGGCCCTGGAGCCCGTCGCCACCCGGCGGACCGATCTCGAGCGCCTCCGGCCGGAGCATGACCCGCACCCTGCTCCCCACCGCGCCCGGGCCGCCGGCGCCGAGGCGCCACTCCGCCTTCTCCACCCTGATGCGGGTCCCGCCGGCGTCGACCGCCACCACCGTGGCCTCGAGCCAGCTCGACCGGCCGATGAACCCGCCCACGAAGGGATTGGCGGGGGTGCGGTAGAGGGCCTCGGGCGGACCGGCCTGCTGCAGCCGGCCGTCGCGGAGGACGGCGACCACATCGCCGAGGTCGAATGCGTCCTCCTGCTCGTGGGTCACGATCACGGTGGTGATGCCGACCCGGTGGATCAACGCACGCAGCTCGCGCCGGGTCCGCTCGCGCAGCGCGGGATCGAGGTTGGACAGCGGCTCGTCGAGCAGGAGGACGCGCGGCGCCGGGGCGAGCGCCCGTGCCAGCGCCACCCGCTGCTGCTGCCCCCCGGAGAGCGCCCCTACCGTGCGCCGCTCGAAGCCGGCGAGATCGACCAGGGCCAGCGCTTCGCGCACCCGCGCCGCCGCCTCTGCCGGCGCGACACCACGGGATTCCAGCCCGAAGGCGACGTTCTGGCCGACATCGAGATGGGGGAAGAGGGCGTAGTGCTGGAACACCATTCCGAAGCGCCGGTGCTCGGGGCGGAGCGGTGTCACCTCCTCGCCTTCGACCAGGATACGGCCGCCGTCCGGCGCCTCGAACCCGCCCAGGAGACGCAGGGTCGTCGTCTTGCCGCTGCCGCTCGGCCCGAGGAGCGCCAGGATCTTCCCTCGCTCGAGCGTGAGCGAGAGATCGAAGACGCCGGCGGATCCGGTGTAGCGCCGGGTCAGGGTGTGGAGGGAGAGGTAGGTCATTGGCACAGGTTCCGGGTTCCGGGTTCCGGGTTCCGGGGGAGAAAGGTGCGAGACGACGAACCCTCCCGCCCGGAGGCCGGGGTCCAACAACACCGGACGCCCGCATGCCGACTCGGCACTCGGAACCCGGCACTCGGAACGCTCA
>DASZPT010000268.1:0-2272 GCA_035549935.1 Gemmatimonadales bacterium
CTGGGGCCAGCGCCTCGAGCGGGGCCGGTTCGCCGCCGTGCGCCAGGCCACCGGACAGGTCCTGCTAGCGACCGTGGCCCAGATCGCGGTCGCCGCGGCCATGATCCTGCATCTCCTGCCGACCTCGCTCCGCGCCATGCACCTGCTGGTGGGGAGCCTGGTCTGGGGCGCCATCGTCGTCCTTCTCTTCAAGACACGGAGGATGAGTTCCGAGGTCCGGGTTCCGAGTTCCGAGTCGGAATCCAGCAGTAGCCCACTCGGAGCCCGGAACCCGGAACTCGGAACCTCGAGCGCGAAGCCGTCGCTGCTCCGCGACCTGGTGACCCTCACGAAGCCGCGGATCATCTCGCTCCTCCTCGTGACGACGCTGTTCCCGATGTTCATCACCAACCGGGGGATGCCGTCGCTTGCGCTGGTGCTGTGGGTGATGCTGGGCGGGTACCTGATGGCCGGCGGCGCCAACACGATCAACATGTGGTTCGACCGGGACATCGACCAGCTCATGTCCCGCACGAAGCTGCGGCCGGTGCCCTCCGGCCGCATTGCGCCGGCCGGCGCCCTCGCCTTCGGTCTCGGGTGCGCGGCCGTCGCGTTCTGGATCTTCTGGACCTTCGTGAATCCGCTCAGCGCCTGGCTCGCGCTGGGCGGGCTCCTCTTCTACGTCTTCATCTACACGGTCTGGCTCAAGCGCAGCTCGCCCCAGAATATCGTGATCGGCGGCGCGGCCGGCGCCTTTCCGCCGCTGGTCGGGTGGACCGCGATGACCGGGCAGCTCGATCTCCCCGCCATCTACCTCTTCGCCATCATCTTCTTCTGGACCCCGCCCCACTTCTGGGCGCTGGCCCTGATCAAGCGCCAGGACTACGCCCGCGCCGGCGTGCCGATGATGCCGGTGGTGGTCGGGGAGCACTGGACCAAGGTCCAGATGCTGGCCTACACCCTGATGCTGATCCCGCTCACCGTGATGCCATCGGTGTTCGGCTCCCTCGGCCTCCTGTACGCCACCGTGGCCCTCCTCCTCGGCGCCCGGCTCCTCTGGTACTGTGTCCGCCTCCTGCGCGAGCCGGCGCTCCAGCCCACCGCCTGGAAGATGTACCGCTACTCGCTGCTGTACCTCTTCCTCCTGTTCGCTGCGATGGGGGTCGACCGGGCCGTGCCGTTCGGGCACATGTTCGAGCGGGCCCCGGTGATGATCATCCAGCAGCCTGAGACCGAGGCCTTGGAGACGACGCAGGGGCCGTAGGGGGTCGGGAGTCGGGGGTCGGGGGTCGGGGGCGGTTCGCTCCGCCATTCGACTTCCGGCCCTCGACCTTATCTTGAACCCATGACTCCGCCTGCCCAGGAGCGCCGCCGGGGGTTCGTTGCCCCGACGGCCCTCAAGCGGCTCCTGCCACTGGTTCGTCCGTACCGCTGGCATCTCGTCGCCGCCAGTCTCTCCCTCGTCATCAGCACCGGCCTGAGCCTCTCCCTCCCCATGGTGATGGGGTGGCTCCTCGACACCGCCTTCGCGCGCGAGGGACGGGAGACGCTCAATCGCATCGCGCTCGGCCTCATGGGGCTGGTGGTGGTGCAGTCTCTCCTCAACTACGCGCAGGCCTATCTCCTCGCGGCCACCGGCGAGCGGGCCGTGGCGGGACTCCGGCGCGGACTGTTCGGCCACCTGCTCGACCAGCCGCCCGGATTCTTCGCCGAGCGCCGGACCGGGGAGCTCACCAGCCGGCTCACCACCGACATCGGGCTCCTGCAGGGGACGGTCAGTCACCAGATCGCCGAGTTCTCCCGCCAGGTGCTCTCGCTGGTCGGCGCGATCATCCTCCTCTTTCTCACGCAGCCTCGGCTCACCCTCACCGCGCTCGCGGTCGTGCCCATCGCGGTCGTGATCGCCTTCATCCTGGGCCGCCGCCTGCGGCGGATGTCGACCGGCGTGCAGGACCGGGTGGCGGAATCCACCGCCGTGGCGGAGGAGGCATTCAGCCAGATCCGGACGGTGCAGAGTTTCGTGCAGGAGGACGCCGAGCGGGCCCGGTTCGCGGACCGGGTTCGCGCGGTGGTCGATGCGGCGCTGGTCCGGGCCCGCGTCCGGGGGGTCTTCTTCGGGGCACTCACCTTCGCCAGCTTCACCGCGGCGGTGGTCGTGCTCTGGCAGGGCGGGATCCTGGTCACCGAGGGGAACCTCACCGCCGGCAAGCTGTTCACCTTCCTGATCTACACCCTCACCATCGCCGGGTCGGTGGGGTCGCTCGCCACCTTCTTCAGCAACTACCAGGAATCG
>DASZPT010000269.1:0-11438 GCA_035549935.1 Gemmatimonadales bacterium
CGTAGACCCGCTCACGCGGATTCATAGATCGTGGGAGAAGTGCTTCGCGATGGCTTCGAGCCGGTCGGCGATGCCGGCCAGCTCGCGGAGCGCCCGTTCCAGCTCGGCGTGGCTTCGCGCGGCCTCGGAGGCGCGACGGGCCGTGGTGTTGGCATCCTCCACCGTACGGGTGGAGACGGCGGCGACCTGCGACATCTGCTCGCTGAGACGCAACGCCGACTGTTCCTGCCGGGCCGCGGTCTCGGCGATGCGCCGGGCATGGGCCCCGGCGTCGAGGGTCCCCGCGACGATGCCCTCCAGGGCCCGCGCGGCGTCGCCCGACAGCTCCTCCACTCCCCGGACGGTCTCCGTCCCGCGGTCCATCTCCTCCGAGATCTGCGCCACCTGCCCGAGGATCGCCGCCACGAGGCCACCCGCCTCGCGCGAGGCCTGGCCGCTCTGGGCCGCGAGCTGCCGCACCTCCTCCGCCACCACCGCGAACCCGCGCCCCTGGTGCCCGGCCCGGGCCGCCTCGATCGCGGCGTTGAGGGAGATGAGGTTCGTCAGGTCGGCGATCTCGCGGATGGTGCTGATGAAGCCGATGAGGCGGTTGCTCACCTGGTAGAGCTCGCCGACCTGCTCGGAGCTGGTCGCGACGAAATGCTGCAGCTGGACCAGCCGCTCGATCGCGTCGCGAATGGCCTCCCGGTTCTTCGAGGCGACCTCGCTCGCCGTGGTGGAGGCCGAGGCGGCGGCGGCGCCGTCGGCCGCGACCTCGCGGGCCTGGGCGGCGAGACTGGCGGTGCTTTCCCGTCCCGCCGCGATGAGCTGCTCCTGCTCGGCGGCGCCGCCCCGGATGGCATTGGCGGTCTGCGCCACCGCCCCGGCCGCGGCGCGGAGCTGCTCCGAGGTCTGGGCCAGCAGGCGGACCTGCGCGGTCACCTGCTCCACCGTGTCGACCAGCGGCCGGCGCAGGTCGGCGATGTGGATGGCGGTGGCGAGCTGGCCCGCGAAGGTCGAGGCGGCCGTGACTTCCTTCTTGCCGTAGATGTGCGGCTTGTGGTGGTCCAGCTCCAGCGTCCCGATGATGTCGTTCCCGAAGCGGAGCGGCAGCACCAGCATGCTCAGGGCGTCGGGCGTGGGCGCGAGCACCCGGTCGTCGTTGCGCGCGTCGGCGATGACCACCGTCTCGCCGCTGCTCGTGGCGAGGGTCCGGAGGGTGGCGCTGTCGAAGGGCGGATCGCCCCGGTCGGGCCAACCCAGCGCGCCCCGGTAGACGAGGCTGCTCACCCCGCCCTCCACCCGGTAGATCCGGAAGTCGCTCCAGTCGAGCACCCGGTTGGCCATCTCCTCGAGCTGCACGAAGGCGTCCTTCAGGGAGAGGTTGCTCGTGATGACCCGCTCGCGGGCGTGGATCTTGTTGAGTTCCTCCGCCCCGATGGCCTCCTCCAGGATCCGCTTGGTCAGGACCCCGAGCACACCGACCACCGCGAGCACCGCCAGCCATGCCTCCGGCGGCAGCCCCGCGATGGCGGAGGCCGAGATCGCCGCCCCGATCAGCGTGATCATGTAAGAGAGCACTTCGTAGCGGAGGATCATGAGCCGCTCGTGGCTCTCGAGCTTCCCCCGCACCAGCAGGGTGAAGTAGAACAGCGCCCGGGTGAAGAAGAAATACATCCCGGCGAGTGTGAGGGCGGGGCCGAGGAACTCGAGCGTGATGCCGCTCGGCTCGGTGCGCAGGAAGACCACCGCGTAGGCGCCGTAGGCGGCCAGGAAGCCGATGACCTCCCGCCCGGCGTTGATCCATCCCGCGTTGAGGAGCTTGCGGAGCCAGAAGACATCGGTGAGGAACACCCCGAACCACATCGCGAAGACGATGGCGCCGGGGCCCACCGTGACGCTCCCGACCAGCGCCACGATCCCGATCTGGGACAGATACGAGAACTTGGACAGCGGGATCTGGCCCTTGCGGAGGATCGCGACCAGCCCGACCAGGCCGAGGGTGAGCCAGGGATGCGCCAGCCAGCGGCGGTCCATGGCCAGCGCCGCCGCTCCCAGGAGCATCCCGCCCCAGGCGAGGGCCTGGGCGTAGATCTGGAGGAGGCGGCGGGAGACGAACGTCATGCGGCGCCCTCGCCCGGGACGCTGTCGAGCGCGGCGCGGAGCTCGGCGAGGAAGCGGCCGGCGGCGGCCGGGCCCTCCTTCCCCAGGCACTCGACCAGGGCGCTCCCCACCACGACCCCATCGGCGAGACCCGCCACCGTCCGGGCCTGGGCCGGCGTGCTGATGCCGAACCCGACCGCGAGCGGCAGCCGGCTCACGGCCCGCACCCGCGCGATGTACTCCGCGAGGCCGGTGGCCAGGGCGCTGCTGGCCCCGGTGACGCCGAGCCGGGCGACGAGGTAGAGGAAGCCCTGGGCGTCACGGGCCACCTCGCGGAGCCGGTCTCCGGTGGTGGTGGGCGCCACCAGGCGGATCAAGTCGAGGGGCGACGCCCGCACCAGGGCCTCGAGCGCGGGATCGCTCCCGGCGGGGAGGTCGGTGAGGAGCAGCCCCGCCGCGCCCACCTCTGCCGCGTCGCGGAGGAACCGGTCGGGTCCGTAGTGCAGGATAGGATTGAGGTAACTGAAGACCACGACCGGCTTCTCGAGACGGGCTTCGGCGATGAGCTCGAGGGTCCGCGGCAGGGTCATCCCCTGCTGCAACGCCTCGAAGGACGAGCGCTGGATGGTGGGTCCGTCGGCCAGCGGGTCGCTGAAGGAGACCCCGACCTCGAGGAGGTCGGCGTGCTCCGCCGCCCGGCGGAGCGCGTCGAGGCTCCGCGCCCGGTCGGGGTGGCCGGCCGTGAAGTAGGGGATGAGCGCGGTCCGGCCCCGGGCCCGGAGCTCGGCCCAGGCCCGGCCCAGCCGGGACTCAGACGAAGTAGTCGCCGACAACGAGTCCGTACCGGTCGGGGTTGGTCACCTTGACGATCGAGCGCAGGAAGCCGCCGCTCCCGTCCGTCTCCGCGAGATTCTCCTCGCGGCCGGGCGGGGCCACCAGCGCGCCGTTGACGTCCAGACAGATCCGCACGATCGGGCGATTCAGGAAATTCTGGTCCGGGTTGGCCGCCGACACGATGGCGACCTCGAAGGTATCGAGGATGACACAGGTTCCGACCGGGTAGATCCCGATCAGGTTGATCATGGCCTTCACGAGGATCTTGTCGTACCCGCGGCGGGGATTCTCCCACATCTCCCGCAGCACCTGGTCCGGCTGGATCGGGACGGTCTGGTAGCTCCGCCGGGTGGTGGCGGCGTCGTAGCCGTCCGCCACTGCCACGATCCGCGAGAAGATCCCGATCTGCCGCGGGCGGATCGCCTTGGGATACCCGGTGAGGTCCACCTTCATGTGGTGCTCCTGGGAGACCACGATCTGGCGATAGGGAATCTCGCCATATCCCCGCATGGTGAACAGGGTCAGCACCCCCTGCCACGGGTGGGTCTGCATCAGGCGCCACTCGTCCTCGGAGAGGCCGGTGGTCTTGTTGAGCACCTCGACCGGGATCCGCGCCTTGCCCACGTCGTGCAGCAGGGCCGCGAGCCCCAGGTCATACAGCTGGAGCCGTGTCAGGCCGAGCTTCTTGCCGATCGCCACTGCCAGAATACACACATTCACCGAGTGGGTGAAGGTGTACTCGTCGTAGTCCCGGATCGTGGTGAGGCCGATGAGCGAGGTCTCGTTGTTGAGGACCTGGTCGACGATCGCCTGCACCGCGCGCTTCACCTTGGCGACCGACGTGGTCCGCCCCATCCGGACGCTGTTGATCAGATCCTTGGTGACGGCGACGCCGTGGGAATAGGTCCGCTTGGCCTGCTCCCGGGCCCGCTCCGCCTCCGCCACCTTGTCGGCCGACTCGAGGGGCGGCTCGACATCGAGATGAGTGACGTTCGCGACCGCGAGCTTGTCGCGGAGATCGAGGAGCCGCTCGTGCGGGTCCCCCTCCCCCGCCTTGGCGGAGACGCCGAGCAGCACGCCGAGGAGGATCTGCCATTCGCGCCGTTCGACCCCGGCGGCGACCTTGAGCTCGCCCACGCCGGCCGCCGTGAGGATCTGCAGCAGGTTCGAGAACGACGCGTAGTTGTCGAGCTCGAGCCGGAGCCGGGTCCCGTTCACGAAGATGAAGTCGCCCGAGAGGCGGAGCTCGATCTCGTTGTGGGGCTGGAGAATCGCGAGCGCGGCCGCCTGGAGCTCGTCCAGCGATTTCTGGGCGGTGGCGTTCTCGATGGGGTAGAGCTTGAGGCTCCGGAACGCGGCGTACATCGCGAGCAGGAAGGTGCGGCCGGCGGTGCGCAGGAACGCATCGCCCGCCACCCGGTCCTCGCCGTGGACCTCGGGTTCGCGGTTCATCCGCCGCCCTCCCGGAGCGCCTTGCTCACGGCGTTGCGGACGATCAGCTCCTTGTCGTCCCGGTGCTTCTGGAGCACCTCCCGGGCTTCGGCGGTGCGGAGGCGCCCGAGCGCGAGCGCGGCGCAGGCGCGGACTTCGGCCGACTCCTTCCGCCGGAAGAGGCTCCCCGGGGCGAGCAGCGTCGCCAGCGTCTCCAGCGCGCCCGCGCCCGAGATCATCGCGAAGGCCTCGAAGAAGCGCATCCGCTCGGTGAGGTCGATCTCCCGGGTCGCCTTGCCCTGGATCACCGGTTCGATCCGCTTGAGCACCGCCTTGTAGCCGCGCTTGCCGAGCGCCTGCACCGCGGCGATTCGCACCTCGCGGTCGGCATCGTCCACCGCGCGCTCGAGGGCCGAGAGCGCCGCGGCGGTACCGATCGCGTCGAGCGCCTGCACCGCCGCGGTGCGCAGCGCCGGTGACTCGTGGGAGAGGGTGTCGGCCAGGCCGGGCACCGCGCCCTGGACCCGGAGCCGGCCGCACAGCGCGATCACCGCGGGGAGCGCCTCCGACTGGGGCAGCCGCAGGAGCCGCAGCACTTCCTGCGGGCTCGTCTCGGCCAGCCGGTCGGCGGCGGAGGCCAGGAGGTCATGGATCGGGGAGTTGACCGGGACCTTCGGCAGCCAGACCAGCGCGGTCTCGAGGGCGGCGGGACGGAGCTCGCGGAACAGCTCGCCCAGGTCCTCGGCGCTGGGGGGGATCTGGGCCTCGGTGACCGACTGGAGGATCTGCTGCAGGACGTTGGGATCGGAGAGCCGGCCGGTGAGCGCGTCGGTCCGGTCACGCTCACCCGGGGTCAGCAGATCGGGCTTCCGCACCAGGAGGCGCGTCTCGCGGAGGATCTGGGCCACGGTCCTGAAGTCGGCGGCGTTGAGCACGTGCGGGAGGTAGCTCTCCAGCGTCCCCAGTACCTCGGCCCGGGCCCAGTCCTCGTTCCGCTGCTCCAGGATGTCGAAGACGATGTTCATCACGTTCTGCCGCAGGTCCTGCCGGTACTCCTTCTCGATATCGTCGGCGATCGCCCGGATCTCGCTCTCCTCCAGCCAGTAGAGCGTCGAGTCGAAGTCCTCGACGTCCACCACGCCGGCCTTCCGGGGCGGCGCTTCCTCGGCGACCTTGCCGCGGTTCTCCTCCGCCACCTGGTTCGGGTCGATCGCCTCCTGGCTGTAGATCCCCTCGCCCGAGAGGGTCGGCACCCCCGAATCGGGGATGAACTCGGTGAAGTGATACTGGATCAGCGCGAAATCCTGCTCCCAGAGCAGGGTGAGGAGGTCGTCGCCGGCGTCGGTCGAGAGGGTCCGGGCCTTCTGGACCACCTCGAGGAACTTGATGATCTCCTCCTCCTCCACCCCCGGAAAGAGGGTCAGCACCCGCATCCCGTCCTTGAACAGCCCCCAGGCGAGGCTTTCCGACTTGTTCGGCTGGCGATAGACGGTCTGCTCCTCCCAGACGATGTCGGTCTCCACGATCTGGAGCACCAGGCTGGTCACCCCGTTCGCCCAGATCGGCACGAAGGCCGCCCGCACCGACTGCACCGCCCGCTGGTAGATCGGGTTGTTGGGGAGGTACATCTGGAAGGCGCGGAGCCCCTTCACCAGGGTCCGCAGCAATTCCTCGACCTCGCGGGTCGGCAGATCGACGGGCGCGGGAATGCTCTGCGTCACTCGGCGGTTCCGAGGAGCCGGGCCACGTGGGCCACGTCCTTGTCGCCCCGGCCGCTCAGGCAGAGCAGCACCGGATCGCCGCCGGTCCACCGCCCCCGGTTCCGCGCGATCCAGGCGATGGCGTGAGCCGTCTCGAGCGCCGGGATGATCCCTTCGAGACGGCAGAAGAGCTGGAACGCCTCGAGCGCTTCCGCGTCGGTCACCGACTCGTAGCGCACCCGGCCGGTGTCGCGAAGCCAGCTGTGCTCCGGACCGACCCCGGGGTAGTCGAGGCCGGCGGAGACCGAGTGCGCCGGGAGCACCTGGCCGTCCGGGTCCTGCAGCAGGTAGCTCAGGCAGCCATGCAGCACCCCGGGCGACCCGGCCGAGAGGGTGGCGCTGTGATGGCCGGTGGCGATCCCCTCGCCCGCCGCCTCCACGCCCACCAGCTCGACCTCGGTGTCGTCGATGAACCCGGCGAACATGCCGATCGCGTTCGAGCCGCCGCCCACGCAGGCCGCGACGGTCCGCGGGAGGCGGCCCACCTGCTCCAGCATCTGCCGGCGCGACTCGCGCCCGATCACCGACTGGAAGTCACGGACCATGCGCGGGAAGGGATCGGGCCCCACCACCGAGCCGATGATGTAATGAGTGGTCGGGACATTGGTGACCCAGTCGCGGAGCGCTTCGTTGGTGGCGTCCTTGAGGGTCCGGGTCCCCGAGTGCACCGGGACCACGGTGGCCCCGAGCAGCTTCATCCGGTAGACGTTGAGCGCCTGCCGCTCGACATCCTCCGCGCCCATGTAGACCACGCAGTCGAGGCCGAAGCGGGCGCAGACCGTCGCGGTGGCCACCCCGTGCTGGCCCGCCCCGGTCTCCGCGATGATCCGCCGCTTCCCCATCCGCCGGGCCAGGAGCGCCTGGCCGATGGTGTTGTTGATCTTGTGCGCGCCGGTGTGATTCAGGTCTTCCCGCTTGAGGAACACCCGGGTGCCGACCAGCTCACCGAAGCGGGGCGCCGGGGACAGGAGCGACGGACGGCCGACGAACTCCCGGAGCAGCTGGTCGTACTCGTCCCAGAACGCCTGGTCCTCGCGCGCGGCATCGTAGAGCGCCGCGAGCTGGTCCAGCGCCGCGATCAGGGTCTCGGGTACGTAGCGTCCGCCATAGGCGCCGAAGCGACCGCCAACGGACCGCTCACGGGGGAGGATCACAGCCACCGCAGGGCCTCCAGAAATCGTGCGAGCCGGTCGTGGTCCTTGATCCCGGGGGACCGTTCGATCCCGGACGAGACATCCACCGCATCGGGGCGCGCCGCACGGACCGCTTCCGCCACCGACTCGGGGGTGAGACCACCGGCGAGAAACATCGGGTGACCAGTCAGACGAACACGAGCCTCGGCGGCGAGCTCGAGGTCGAGTCGGGTCCCGCTGCCGCCAAGGCGACCGGCCACCCTGGGCTCGACCAGGACCGGCGCCCCGGATGCGCGCAGGGTATCGAGGGCCGACAACTCCTCCTGCGATCCCAGGCGCGCCACCGCCAGCACCTCGAGTCCTTCGCGCATCAATGCCTCGACCGCTGCCGGCGTGGGCTCCTGGTGGAGCTGGGCGCCGGTCAGGCCCGTGGCATCGCGTATCTCTAATATCTCCTGACTGGTCTGCGAGCTAAAGACCCCAAACACAGGAACTTGGCCGCCGGCCACCTGGACCAGGGTCCGAGCCTGATCCAGGGTCACCTGGCGCGGGCCTCCCGCGAAGATCATCCCGAGGTACGCTGCCCCGTGGCGAAGGGCGGCCTCGGCGTCTTCCGGCCGGGTCAGGCCGCAGATCTTGGCGGGGATCATGAGACCGGAGGCCGGAGGCGGGAGGCGCAGGCAGGGGCGAACCCCGAGCCGGGCGTCATGGGGCGGGTCATCGTCCCCGACGGGGTACGGCGGTGATTCCCCGCACCAGAGCGGTTGGATCGGGAGCGGAACTCAGGGCAGTGCCAATAAGCACCCCGTCGGCACCCGCCGCGGTCGCCCGTTCGACGTCGGCCGTCGAGGCCATCCCACTCTCGGCGATGGCAACCACGTCCGGCGGGATTCCGGCGATGAGGGCCCACGCCGCGTCGATGTCGATCCGGAAGTCATCGAGGTTCCGGCTGTTGATCCCGACGATCCTGGCGCCGGCGGCGAGGGCAAGGTCCAGTTCGCGCGCATCATGGGCTTCCACCAGCGCCTCGAGGCCGAAGTCTCTGGCCGAGCCGAGGAGCTGGCGCAGCCGCTCGGGGGTGAGGGCCCGGACGATGAGGAGCACCGCCGAGGCCCCGGCCGCGCGCGCCTCCGCGACCTGCACTTCGTCCAGGATGAAGTCCTTCCGGAGCGTCGGGATCCCCGCCGCCCGACTGACCGCGCGGAGATCGTCTAACGAGCCGCCGAAGAAGGGACCGTCGGTGAGGACCGAGACCGCCGCGGCCCCCGCCCGGGCGTACGTGACCGCGTGTCCGGCCGGGTCGAGCCCCTCGCTGATGGCTCCCGCCGAGGGGGACCGGCGCTTCACCTCCGCGATGAGGGCGACCCGGGAACGGTCCCACCGGGAAAGGAAGCCGGCGGGCGAAGGGGTCCCGAGGGCCTTGGCCTCGATTTCGCTTCTTCGGGCTCGTAGCGGGGGTAATGTGGCCGAAGTTGTCGCGAGAATGCGCTCAAGTGTGGTGGGCATCTTGCTCTTCGGTCACTATTCGGGTAGCTTATTCGGAGTATATTCGGCAACCACGGGGAGAGACAATGCCGCTCACCAAGCGCCAGAGTGAGATCCTCAAGTATCTGCAGGAGCATATCCGCGACCGGGGGTATGCGCCAAGCTTTGAGGAAATCGCGGAGCACTTCTCCTTCCAGTCCCTGGCCACGGTGCACGAGCACCTGACCAACCTGGAGCGGAAGGGGTACATCCACCGTACCCACAACGAGAGCCGGGCCATCGAGGTCCTGCCTCCCAAGGGCCAGGCCGGAGCCACGGAGATCCCGCTGCTCGGCAAGGTCGCCGCCGGTACCCCGATCGAATCCATCATGAACGGCGAGACCATCGCCGTCCCCGATGCGCTCCTGCCCCGCCGCGGTCCCAACTATGCCCTCAAGGTCCAGGGAGAGTCCATGATCGAGGACCATATCATGGATGGGGACTTCGTGGTGGTCCACGGCAAGCAGCAGGCGGAGAATGGGGAGATGGTCATCGCCCTGGTGAACGGCGCCGAGGCCACGGTGAAGCGCTTCTATCGCGAAGCGGGTGGCTGGGTCCGGCTCCAGCCGGCCAATGCCACGATGCAGCCGATGCGTTTCCAGGAGCGGGACGTCCTCATCCAGGGAGTCGTGGTCGGCGTGATCCGGAAGTACTGAGCGCCTTTTCTCCCTTCGTCGCCCGGTTCGACGGTCGTTCCACCCCGACTCGTCGCACCGGGCGACTCGCTTTTTCCGCCGTGGACCGGCGGGACAACCTGTCCCTCTCCGCTGCCCATTCTTGCCCCGAAGTCGAAGCCGCCTGACACTTTTTGTCTCACTGACTCCCGGTAAATAGCCCAAAAGGGGCCGAATCGGCTTGGACCGGAGTGTGCACGGGGGCCGGGCACTGCGTTCGATGCGTTGCCCGTCCCGGATTTCCGTGGGAGTCAGTCGACGATGCCGGTCGATGTGCTGCTGTTCGATTTCGGGGGGACCCTCGACGCCGATGGCCACCGCTGGTCGGTCCGCTGGTACGAGCACTACCGCGCGGTCGGCGGCCGGCTCGAGGCTGCGGCGTTCGAGTCCCGCTTTCGCGACTCCGACCGGCTCCTCGCCAGTCACCCGACGGTCCGGTGGCTCGGATTCCGGGATACTGTCCGGCTCCAGAGCGAACTGCTCGAGGCCCTCGTTCCCGACGGCCACGCGCTCCCCTGGGGCGACATCGCGAGTCGGTTCGCCACCGGCGCCGAGGCGATCGCGCGGCGGAACGCGCCGCTCCTGGCCGGCCTCGCCTCCCGCTATCAGCTCGGGGTGGTCTCGAACTTCACCGGCAACCTGCGGCCCTGCCTCGAGGAGCTCAAGCTGGCCGAGCATTTCGAGATCCTGATCGATTCGGCCGTCGAGGGGTGGGAGAAGCCCGATCCGCAGATCTTCACCGCGGCGCTCCAGGCCCTGCATTGTCCAGCCTCGCATGCCTGGGTGATCGGGGACAACCCCGACGCCGACATCCGTCCGGCCCTCCTCCTCGGCTGCTCCGCCTGCTGGCTGGCCCCCGCCGAACGGTCTCTTCCGCCCGGACTCGCCCCGACGCTCCGCATCGCCGCCCTGCCGGAGCTGGTACCCGGACTGGAGGCCGCATGCACGGGCTGATTCTCGCGGGTGGCGAGGGGAGCCGTCTCGCGGCGACCGGCATCAGCACCCCGAAGCCACTGGTCGCCGTCGCGGGCCGCGCCCAGGTCGTCCGCCTCGCCCAGACCCTGTATGCCCTCGGCTGCGGGACGGTCACTGTCGTGGTCCGGGAGGAGTTCGCCGCAGCGGTCCGCGCCGCGCTCCCGGTCACCGGGCTGCCGGATGTCCGGGTCGAGTCGTGCCACACCCCGTCGAGCCTCCACACTCTCGCGCAAGGCCTCGCCGCCCTCCCGGCCGGGCCGGTGCTCTGCACCCTCGTCGACAGCGTCATGCGGGGCGCGGACTGGGAGCGCGTGGCGATCTCGGTGCGGGTTGGGCTCGCGGCGGGCCGAGCCCTCATGCTGGCGGTGACGGCCCATGTGGACGACGAGTCGCCGCTCTGGGTCCGGCGCACCCCGCTGGGCGACGCGACCTGGCTCGGGTCCGACCCGGTGACCCCGCCGTGCGTCACCGGCGGTGTCTACGGGTTCTCGGAGGCGGGGCGGGCGCTGGTCCGCGAGAGCCTCGACCAGGGAGCCAGCCGCCTCCGCGGCTTCCTGTCCTGGGCCGCCGCGCGGCGGACCGCGATCGGCACGGTGGACGTCGGCCGGATCATCGACCTCGACCGCCGGCAGGACCTCGCCCCGGCGGAACAGCTCCTCCGGCATGACGCCGCCCGGGAGATGGTTCCATGAGTCTTCGCCGCGTGGTCGCGCTCTACCGGCGCGCCAGCTTCTCCCCCAACCAGCATCGCACCAACGACCGCGCGATCCTCGACGCGGTGACCAGCCATCTCGAGTCGGCCACCTGGCGGGTGGTGCGGCTGGACGAGCAGGAGGTCGAGCGGGGGCGGCTCCCGTCGGGGGACCTCTATCTCAACATGTGCCAGGGGCCCACCGCCTCCGAGCGGCTCGAAGCCCTCGAGGCGGACGACCTGGGCGCGGCCCGCGACGGCGACCAGTGGCTTCGGGGTGCTGATGCCGCTCGCCGCGAGACGGCTCCCCTCGCCACCCGCGAGAATCAGCCCG
>DASZPT010000270.1:0-16896 GCA_035549935.1 Gemmatimonadales bacterium
CGGCGAATTGCCAAACTAAGTGCAATGAAAACAGTGACCTGGCAGCCCGGTATAGCATTCACGTCCCTCTCACAGGAGTGACACTATGCCGTACTGCCAGATCACTGAAGACGAAAGATACCAGATCGCGACCATGCGGGGACGTGGCGCCACGTTGGCGGCGATCGGGCGTGCCCTGGGGCGCCACCCGAGCGCGATTCTGCGGGAGCTCCGGCGCAATCGCAGTAAGCGGGGGCGTTACGAGTGGTACCATGCCGACTGCCTGGCCCGTTCGCGACGCCGGAGCGCCCGCCGCTATCGCCGCTTCGGGCCGCGGGACTGGGCCAAGGTGCGGGCGCGCCTCGAGGCCTGGTGGAGCCCCGAGCAAATCGCGGGGCGATTCCGCCGGACCGGCGAGCTGCGCATCAGCTACCAGACCATCTACCGCTATGTCCAGCAAGACAAGGACGCCGGGGGCCAGCTGTATCTGCAGCTGCGCCGGGCCTCGTGCTTTCGGCGGCGCCGGCGCCGTTCCCCTCGACGAGAGCCGTGGGGGCGTCCCATTGGGCTGCGGCCGCGGCGAGTGAATGCACGCCGAGAGATCGGGCACTGGGAAGTCGACACGGTCCAGGGGACCGGGCGGGGGGCGTGCACCCTGAGCGCCGTAGAGCGAAAGACCGGCTTCGTGGAGTTGGGGAAGCTGACGCGAGCCACTGGGACGGTCTTTGCGGCGCGGGCCGTCTTTCTCTTCAAACGCCACGCGGGTCGGGTGAAGACCATTACCGCGGACAATGGCAGCGAGATGACAGCCTACCCCACGATCGAACGCGCGACGGGCGCCGACTTCTACTTCGCAAACCCGTACCACGCCTGGGAACGAGGGACCAACGAGAACACGAACGGCTTGCTGCGACAGTATCTGCCCAAACGCAAATCGATGGCTCGGCTGACCCAATGGGACCTGAATCGGATCGCCCGATCCCTTAACCAAAGGCCTCGCAAGCGTCTTGGCTATCGCACCCCGGAGGAATGTTATGAACCGTGAGCATTGCAGTTGTCACTTGCACTCACACACCCGGGTGGGGCTTTCCTTGCGAGTCGAGGGGCCAACGATGCCTCACCAGGCAAGGATGCCCATTTCATCCAGGAACGCCGCCACCGGGAGGAGCGACAGCGTGCTCGGTTCGAGCTTGAATGCGTCCGTCGCAGCTCGAAGCGCCGGGGTGAGTGAGTTCCCGGTCCGGCGGCGATAGCGGCGATGGGCGTCGCCAAGCTCGTGGAAGACCGCCCGAAGGCATGCGCGTTCGCGTGCCAGTTGAAGCTCGGCCGGACCCTCGGGAACGGCGCTGCCCACGAGCTTGAGCCCGGAGCGGCGGCGGGTCGGACGGGACGCGGCCGTGCGGCGATCGAAAGCGCGGCCGGCGCGGTCGAGGCGTTCCCGAAGCCGGGCTTGGAGGCTCTGGAAGCTGGGATGGGAGTGGGGAGGCGTCGGGGAGGGTTCCCTGGAGTCGGACATACCATGACCTGCTTTGGTGGTGGAAAAGACAACGCGACGGCGCAGGAGTGCTGAGGGAAGGTAGCGGGTCTCAGCAAGAGGCGCTTGGTGGCGGGCTACCGACCCCCCCCGACGTCAGGTCCGCCGCAGGCTCATACAGACGGTGGCCGAGGCGGCCAGCTTCATGCGGTGGTTCGACGTCAGGAGCCACGCCGACTTGGGAGGAGGAGGCACGCCACCCCCAGGGCGAGAAGCCCACCTCCGACCCAGAGAGGGATCCCCTGCTGTTGCTTCACACTAGCCTTGAAGTCACCGATTTCGACGACGTCCTGACGTGTGGAATAGGTCGGCCGCTTCCAGAGCAGGTAACCACCCGCCGCGACCAGGAGCACACCAACAAGCGACGCGATACGCATGGGTTGTCCTGCGAGGAGATGAACCAACGCGGGCCCTGGTCGGGCTGGGCCACAAGAGCTCAGGCCAATCGGCCCCAGATGCCAGAGCCCGAAGTCGCCTTTGGACTGTCGGCAACCATCGCGCCTGGGATCAGGAGGACACCGAGAGCGTCCCGGAGTAGAGGGTCCTGCATTCTCGCCAGCTCAACTGCGAGAGCTGCGCGGAGTTCCTGAATCGAGGGCATGCATGTCCTGAGGTCCAACGACCCCGCGTAAGGTGCGCCCCGAGGCTCGTCGGCGCAAGCCGATCGCGTGGTGCCCGGCGCGGGACAGCTTGGCGAGGATCCCGTGGCCAGAGTCCTACGACCCGAGGCGGTAGCTCGCGTGACAGGTCACGCACATTTGGGTGATTCGGCCCAAGTGCGCGAGGACGCTGTCCCGTTCATACCCCGCACTCACCGAGGCGGCGAGTGCGTCAAATCCCTGGTGGGTATGGGTCCCCCAGGTGAGGAACTGTTCCGGCAGGAGCTTCTCGAGGGTGGGGTCAGCAGCCGTGGCGAGGCCGGCGGCTCCGGCCGCGGCGCGGATCGCGGCCGTATCGCCTTGGGGTAGAGCCAGGACAATGCGATGGATCGAGGTCAGCATGCCGTTCATCTCGGCACGCACCGCATCCTGGGCCTCGACGGGTAGGGCAAGGGGTTGGCGCGGGTCTGTGGTCTTGACCACTGGGGTCGGCCGCTTGCAGGCCGCGTACCCGGGCAGGAGGCTGGCGAGGAGAAGCAGGCCGCGAATTCCCATTTGGGCCGCTCGGGTACGTCGTAGGGTGGGGTACGACCTGGAATCGGCGTGGTTCAACGACCCCGCATAACCTGCCGATCCAGGCTCGTCAGCGCAAGCCGACGAGTCGCGGTCTGGTCGCGCGTAGCGCGACACAAACCGATGGCCGAGGCGGTCAGCTTCATGTGGTGGCCAGGTGGCCGATATCGGGCCAGGGTGGCTCAGGAGTGCTCCGGCTCGTAGAAGAGAGCCGCGGCATCGGCGGGCCAGTCCATCCCTCGACTGGTGGCCTTATCCACGCAGGCCACGATCATGAGCGCGCGCGAAAGGGTCTTGCCAGCCGCGTCCGCCATAGTGCATTCGATGAACGCGTCGGGGCCCCGAAATTCCCGGACGAAAGATGTAATCGTGATCTCCTGATCCGCGACGACCGGGCGAATGAAGTCGATCTCAAGGCGGCGCACCCAGACGGCGAATGGCAGGGCCGCCAAGGTGGCGACGTCCCAACCGATCCGCTGGCTGAGGCCCTGCATGCGGTGGTCGACGAAGATCGTCGCGAACCGCCCGGTACCCACGTGGTTATAGGGATCGAGATCCGAGTAACGGACGCGATGGGTAGTGGCAAAGACAACGGGCGTTTTGGGCATGGTGCTTGGCGTTGGAGGCCACCTGACGGCCCCGCGTAAGCTGCCGACCGAGTCGCGCTCGCGCAAGCGGGCGGGCCGACGCCGGGGCGGCGGCCGCAGGCCGACACAAGGGGATGGCCGGGGCGGACAGCCTCACGGGGTGGTTGGGCGTCAGACCAGGCAAAGCCGGACGGACGACGTCAACAATGGGCGTGCCGAAGTGGAAGGATGTCTCACGAAAAGGTCATAGCCGTCTTAGCCCGGCGGGAGTACGGTGGGCCCAGTTCTCCCACCTTGCGCGTCGCCTTTCCCCTGCGCGCACACTCCAGGAGGTCCCCCATGCCCGGCTGCTTCCCCCACCATCGTGCTGTTGCCGTCGCGTTGAGCGTGGTTCTCGTCGTCGGTCGTGCGCTCAGTGATGCCGTCGCGGTCGCGGCGCAAAGCGCCGAACCGACAGCGGCTGATGCCGCCTATTTCCAGGCCTATCACACGGTGCCTCGCGATACGGTGACCCCAGCCGTGTACCAGGGCTGGAAGCAGTACGCCCTGAACTGCGCCCGCTGCCATGGGGACTATGGGGTCGGGACCAGCTTCGCGCCGGCGCTCATCGAGTCGGTCAAGCCAGCTGGCACGATTCCGACCGCGGAACTCTTCCTGACGACCGTCTGCGGCGGCCGACCCGACAAGGGGATGCCGGCGTGGTGTGCGCTCGGTCTCGACATGGGCGCGATACAGGGGATCTACGCCTACCTGCTGGAGCGGTCTGGCGGTCGGGTTGGTCTCGGGCGCCCAGCCGTGGTAGGCGAGTGATCGCAGCGGAAAGCGCTGACGCCTGGCGTCCCCGCATAAGCGGTGCCCCGAGGCTCGCGCGCGCGAGCGAGGGACCGACGACGGGCCCAATGCGGCGCCCCGTTTGCGACGATCGCGCTGCACGGGCCCTCGACGCTGACTGTGTGGTGGCTGCAGCTGGGGAGCCAGACCCGGCGAGCGCAGCAGATGGTCTTCAATCGCTTGCCGGCGGGTGTAGAACGAGGAGAACCGCACGAGCATCTGCGGGGGAAGCCGCCCGCTCGAGTCTACCACTCCTTGCCACGGCCCTATCCCGACCGACTGCCGCCGGTCGAGTCCCCCGGGGCAGTACCTGATCCTGCGCGCTCGCGTTGACGAACGAGAGTATGTCCTGCACGGCCAGCCGCCCGAGGCTCGCTCGCGCATTCGAGCGGGCCGACGAGCGCAGTGCACGGACCGGCACAAACCGATAGCCGAGGACGTCAGCTTCATGCGGTGGTTGGCTGGCGGTCGGATCAAGCCGGCAGCTGCAGGGCACGTGCGGCCCGTTCCAGGCGCCGCCTGGCGTCCTTCGCGACCGCAGCGAGCTCTGGTGCTGCAGCGCTGGAAGCCAGCAAGGCCTCCGGGTTGGTGAGGCGGACTAAGGTTCCACCCTGGGTATCTGCTTCCACGGTGACGTTGCAGGGCAGAAGCAGCCCCACGCTGGGATCAGCCGAGACCGCCTGGAACGCGAGTGGTGGGTTGCAGGCCCCTAAGATGTGAAACTCACGGAACGGCTTTCCCAGCTTCTCACGGAACGCGGCCTGAAGGTCGATCTCGGTGAGGATGCCGAATCCTTCGGCCTTGAGGGCGTCACGCACGACCGCGAGGGCTTGTGGAAAGGGCTTGTCAAGGTGGACCTGAAAGCTGAGCGGCGAGGTCGGGAGGTCTGACATGGGTTCCGTCCTGGAGCGATGGGGCGCGTGCTCGTTGGCCCTCGGCAATGGAATGTACGGGAAGGTGCCGTCGAGGTCCTGCACCGGGGTTCCGTCGGACAGTCGAGGCGCCAAATCCAGGTCGCTCAGGGTATGCTGCGGCGGGTGGGGAGCGCAGGAAGATGCTGTGAGGGTCCATTGAGACGGAGCGCCGGCCAACGACCCCGCATAAGCTGCCGACCAGGCCCGTCGGCGAAAGCCGACGAGTCGCGGCCTGGTGGCCCGCAGGCCGACGCCAACCGACGGCCGAGGCGGCCGGCTTCATGCGTTGATTGGGCGTCAGCTCCGCTTGGTCCGGGAGGGGGAGCGAGGTGGCTTCCACCACCAGACGGCATCGGCGGCTTTTGGGGCGACTGGCATGCCGAGCTGCTGCGCCACCAGGAGCAGCTGGCCGCGATGGTGGGCTTCGTGCGCTATGAAATAGGTGACGAGGTGCCCGAGGTCGAGAGCGAGATTGCGCCACACATAGCGCGGGGAGGGAGGCAAGTGCCCTTCTCGCTCACAGGCCAGGAGAAAGAGGGCCTCCATGGCTTGGGCACTGTCGCGGAGGGCCCGGATCAGATCTGGCCGGCCCACCTCGCGGCGTTCGACGACTCGCGGTGGGTGGATTCCCAGCGGCTCCCCGAGGGTTCGGATCCAGCCGCATCGACTGTTGTGGAGATGGGCGACCAGCATCTGAACGGTCCGGCGAGGCCGCCCTGGAATCTCGGCCCGGTACACCTTGAGGGGCAAAGCCCGAACCAAGGCCTCGGTTATCCGGGCGTTGGTGGTCCACGCTGGTACGACGAGGTCGGCGAGAGCGCTGGGGAGAGTCATTGGCTGGATTACCGGCTGACACCTAACGACCCCGGATAAGCTGCCGATGTCTGGTCGCTCCGAGGGCGGCACCAAGCGATGGCCGAGGCGGTCAGCTTCATGCGGTGGTTAGCCAGCCGTCTCGCGCCGCAGCTGCTGAAAGATCAGAAGGTGGCTCGCCAGCGCGACTTGGACGAGGAAGCTGGGCAGCCAGATGAAGGGGAATGTGCTTGGCAGCAGGTTGGGTGGCCCCTCGAGAAAGTGACGAAACGGGACCGGGGTGGAGAGCACGGCGATGACGACGATGTTCGTGAGCAAGCCGAGCCCCAGCACGTTCCAGCTGAGCAGCAGCCACCGGGGTGCCGGGCGGCCCCGCAGCAGCCAGAGTCCAAGGAGCAGGCCGCTGACGCCCGACAGGATATCCCAGTTCCGGCCCAGGTAGGTCATTTGTACCGGCACCGCGCCTTCCTTATAGAGCCGGTGGAGCAGCCCCTCGACGACCAGCCGAAAGGCTTGGAACAGCACGAGCGTGGCGCCGGGCACAGCCGCCGCCGTTCGGCGGCCCGGCCCACTGAGCGTGGTGCCCACGGTGAGGAGGGTGAGGCCGAGGAGCAGGAGCAAGCCGGGGGCCGGCATGGGGGTATACCCGTCCAGGCGTCCACTCAGGGCGAGCAGGGCTGGCGCGAGGAGGTAGAGCAGGACGAGCGCGGCGAGGGCGCCCCACGTCCAGCCGGCCTTTCGAAGCGCCCCGAGGACGCACAGGGCGACCACGCCGACCAGGAGGCAGAAGGTCGCGGTAGTGAGCGGAGTACTGGTCACAGGCTCCCAGGCACGAGGGAATGCCGGTCGCAGGCAGGCTGGCTATCGACCCCGCATAAGCTGCGCTCCGAGGCTCGCTCGCGCAAGCGAGCGGGCCGACACGAACCGATGGCCGAGAAGGTCAGCTTCATGCGGTGGTTCGGCAGCGTCCCGAGCGGAACCGGGCCGACCGCGCCCCCCTGCGGGAGCGCGAGTGGCCTCGCTTGCAGGACTGGTCGCGACCGGAGGCGAACCTGCGCCAGCCTTACCCGCGGAACTGGCGCACCAGGATGCCGATCCCGAGGAGGATCAGGCAGATCGCCGCGACGGGCAAGCCAAGGCCCCACAGTGTGGAGACGCCAGCGAGCAGGGCCAAGCCGCCGAGCAGGGTCGTGAACCAGCTGAGCGGGACCCTCATGAGGAGGCGGATCGCATTGAGCCCAAGCAAGAGGAGTCCGGTGCCGATCAGCCATGTGCCCGGAGGGACCCGCCCCTCGGGGAGGATCCAGAGAATCCCGGTCAGGATCAGGAAGAGGGCCCAGCCGATGTCCTCGAGGCGCTTGCCAACGGTGGGCGAGGAGAGGCCGGCGGGAACATGTGGATGTGCCATACGAACCTCCGTCGTGGCCCCGGGGGATGTCGGTGACGAGGCATCCGTCTCCGGGGATGTGCCACGATCGCCAAGATATGAGGACGGGCTGAACGGGAAGTGAAGTACGGGCGAAAGCTGGGTCGAGGGAAGCGTTACAATGGAGGGATCAAATGGCGCGGATGCCGCCTAACGACCCCGCACAAGCGACCGAGGCGCGCTCGCGTAAGCGAGCGGGCCGACGGCTGAAACTCGGGGACGATACGGCCAGGTTGCGGATAACCTCAAGGTCCTTGATGGCCTGAGGTGTCCAGAGGATCTCGGTTATGTGCACGGGAGCCAGTTGACCTCTCCTGAACGAGCCATAGCTCGGCTTCAGGAAGCGATCGGAAGATCCTGATCGCAATACTGGGATGGTCATTCAGGATCTGGAACATGCGCGCGTAGCCGAGTTGGAACTCCTCGGCTGCGACAATGGCTGAGCGGAACGAATTCGGAAAGTGAGCCGCCAGCCGTCGGGACACCACTTGGCGCATGTCGTCCATCGTGATCTCGGCGTCGCTAATGCCGGAAAGATCGGTAATGCGGTCAGGAACCGGATTGGACTCCAGCTCGATGGTCTCCATTGCCGTCAGCAGGGCATGGAGCTCCTGGCGGGAGATGTGACCCGAGAGACTCAGTCGGAGAGCGGTGTGTGAAAGCGCGACCTGAAAGGGCATGGCACCATCGGGCCAAAGGGAACGGTCGTGCCAGGATAGGGGGACCCGCGAACGAGGTGCAGGCAAACGGCCCCGCAGGAGCTGCAGGCCGAAGCGCGCGTCGCGCAAGCGAGCGTGATCGCGGGCGGCAGTGTAGGTAGGCAGAAAGCCGATGGCCGCAGGAGTGTGAGCTTCATGCGTAGTTAGCCTGCGCCCTGAAAGGATAGCTCGCCTATTCGACGACTTCGTACGGGTTGAGCCCCATGGGTGGTAGGGTAGTAGCGTAGGGTGCGGCAGCGCTACCGGCCCGTAGCGCCTGAAAACTAAAGTATGCTGATCTCCTTGAGCCAATTCTCTACAAGCGAAGGCCACATCGCCACCGGGTGCTCTGTGCGCCTCAGTCCGAAGGCGTGCCCTCCCCTGGTAAAGAGATGGACCTCTGCCCGGCCGCCGGCATCATCAAGGGCACGCGCGTAAACCGTGCTGTTGCAGATGTCGTCCACGGGGTCATCCCACGCCTGCAACAGGAACGTCGGCGGCGTCTGCTTCGTGACGTGTATGCCGGGGTCGAGGGTGGCACCTTCGCGGCACAGGTGACCCGGGTATAGCGCGACGGCGAAGTCAGGGCGGCTACTCAGTCTGTCTGCCGCATCCACCGGCTTGTAGGTCGGCTCGAATATGTTGCTGGTCTGCACGACCAGATAGCCGCCTGCCGAGAAGCCGATCACCCCAATCTTGTTGGGATCGAGGTTCAACTCCTTCGCCCTGGCGCGAACCAGCCTGATCGTTCGTTGCGCGTCCTGAAGCGCGCGGGGGACCTTGGGTGTGATGTGGCAATGGCAATCCTTGTCCCAGTAGTGATTGCTTTTAGGGACGCGATACTTGAGCAAGACGCACGTGATGCCTTTGGCGGTCATCCAGCCACATATTTCAGTCCCTTCGAGGTCCATAGCCAAGAGCCGGAATCCGCCGCCGGGGAAAACCACCATTGACGCGCCAGTATTCCTGCCCACGGGTGGAAAGACCGTCATGGTCGGAGAAATCACGTCATAGGCTGCGGTCCATGGGCGCCCAGCGACGACATCCGGGGCTTTCGTGACTTCAACTCTCTCAGCCGGTTGAGAGACGCCTTCCATATCCGGCGCACCGTTCGGCCAGATCGGGATCTGTTCCAATCCTGAAGGCGGCTGCCAGACGCTGGCCTCCTGGACATCCGTTTGTGGCCGGTCTGATGTCGTCGGCCCAGTCGATTGCGCCGGCGCGGCCCGAGGTTTGTGTATCACGGCGACGCCAGCCGCCAAGCCCGACAACCCCAGGGTGCATGTAAGCATGACCAAGCGTCGGTACACTATCGACTCCTCCTGGGCTCAACGGGCACTGGCGGCGAATCCCGATGGGTCGCAAAGAACGATCGCAAGGAATGCTATTCCGCTGGCTAACGACTCCGAATAAGCTGCGCCCCGAAGCGCGTTCGCGCAAGCGAGCGGGCCGATGTCGGGTCGCCGCAGGGCGACACAAACTGAACGGCCGAGGCGGTCAACTCCAGGCGGTGCATGATGCGCGGGATCAAGCCTCGGCAGGTGGCTAGGGCATCCTGGTGACCCCTTTTGACCGTGGGGTTGAGGCGGGTCTTGTCCCGGCCAGAGCCATCCCTGTCGGGACGGGAACAAGCGGGTCGCCTTCGTGACGATGCTGGTGTTCCTGGACCTGAATGCCTGGCACTTTGGCGCCGAGGAGCCTGACGTCGCAATGCGATGCTGGCGGTGGCGAGCGGAGGGTCGAGGGAGGCCGATCTGGCAGCTGGATCCGCAGCGAGAGTGTTCGACGGGAAGGTCCCTAAGAAAGCGACCTGATGACCCCGCATAAGTTGGCCCCGAGGCGCGCTCGCGCAAGCGAACGGGCCGGCATGCGGCCGCATGTGGGCTGCCGCAAACCAATGGTCGAGGACGTGAGCTTCATGCGGTGATCGGATTGCTGCGAGAGTCCACCATGTTGGGGACACTGGGCTATGGATCCGCGTACGCTGCCAGCGAGTCCAGGCGGGTGTTGACGTCCGCGCTCCAGGCCGCCTGCGCCTCATGACGCGTGCCATGTGCGGTCTCCGCGTCATAGCGGGCGTTGCGCTCTTGGGACACCACGCTCAGGCTGTCGAACAGTTGGCGGGCTCGCTGAAGGTTGGCTGGGCAGAGACCCGGGGTGGTACTGAGGGCCCGTCGGAGCTCCCGAGCGAACACCTCAGCCAAGTCAAAGTGAGTCTGTTCGTGTCGGAGGGTTGGCGGTCCAGCGACGGTGTCGGCTGGAATGTCGGCGCGGACCCATGAGTCGGTCGTGGAGAAGGTCGCCAGTGCCGCGAACCGGGTCTCGCTGCGCAGGCACCCGATCTGATAGGTCACGGAGGCCGACGTCTGGGCAACGGTGAAGTAGGTGGACTGGGGCTTGCCACGGAACTGGCGCCAGGCGAGCGGTGTGGAGGCGCTCCAAGGGACATTGCCGCCAGCTCTTGCCAAGCCCTCCGTCTCGCGGCGTAGGTCGGCGGCGGTTTGGGCCGCAGTCCGCGTGGGTATGAGAAGAAGGACGGCGCAGGCCAGGGGAGCGGCGGAGTTGGGAGGCATTGGCTGTTGAGGAGCAGAGAGCCACCTAACGACCCCGCATAAGCTGCCGACCGAGGCTCGTCGGCGCAAGTCGACGGGCCTCGGTCTGGTCGCCCGCAGGGCGACACCAACTGATGGCCGAGGCGGTCAACATCATGCGGTGGTTGGCGGACATTAGCGCTGATACTCACCTTCAAGCGTAGCGGCATGCCGACGGACGTAGTCGTTGAGGACGCGTACGAGTTCTCGGATAACCGCGGGGTCAACCCGGCGAGCGAGTGCGCGAAAGAGGTCGCCTCCCGTAGCTTCCACGCGCCTCGAGAGCGATAGACGGCTGCGGTCGTTGGCAGGTGCGGGACCCGGCAGGGTTCTCAGCATGACGTTGAGGTATTCCACGGTCTTGGGCGCCCTGAACTCCTTGAGGAGACCACGAACAGACTCGAGACGGGTAGAGACCCCAGCCGACTCCCAGCAGTGCATTGTCCCGTCCGAGGATGGGCTCGCGCGTAGGGCCAGCAGGGACCAAATGGCTCGGCCGCGCGGAGGTTGATGGTCGAGAGAAGCGTTCGCCGCGAGCCATTTCAGGAGCTGGTCTGCAAAGAGGGAGAGGGGCCGAATGGCGGCGATTTCGGTGAGATGAGGCCGCTCTGGGGGAGCAGGCGCAGCTGCGCGGTATTGCGCCTCGACGGCGACCTTGTGCTCGCTGAGACAGCGACGGGAGGCGGCGGCCAACTCTCGCCGGACCTGCGGGGCCTGGCGCTGGATGCCCGCAAAGGGGTTCGGCTGCTGGGCCCGAAGTCGATCGACGGCCCGCCACCGTGTGAGGTCCCCTCGTGGGATGCGCCCCCGAGGAAAGAGGGCTTGAATGGGGGCGAGACAAACGATCGTTAGTGCCGCGTCGATAGGGTCGCAGAAGGCCAGGAGGGCCGAGAACGAGCGAACGACCTCCTGATCCTGGTCCTCGGTCAGGAGATCGGAGACGTCATCGCCCGCTAGGCTGACCGCCAGGTGGTGGCACGGGAGAAGCAACCTTGGGCGCGGCGGGGCTGTGGTCCGGAGGTCCCTGTCGGGACCCTGGAAGCGATCGTAGGCGTCACAAAACGCCGTGGGGACCGAGTCCGCAGAACGGGGCGCGAGTTGTCCAGTGGTCCTGAGAAGATCACCACGGAATGTTGGCTAGCGACCCCGCATTGGCTGCGCTCCGAGGCTCATCGGAGCACGCCGACGGGCCGACGTCGGGTCGCCCGTCGGGAGATACCAACCGATGGCCGGGGCGGTCAGCTTCACCCGGTAGTTGGGCGTCGTGGACGCGGCACCGTGGCCAACGCCAGGCCGATCCCACCAACGACCAGCACGGTGGCCCAGGCCAGCCGCCAGGTGATCCGCTCGTGGAGGACCAGCATGCCGCCGAGCCCCGCCAGCACCGGAACGGCCAGTTGGACCACCCCCGCAGACAGGGTCGCCAACCCACGGAGGGCACGATACCAGGCCACGTACCCGAGACCGGACGCGCCGGCTCCGGAGAGAGCCGCCAGCAGCAGGCCCGAGGCCGCGGGCCAGCGGGAAGGTACGAGAAGGGGCAGAACCAGCACGGCCAACGGGAGACTGCGGGCGAAGTTGGTGGCGGTAGCCACGAGCGGTTCCCGGGCCGACCGACCATACACGGTATACAATCCCCATGCGATCCCCGCGAGGAGCATCAGTGCGGCCCCGACGGCTGGTGGGGCCGTCACGCCGGGTGCCATGAGGTAGACGAGCCCGCTGAATGCGAGCCCGAGTCCGATCCACTGACCGACCGAGGGGCGGTGGCCGGCGCGGAAGCTGGCCACGAGGATGGTCGCTTGGACCGCTGCGAATAGCAGGAGGGCGCCCGTGGCCGCGGTCAGATAGCGGTAGGCGAGGGAGAACGGGGCGGCGTAGAGGAAGAGGAGAACGCCGCCGGTCCAACGGGGCGCGGTGAGCTCCGGGCGAGGGCCATGACCTCGGACCAGCAGCGCCAGGGACGCGGCCCCAGAGGCCAGACGCACGAGGGTGAAGGAGGCTGGGTCAATGGAGCCACCGGTTAAGGCGAGGCGGCACAGGACGGAATTGGCGGCGAAGGCAAGGAGCGCGAGACAGGTGTAGAGCGCAGTCTGGAACACGTAAGGGATGGGGTTAAGGACGCCGAGGACGCCTAACGACCCCGCATAAGCTGCGCCCCGAGGCTCGTCGGCGCAAGCCGACGAGCTGCCGGCCGGCAGCAAACTGACGGCCGAGGTCGCCGCTTCATGCGGTGGTTAACCGGCAAACGCGACTAGAGCGGGTATTCCATGTAGACATCGGCTCGGGAATACTCCGTATGTGGTGGGAACGGGCGATGCTGGAAGCCCAGGCGCTCGTAGAGGCGGATCGCTCCGGCGAGGCGGCTATTGGTCAGCAGGAAGAGGTCCGTGGCACCCTGCGCCCGCACCCAGGCGATCACGGCCCGCCCCAATGCCTCGCCAAGACCCCGCCCTTGATGCGCAGGCGATACCGCCATTTTGGCCAGCTCGAAGCGCCCCGGTCCGGCGAGGACCGCCGCCACCGTGCCTATGGCCGTGGGACCGTCCAGCGCGAAGAAGATCTGACCGCCCGGGACGATGATCGCGCCCTCGGGATCAGACAGCGTGTTGAGATCGGCCGGTTCAATCGCGAAGAGGCGCTCGATCCATTCGCGATTGAGTGTGGAGAATGCCGGGGCCAGGGCCGGATCAAAGGGAACCACTCGGGGCATCGTGGGCGGTTGGACCGATTGTGGGTCAAAGACCGAAGACAGCTGCCGTCTAACGACCCCGCATAAGCTGCGCCCCGAGGGGCGCTCGCGCAAGCGAGCGGGCCCACGTCCGGTGGCGCCCCGGGCGCCACAAACGGATGGCCGAGGACGTCAGCTTCCTGCGGTGGACATGTCCCAGTGACTATCAGAGAGCGGTCGACTGCGAAGTCTATTCGTGGCGAGCCCTCCGCAGGATGCGGAGGATGTTCTGGACGAGGCCACGCGGTTGATTCCAGTTCAGATTGGAAGCGATCGCGATTGCCAGATGGTAGGTGGGGTCCCAGACCAGGGCAAAGGACCCGTTCCAGTCACTTCCGAAGACTTGGCTAACGGTGATACTGTCGTACGAGCTAACAGCCCAGCCGATCGGACGCGACGTGGTGCCTGGTGGTGCTGGCTGTGGTATGGTTTCCAGATCCCTCATGGCCGGAGGCAAGAGCCGCCCGGTATCTAGCGCGAGCACGAAACGCACCATATCGCTGGGGGTGCTGAGATAGTTGCCGGCGCCGATGGCGAAGCTAGGGTCAATCGGATCTGCCGGAAAGGCTGTGTCGAGTGGGGATGCAGCGAGATGGGCCGATGTCCACACACCTTCCCAGGTCTTGGTGTTTTCGGCGGTGCGAAGAAGATAGCTCGATGCGCGATTCGCCTGAACACGATACATGTCCACGGGGGCCGTGCGAGTCATGGCGAGCGGAATGAGGAGGGACTCCCGCAACGCTCGGTCGTACGGGAGGCCCGTGATGCCCTCTATCGCGCAAGCGAGCAAGACATAGCCGTAGTTTGAGTAGAGTTGTCCAGTGCCGGGCGGGAAACGGAGGGAGTCTCCAGCAAAGCGGCCCAGGGCTTGCGAGACCGAACTGTAGTGGTCGCGTACGAAGATGTCAGCCGCGTCCGACCCTCGCACACCACCCTGATGTAGGAGTAGCTGCTCGATGGTGATTGAGTAGCGCTGGTCCGGGAAGGCTGGGCAGTATCGATGAAAGTCCGCCGACAGGGTGAGCTGATGCCGCACCGCGAGCTGCAGAATCAGGGTGGCGGTGAGGGGCTTCAGGGTGGAGGCCGATCGGAACCGTGTGGCTGGGGTGGCCCGAACCCGATTCTCAATCTGTGCGAGTCCTTGGGCACGAACGAGCGCCAACTCACCGCGGACTCCGATGGCGACCGAGATGGCGGGCAGTCGTTGTTCTTGCTGGTATTGCGTGATGGCTCGTAGAATCTCCGCGCGCTGGAGCTTCGTGAGAGGAGCGGCCTGGGGCGTCGCGGTACTGGGGTGCGCGAGGAACAGACAGAGGCCGAGACTGAGGCCGAGACGGTCCATTGGGCGGCTCGTGGCGGAGATTGTCGTAGCCTGAAACATCCATATGCTGATATTTCAGCATACGGGCCACCGGCGCCGCAGGATTCAGGGGTTTTGGCGCGACTACTGACCGGGCTCGGCTCCACGACGGCTCGCATATGGCGGGGGAGTTGTCCCGTGGCCTGGAGTATGAGGGTGCCGAGCAGGGTCTCGGCGCGGAGGCAGTAGCTCCAGCGAATCGGGCCGCGGCCGGTGGTGAGGTCCGCACTCCAGGTCTGGGAGGCGGTGGGCAAGCGGATCGGGAGATCTCCCATCAGGTCGCGGCGGCCCGGGACGAGCTTGAACGCATGAAGCGTGGAGCGGCCTGAGTCGGCGGAGTCGAGGACAAACTCGCTATACGATCACCTCATCGTTGCATGCCGCGTTCAGGGAGGCTTCACGCACGTGGAGATGCCATGCCACCATCCCCCCACGGCCTCCGGGCGAAGCGCCTGAGCGGAGAGCGGGGTGTTCGCCTCGAACCAAGGAGAAGCGGGACGAAGAGGCCAGGAGCCGAGAAGCGCGTATGTCGCAGGAGCGCCCTACCGTGGGGGCTGCCGGTCGAGGCGCCGGAGCTGCTCGTGGAGGTCGTTTAGCTCCCTGAGAATGGGAGCGGAGATGGCCAGGCCCTCAGAGTGCGACTGCAGCGGGTCTGTGCGCTGGGAATCGAGCGTGGCTTGGAGCTCGGCGATTCGGCGGAGGAGGTCATCGCGGGTTAGTGGCACTGGAGCCCCCACTTTGTAGGACGCGCCGTATAACGACCCCGCATAAGCTGCGCCCCGAGGCGCGCTCGCGCAAGCGAGCGGGATCCCACCCGCAAACTGCCTACCTGGAAGCAGGACGGCGCACAGGAGTCTCGCGCGTGCGTCTGGCGGGGGAGGAGGCAAGAGGCCGGCCCCATGCGTGAGGATCTCTGTGACCTTCTCGGGCAGCCTTGATGGATCTCGGCCACGCTCGGCAAAATAGCCCGGGACGGCGGCCAGGAGGCCGATGGCAGTGCCGAGAGCTATCGCTAGGAAGAGGGATCGCCAGAAGTCAGTGCCAGTGGCGCTCCAGTCGACGCCGAGCAGGAGAAGCAGTCCTGTGGACGCGAGAATCCGGAAGGTGAACGCCACAATGAGGGTGGCGTCCACAATCGGCCGTCTCGAAGCGGAAAATCCTCCGGGCTGGCCAAGTCTTGCATTGCGAGTAGTGTACAGCTGTCTAACGACCCCGCATAAGCTGCGCCCCGAGGCGCGGCGGCGCAAGCCGACGAGGCGCGGTCTGGTCGCGCGTAGCGCGACAACCAACCGATGGCCGAGGCGGTCAGCTTCATGCGGTGGTTAGCCCGCGGCAGGGTACAAGCCGGGTAGATCGAGGAGACGCCAGACCGGGAATGGAGCGGTGCCAGTCGGGCTGGAGGGGGGCCCGGCGGCACCTCGGCTCAGCGTGTGGCGACATAGCGCCCTGTGAAGGTGGCCATCGGTCCATCGGCCGTGGTCAGGGTGACGGTTAGGCGCAAGCGAGCGCGCCCACGCCTGCTGAGCGTGGCGCTGAAGCGATCGAGGTCCCCGGCCCCGGGGGCCAGGCAGACCGCTCGAAAGGCGGAGGTGGCAGGGCGGTGGTAGCTGATGGAGCTGTCCTGAAGGACCACCTCGAGGTCGGTGGTGGTCTCGCGTAGATACAGGGTGAGCCAGGACCAGCCGGCCAGGGTCGCGAGCGCGTTGAGGCTCCCAGCGAAGGCCGTCCCGACGCGGTTGCGGTTGGGGGCGAGCGGTGCCTCGAGTACGACGCGGCGGCTGGTGGCCTCTCGGACGCGAACGCCGAGGTGCCGCGAGACGGGAAAATAGGTAGCGAGAACGACGCGGAGTGGACTTGGCACGATGAGGGTGTAGGTCGCGGGATAGCGACCCCGCATAAGCTGCCGACCGAGGCTCGTCGGCGCAAGCCGACGAGTCACGGTCTGGTCCCCCGCAGGGCGACACAAACCGATGGCCGAGACCGCCAAGCTTCATGCGGTGGTTAGCCTGCAGCAGAGGAAAGGGGATCGTCGTTCTCGTCGGACCAGTGGGCCGAGGCCAATAGCCCTCTTAGCAAGGACTCCGCCCGCTCTGCCCGGCTGCCCTGAGGGGCGGTTCCCCACCACGAGAAGGTCGTGGGGGCGGAGTCCTGGCCGTAGATCGTGAATTCGTGCGTTTCACCATCTAGCCCTCGTGGCGATGGCGTATGAGGAAAAGACTGAAGGTCCTGGACGGCCTGCACCAAAGCGCGGCCGGTTCGG
>DASZPT010000271.1:0-4952 GCA_035549935.1 Gemmatimonadales bacterium
CCCTGACCTGAAGCATGCCGGCGACCCTTCACATGCTGGACGCGGTGACCTCCACCCAGGACCGGCTCCATGAGCTGGCCCTGCAGGGCGCACCCACCGGCACCGCCGTAATGGCGGCGGAACAGACCGCCGGGCGGGGCCGTCGGGGACGGACCTGGCACGCGCCGCGGGGCGGGCTCTGGCTGAGTGTCCTCTGCCGGCCGCGGAGTGAACCGGCCTTCGAGGTCCTGAGCATCCGGGTGGCACTCGCCGCCGCCCTGGTCATCGAGCGGCGGACCCCGCATGTGGCGATCGAGATCAAGTGGCCCAACGATCTCATGCTCGACGGCCGGAAGCTGGGTGGGGTCCTCTGTGAGGCCCACTGGCAGGGCGATTCGCCGGCGTGGGTCGCGGTCGGGATCGGAATCAATCTCCAGAATCCGGTCCCGGTCGAGCTGGCGGGCCAGGCGGTCCAGCTCGCATCCTACGCACCCGACCTGACGCCCGCCGCCCTCGCGCCCGACCTGGTCAGCGCCGTCGTCGCCGCGAGCGAGGTGGACCGCCGGCTCTCGCCGCGCGAGGTCCAGGACTTCACCGACCGCGATTTCCTGGCGGGCATCCGTCTCGCGGAGCCGGCCCACGGCACGGCCGAGGGCCTCACCGCCGATGGCCTCCTCCGGGTCCGCACCGGAACCGGCGGCGTCGAGCTGATCCGGAGCGGGACCGTGGTGCTCGCCGAGTGCGAGTAGGCCGGCCATACCGGTTGCGATCCCGGGCGTGAGCCCGCACCTTCACGACACACACCCCATGCTCCTCACCCTCGACGTCGGCAACACCGAGATCACGGTCGGCCTCTTCAGCGGAGACCGCCTCGAGGGGCATTGGCGCCTGACCACCAATCCCGACCGCACGCCGGATGAATGGGGCGTCGCACTCGGCGCGTTCCTCTTTCACGCCGGCCATTCGCCAAACGCGGTGCGGGCCAGCGTCATCGCGTCGGTGGCCCCGGGCGTCACCCAGAGCCTGGCCAGCGGGATCCGCGGCCTCACCGGCAGCGCGGTGCGGGTGGTGGACGCGACCTCGCCGCTTCCCATCACCCTCGATGTCGATGAGCCGAGGACCGTGGGCGCCGACCGCATCATCAACACCCTCGCCGCGGTGGATCGCTTCCACGCCGATACCATCGTCGTCGACTTCGGCACCGCCACGACCTTCGATTGCATCACCGCGGACGCCCGCTTCATCGGCGGCGTGATCATGCCGGGGCTCCGCACCTCCGCCGACCAGCTCACCCGGCGGGCGGCGAAGCTCCCCGCGACCGAACTGGAACCGCCGTCCCGCGCGATCGGGCGCCGCACGGAGGAATGCATCCGGGCCGGCGTGCTCTTCGGGACGGCTGACGCGGTCGACGGGATCGTCCGGCGCATCATCGCGGAGTGGCCCACCGGCCGCCCCCCGGGGGTGGTCGCGACGGGCGGGCTCGCGGGGATCATCGTCCCGCTCACCACGACGATCGAGCTGATCGACCCGGACCTCACCCTCCACGGGCTTCGTCTCGCCGCCCGCCATCTCGGCATCGGCTGGTGAGCACGGTCACGCCCCTCCGGCGTGCCGGCTACCGGCTGCTCGGCGCCTCCTTCGATTACCTGCTGCATCTCCGTCCAGCCGAGTGGCCGATCATGGCGGCGCACACCGCGCTGGGCTACTTCCTCGCGGTCGGCATCCCCGGGGCGCTCGCCGGCGAGGCGCTGGGCCCCGGACTCGCCGGCCTCGCCATCTGGGTGCTGCTGCTCAACGGCGGGACCCTGGCCATCAATTCCGCCTTCGACGAGGACGAGGGGGACATCGGGTACCTCAAGGCGCCGCCGAAGCCGCCGCGCCATCTGGCGGCCTTTGCCCTGGGGCTCCTGGTCCTGGGGCAGGGGCTGGCGCTCCTGCTCCCCCGGCCATTCGCGGTCGCGTACGCGATCTGTTTCGTGATGTCGCTGCTCTACTCGGTGCCCCCGGTCCGGCTCAAGGCGGTGGCCGGGCTCGACTGGGTCATCAACATGGTCGGGTTCGGGACCCTGACCCCGTTCGCCGGGTATGCGGCCACTGGCCGGGCCATCACCCCCACCCACTCGCTTGTGCTGCTCGCATTTGTCCCGCTCTTCGCAAGCCTCTACCCGCTCACCCAGCTCTACCAGTTCGAGGAGGACCAGCGCCGGGGAGACCGGACGCTGGCGCTCATCCTGGGCATACGGAGGAGCCTCCTGGTCGCGATCGCGGCTGCGGTCGTGGCGTTCGGGATCTTCGCCTGGGCCGCCGTCGGCTCGCAGTGGGGTCTCGGCGGGTCCGACCTGGTCCGATGGGGCGGCCTGGCCCTGGCGGCCGCCGCCTGGGGGTGGGTGCTCCTCCCCTGGCTCCGCCGGCACCGCGAGATGACCCCGGACCAGCATCAGGCGGGGATGTACGCCGCCCTGGTGGCCTGGGGGGTGACCGACGTGGTGGTGATACTTGCGTGGGGTCTTTATACTTAAGCCGCTGTCCCACCTCGTTTTGGGGAGTATCCATGAGCACTGCGGTCCACCCCCGCGCCGGGGCTGACCAGACCGACGTCCCCTTCATCGTGCGGGCCTCGGTCAAGCTGGGAATCCTGGAATCCATCTTCGTGCTGCTCATCGGGCTCGGCACGATCTATCTCGACGGCATGGCGGAGACCGCGGTGGTCGGCGCGCTCCTCCTCGTCGGTGTGATGGCGGTGACGCTCCTGCCGGGGATCTGGACGCGGGCGGAGACGATCGAAGGCATCGCGGGCGCGGCCGGAATCGGCCTCGCGGCGGCCTGGATATTCCTCCTCGTCGACATCGCGCTGCTCCAGCCGTTCGGCCTCTACACCAACCGGTGGCTCGCGATCGGTGGCGGCAGCAACTGGTGGTATCACCCGGTGTGGTGGATGGTCGGGACCTTCCTGCCCTGGTGCGGCGCCTGGCAGCTGGCCAACCAGGCGGCGAAGGGCGCCACCAATCCAGCCGCGGTGGGTATCACCTCGCTCGCCTTCACCGCAGTGGTCGGGGGCGCGGCCGTGATCCTCGACTTCCCGGGCGCGGGCTGGAACGTCGCCACGTTCGGCGTCGCGTTCCTCCCCGGCCTCGCGCTCGCGACGGTCGTGTCCGTGCTCGGAGCGCGCGGGAAGTAGGAGGGGATGCGCTGGCTCGGCATCCTGCTCAGGGTGGTCGGATGGCTGCTCACGCCACTCGTGGTGTGGGCAGCTTCGCTTTGGGGGGCCTGGACCGCGCTCCGCATCACGGTCGGCTTCGACAACCCGCGCTCGGCGCTCTACACCACCTTCGGGGTCGCCCTCGTCACGGGGACCATCGTCCTCTACCTCTGGATGCAGCTCCTCCGCCGCTCGCCCAAGCTCCGCAAGTCACTCCACATCTCGCGCGAGGGGCTGCCCGTGATCGAGGAGGGAGAGGGTCAAGCGTCGAGGGTCGAGGGTCAGGGGCATTCCGGCCCACCGAACTCCGGCCAGGAGACTCCGTGATGCGCGCTTGCGGCCTGACGATCCCTGACCCGCGACCCCTGACCCTGCTTCTTCTCGCGGCCTGCGCCCCCAGGCCGGAGTCGCTGCCGGCCCGCGATACCGCCGCCCTGGCGCCGCGGCCCGCGGATACCCTCGTGCTCACCGCGCCTCATCAGGTCGAGGTCTGGTTCACCGACAGCCGGAGCGGAACGGATTCCACCGGCCAGGCCTGCACCGAGCGGGTGATGCAGATCCGGCGCGATGGGCAGCGGATCTCAGTGCCGCTCCTCTACACCGGGTCGATCCCCCGGCTGGTGAACGACTCCACCATCGAGGCGCCGATCTGGCTCCACTGCCGTCCCGGAAACGTGTACCAGGTGGATCTCAAGACCGGGCGACCGGTGCGGGTGAAATGACCAGGCGGCTGCTCCTCCTGCTGGGGCTCCTCGCCGCGGGATCGCCGCTCTCCGCCCAGGGACCGGGGTTCCAGCTCGCGCACCTCTTCACCGATCCCTCCGCCACCGGCTACCGGCTCGATTTCTCGTCGTCGCTCCTCGGCCCCGTCGGCATCGCGCCGGCGCTGATGGTGGTGGATGGTGGACCGGGCTTCGGCAATCTCTGGGGCGGTGGCGTCGATCTCTCGCTCTTCCACGGCGGGCGGACCGGGTTCTACGCCATCGGCGGCGTCGACGGCGGGGTGGTGACGAAGGGCGGCCGGACGTTCTGGGGATCGTGGTCGGTGGGCCTGGGCTACGAGGTGTATCCCTTCGCGGGCCTCTCCCTCGCGGCGGAAGGGCGGTTCCGGCAGATCAACCCGCGCGACTATCACGGCATCCAGCTCGGGATCCGCCTCGGCCTCGATCGGGGGAGCAAGCGCGGCCGGAGCGGGGGGAGTGGCCCGGCTTCCGCCTCCACCAGCGCCGTTCCCGAGGCGGATGATCCCCCCGACAGCGAGAGCGTGCGGAACGACCTCGGGCGCTCGGGCGTTCCAGCCGAGCGCGCCGCGGTGATCGCCAACGTGGTCCAGACCGCGCTCGATGTGATGGGGATGCCCTACCGCTGGGGCGACGAGGGGGAGGAAGGGTTCGACTGTTCCGGCCTCATTCGCTACGCCTTCGGAAAGCAGGGCATCACCCTGCCGCGACGCAGCCGGGACCAGGCCCAGCAGGGAGAGGCGGTCGAGAAGAACCTCGACAGCCTGCAGCCGGGCGACATCCTCACCTTCAGCCGCTCCGGCGGGAAGACCGTTTCCCACGTCGGGCTGTACGTGGGCAACGGCAAGTTCATCCACAGCGCGAGCCAGGGTGTGCAGCTCAGCGTCCTGAGCCCGGACGACGTCTCGGGGCGGTGGTGGTACCGGCGGTGGGTGGGGGCGAGGCGGGTGGTGCGATAGGCCGGAGGCGGGAGGCGGGAGGCCGGAGAAGGAGCGAAGAACAAGGGCCAGGTCTCAAGACCCGGCCCTTGCCTT
>DASZPT010000272.1:0-6383 GCA_035549935.1 Gemmatimonadales bacterium
GGCCCGGTTCCACGCCGCGGCCGACGCGTCCATGGCCCTGAGCAGCGTCTGCCGGATGGCCGCCGCCTCGGGCGCGGGCAGGGTCTCGGGCGCGGCGTGGCGGCAACCGGCGAGCAGCGCCACGGCGAGCACCGTGGGAAACACCACCTTCAGCATCGTTCGATCTCCGGGGAAGGGGAAGCGCGCACCGTACGACCTCGCGAAATGGCCGGTTTCCCACCGTCATGATTAGGTTTCGCGCTCCTCCCTCGCGGAATCACATGCGGATCCTGGTCACCGGCGGCGCCGGGTTCATCGGCAGCCATACCACCGTCGAGCTCCTCAAGGCCGGCCACGAGGTCGTCGTGGTCGACAACTTCAGCAACAGCAAGCCGGCCGTCCTGCCCCGGATCGAGGAGCTGGCGGGCCGCACATTCGAGTTCGCGCGGGTGGACCTGCTCGACCGGCCCGCCCTCGAGGCGGTCTTCGATCGGTACCCGGTGGAGGCGGTGATCCACTTCGCGGCGTTCAAGGCGGTCGGGGAATCGGTGGCGCAGCCGCTCAAGTACTACCACAACAACGTCACCGGCACGCTGGTCCTCTGCGAGGCGATGATCGCCCACGGGGTGAAGACCATGGTCTTCAGCTCCTCCGCCACGGTCTACGGTGATCCCGCCACCGTTCCCGTCAAGGAAGACTTTCCCCTCTCCGCCACCAATCCCTACGGCCAGACCAAGCTCATCATGGAGCAGGTGCTCCGCGACCTCCATCGCGCGGACCCATCCTGGAACATCTCGCTGCTGCGCTACTTCAACCCGGTAGGCGCGCACGAGAGTGGCCTGATCGGGGAGGATCCCAACGGGATCCCGAACAACCTCTTTCCCTACATCAGCCAGGTGGCGGTCGGGAAGCTGCCCAGGCTCCGGGTCTTCGGCGGCGACTATCCCACGGTCGACGGCACCGGCGTGCGTGACTACATCCACGTCGTGGACCTCGCGATCGGGCACGTGAAGGCGCTCGAGAAGCTGGTCGGGACCACCGGGTGCCGGGCCTACAACCTGGGCACCGGCCAGGGGAGCAGCGTGCTGCAGGCGGTGAAGGCCTTCGAGCGCGCCTCGGGACGCGCAATTCCGTACGATATCGTGGCCCGGCGCCCCGGCGACGCCGCCACCACCTTCTGCGATCCCGGGCTCGCCCTCCGCGAATTCGGCTGGAAGACGGAACGGGACCTCGACGCCATGTGCCGGGATGCCTGGCGCTGGCAGTCGCGGAACCCCGGGGGCTTTCCCGACGCCTGACCGGGGCTGAAACCCGGGAACGCCTCTTCCCGTCCGCTTAATTACCACATTGTGGGGGAAATATGCTCGGCGAGTTCGAGCAGCTCGTGCTGCTGGCGATCCTCCGGGAAGACGACGCCTTCGGCGCCTCGATCCAGCGGAGCATCGCCGAGCAGGGGGGCCGCGACGTCAGCCTCGGCGCGGTCTACACCACCCTCGCCCGGCTGGAGCAGAAGGGACTGATCGAGGGGTGGGTGGGTGAACCGACCGCCGAGCGAGGCGGGCGGCGCCGGCGGCACTACCGGGTGCTGTCGCCCGGGCGGCGCGAGCTCGAGGCCTCGCTCGCCACCCTGCGCCGCATGGCGCGCGGGCTCACGCCCCGGCTGGAGCTCCCATGAACCGCGGCGCCATTCCCCGTCTTGCGGCTTGGCTCATCGCCTGGCGCCTCCCACCCGATTTCAGCGAGCCCTTCCTGGGCGACCTCGAGGAGCGGTTTCACGAGGTCGCGGCCCGCCAGGGCCGCTGGGCGGCGCGCCGGCGCTGCTGGCGCGAGGTGCTGCTGGCCTGCGCCCGCCGGTGGCCCGATCCCAGGCCGGCCGCGGTGCGCGACCGATTCGATCATGGAGGCACCACCATGGAAACCCTCCTCGCCGATGTCCGCGCCGGAGTGCGACAGCTGGGGAAGGCGCCGCTCTTCTCGTTCCTCGTCATCCTCACCTTCGCCCTCGGCATCGGGACCTCGAGCGCCATCTTCAGCGTCGTCAACCCTGTGCTCCTCGAACGTCCGCCCTATCCCGGTGCGGACCGGATCACCCTGCTCTTCGAGCGCGACCGCGAGGGCCGGGAATCGCATATCGGCTTCGCGACCTACAAGGACCTGGCCCGGAACACCTCGTTCGCCTCGACCGCGGTGATGTCCTTCTGGCAGCCGGTCCTCGAGGGCGAGGAGCCACAGGTCCTCACGGGGCAGCGGGTCTCGAGCGGGTTCTTCCGGACCCTCGGGGTGACCCCTGCGCTGGGCCGGGACTTCACCGAGGAGGAAGACCACGACGGCGCTGCCCGGGTGGCGATCATCAGTCACGACCTCTGGCAAGGAGCCTTCGCCGGCGATCCGGCCATCATAGGTCGGACGGTCCGCCTCGGGAACAGTCCCTTTCAGGTCATCGGCGTCCTTCCCTCGAGCTTCGAGAGCCTGCTCGCCCCCTCGGCCAGGATCTGGAGCCCGCTCCGCTACGAGCTGTCGCAGAGCTGGGCCTGCCGGAATTGTCGTCACCTGCGGATGATCGGCCGTCTCAAGGAGGGCGTCTCGCTCGCGCAGGCCAACGACGAGATGCAGGCGATCTCCCGGCGGATCGTCGCGGCCAACCCGACCGACTACTCCGGTCCGGGCGTTCTCCTCACGCCGCTGCACGAGTACCTCGTCCGCCAGGCCCGCCCGCTCTTCCTGGCGGTGAGCGGTGCGGTGATCCTCCTGCTGCTGCTCGCATGCACCAACGGCGCCAACCTCCTGCTCGGACGGGCGGTGGACCGCAGCGGTGAGTTCGCGGTGCGTGCGGCGCTGGGAGCCGGCCGCGGTTCCCTGGTCCGGCGGGTGACGGTGGAGTCGGTCGTCCTGGCCCTCATCGGCGGGGTGCTGGGGATCGGGATCGCGGTGCTGGGGGTGAAGCTCCTGGTGCAGCTGGCCCCGCGTAACCTCCCCCGCATCGGTCACATTCACGTCGACGGGGAGGTCCTGGCGTTCACGGTGCTGGTGGCCGTGGCCACGGGGATCGCGGCCGGCCTCGCGCCGGCCCTGGCGCTGGCCCGTGGCGATCTCGCCGGCCTCATCCGCGCCGGCGGCCGGCAGGTGGTCCGCGGGGAAGGCTCGCGTCTCCGGCGCATGTTCGTGACCGTCGGAGTCTCCATGGCACTCATGCTGCTGATCGGCGCGGGGCTGCTCCTTCGGAGCCTCGATCAGCTGCTCGCGGTGCAGCCGGGCTTCGATCCGAGAGACCTGCTCACGATGGAGCTGCAGGCGACCCCGGACAGCGACGCCGCCGTGCTTCGCTACTACGGCCAGGTGGTGGAGGCGACCCGCCAGATCCCCGGTGTCCAGGCGGCGGCGGTGGTGAACCAGCTCCCGCTGAGCGGCGATTTCGACTCGTGGGGGATCTCGTTCGAATCGAGGCCGGTGGCCAACCCGGCGGACGCGCCCGACGCGTTCCGCTATGCGGTGCTCCCCGGCTACATCCAGGCCATGCGGATCCCGCTGCTCGCGGGGAGGGACCTGGCGCCCCAGGACACCCACGACAGTCCGCCGGTCGCGCTGATCAGCGCGACCTTCGCGAAGCGCGTGCTCGGCGACGAGAACCCGATTGGCCAGCGGGTGAAGGTCGGCGACCCGAGTGGCCCCTGGGTCACGATCGTGGGTGTGGTGGGAGACATCCACCAGCAGAGCCTCGACAGCGAGGGTGAGGGACAGATCTACCTGTCGATGTACCAGACGCCATGGGCCTACTCACGGATGATGCTCGTGGTCCGGAGCCCGATCGCATCGGCGTCGCTGGTACCCCAGGTGCGGCAGGTCCTCCGGCAGATCGATCCGGGGATGCCGGTGTCGCGGGTGTTCGGCATGAACGAGCTGCTCCGGACGACGGTGGCGCCCCGCCGCCTGGCCCTGCTGGTCTTCGAGTTCTTCTCGGTGGTGGCGCTGGTGCTCGCGGGCGCGGGCCTCTACGGGGTCATTGCCGCGAACGTGAGCCAGCGGACCCGTGAGATCGGGATTCGCGCCGCGCTTGGCGCGTCGTCCGGCCGGGTGATGGGGCTGGTCCTGCGGCAGGGAATGGCGCTCGCGGGGATGGGACTCGTCCTGGGGCTGGTGGGCGCCGAAGTGCTGACGCGATTGCTGACCTCCCTGCTCTACGGGGTGTCGCCCACCGACCCGGTCACCTTCCTGCTCGTCGTGGCCGTGCTGGCGGCCGTGGCCCTCGTGGCCTGCTGGGCACCCGCGCGGCGGGCCCTCCGGGTCGATCCCGTGCGGGCCATGCGGGAGTAGGCGGGGCCGGGGAGGGTGGGCGGGAAAGCGAGAGGCGAGGGAGCGCGACCGCGCTTCCTCGCCTCTCGCCTTCCCGCCCCCCCGCGGCCGTCAATCGTAGCGCAGTGCCTGCATCGGATGGACCTTCGACGCCCGCACGGCCGGCAGGTAGCCGGCGGTGAGCGCGACCGCCACCAGCACAGCGACCGACAGCCCGAAGACGATGGGATCATGCCCCTTGAGGCCGTAGAGCAGTGAACTCGCCGCCTGGCCCAGGCCGACCGCGCCCGCCACACCGATGGCGAGCCCCAGCCCGATCATCCCTCCCACCTGCCGCATCACCATGAGACGAACCCGCTGCGCATCGGCGCCCAGCGCCATCCGCACCCCGATCTCGCGGGTCCGCTGGGCCACGGTGTAGGCGAGCACGCCGTAGAGCCCCACCGCCGCGAGCATCGTGGCGAGCACCGCGAAGGCGGCCGACAGGAGACTGATCATCCGGTCGAGGAAGACGTTCTCGCGGATCTGCTGGGGCATGGTCTTCACGTTCTCCGGCGGGAGCCCGGGGTCGATCTTCTTCATCACCACGGGGATCTGCCGCACCAGCTCTTCCGGCGCGAGCGAGGTGCGGATGTAGAAGTTCAGGTCGCCGATGCTGCCGTCCTGGTGCCACGGGAGGTAGAAGAGCGCCGGCACCTCGTCCTTCACGTCGCTGTACTTGGCGTTCTGGATCACGCCGACAATCTGGATGTTGAGGCTGTCCGGTCCCCGGGTGCTCATGAACTTGCCGACCGCGTCGTCCCCGAGGTGGAACTTCTTGACGAACGCCTCGTTGACCACCGCGACCTTGGCGGCCCCGAGGCGGTCGGCGGGGGTGAACTCGCGCCCCTTGAGGAGCTGGACCCCGAGGGTGCTGAAGTACCCGACGCCGACCTCGTTGAGGCGGGAGTTGTTGTCGATGTCCGGTCCCGACTGGAAGCCCTGGACGTCGACGTCCGTACCCCAGTTGCTGCCCGCGAGGAGCGGCACCATGCTGCTCGTGACCCCGGTGACCCCCGGCAGGGCGGCGAATTCCTGCTCCACCCGGTCGAACAGGAGCGCCGCCCGGGTCGAGTCGTAGCCGGTGCGCGAGGGACTGATCGCGAAGGTGACGATGTTGTCGACCTTCACGCCGAGCTCGACCCGGGTGACGTTGATCAGGCTCTTCATGAACAGGCCCGCCGCCACCAGCAGCGAGGTCGCGAGGGCGATCTGCACCGTCACCAGCGCCGAGCGGAAGCGGTTGGCGCCCTTGGCCCCGCCGGTGATCTGGCCCGCGCCCGCCCGGATGCCGCTGATCA
The DNA here is from genome assembly GCA_035549935.1 of Gemmatimonadales bacterium. Taxonomy (GTDB): domain Bacteria; phylum Gemmatimonadota; class Gemmatimonadetes; order Gemmatimonadales; family GWC2-71-9; genus JADJOM01. The sequence continues at coordinate 5,610 of DASZPT010000272.1, forward strand.
GGTCGGACCGGGTGCTGTGGAGCGCCGGGAACATGCCGAAGATGATCCCGGTCAGCACGGACACGAGCGCCGAGAAGACCAGCACCGACGGCTGCAGCTCGAACTGGAGGGAACTGATGGCGTCGGGCGGGAGGAGCGCCGAGATGAGGTGCAGGGTCCAGCGGGCGACCAGGAGCCCCGCCAGCCCACCCATCAGCGCCAGGATCACCGATTCCGTGAGGAGCTGCACCATCAGGGCCCGACGCCCCGCGCCGAGCGCGAGACGGACGCCCATCTCGGTGGCGCGGTTGGCGCCCCGCGCGAGCAGGAGGTTCGCGATATTGGCGCAGGCAATCAGCAGCACGATCCCGGTGACGCTGAAGAGCATGATGAGCGGGGTCCGGGCCTCCCGGTGCACCTGGCTCTGCCCCCGGGCCCCGGCCTCGAGCAGCACTTCCTTGGCCTTGAACCGGGCCATGGTCTTGTCGCTCATCCCGGTCTGCAGCGCCGCTTCGACGTCGGTGATGATCGGATGATAGATCCCGTTGAGCGCGGTCTTCGCCTGCTCGCGGGTCACCCCCGGCTTGAGACGGCCGAACAGGTAGATCCAGTAGACCCGCCGGTTCTCGAAACGGTTATCCTCGCCGAGCGCGCCCCGCATCGTGATCGGCACGAAGACCAGCGGCTTGGCGCCGAGGGTCGTGCCTTCGAACCCCTTCGGGGCGACCCCGATGATCTCCATCGGATGCCCGTTCACCGTCAGGGTCTGTCCGACGACGCCCGGATCGGAGCCGA
>DASZPT010000273.1:0-11247 GCA_035549935.1 Gemmatimonadales bacterium
CGGGGTAGAGATGCGCCGAGCAGTGCTCGCAGAAATCGCTTGCGGCGCTCGGGACGGCGGCGCCGCAGCGGGGACAGGCGGTGGCGAGTTGCCGGACCGTGGCCGGCGCGGCGGTGGTGCTCGCCGCCGCGCGGGTGGCCCGGGCCTGGGCGTCAGGTCCGGTCATCGGGCTCAGGGCGAAGGATCGATCCGGACATCGAACGCACCATTGGTGACCGTCAGGTCGGAGAGTCCCTGCTGCTGGGTATGCAGGGTTCCACTGAAGGTGCCCTGGACCCGCCCATTCGCCACGCTGGTCACCTCCACCGAGCCCGCGTCTCCCCCGGTCCCGCCCCAGACGTGGTTCAGCTTGAGATCGGTGACCGTCACCCTGATCCCGGTGCCGAGCGTGTAGCTGCCGGCGGCCGTCACCGGGACCTGGGTCACGAAACTCACGTTGATGCTGTCGGTGTTGCCGCCGAAGGAGAAGGCGCCGTTGCTCCCGAGGCCCACCACCGTGGCGCCGTTGAACGGCACGCTTCCGAGGGTCGCGGAGACACGGCTCCCATGATTGGCCGCGGGCACCGCGCTGAGCGCCTGGGGCAGGTCGATATCGAGTTCCCCCGCGGTGATCTGCTTGTTGCCGGTGAAGGTGGCCCCGAGAATCGGCACCGCGACAAACGCGAAGGTTCCGGTGAGGTGGGTCGCCGTCAGCGACGTGACGGTCAGGGTGCCTGCCGCGCCGTCGAAGGGCGTGATCCGACTCTGTACCGAGGAGGGGGAGGTCTCGAGCAGTTGCCCGATGCCGCCCGCCGAGGTGCCCTGGTTCACGCCCAGGGGATACGTGCCCGGCCCGCCGATGAAACCGAGCGCGAGGATGATGCTCGACGTGGCCTGTCCGCTGATCCGGATTCCGGTGATCACCACCGACCCGGGCACCTGCGCGCTCCCCGCCGTCACCTGCACCTGGGTCGCCGCCCAGGAGCTGCCGTTGATGCTGGCCGACATCCCCGCGCCCCCGCTCGGTCCGCCGCCTCCGTCACCGCCACCGCCGCCACAGCCGGCGACCACCACAGCGGCGGCCGCTCCCAGCATAACCAGACGCGAGGTACCCATGGTGCACCACCTTCCATGTTGTCGTCCGCCCGGCGCGACTAAGCTGCAGGCCGGGACACTGTGCGGCAAGGCGCCGCCGGCTCATGGCGCATCGACCCGCATGTTGGTAGTACCCGCTCGTGATCATGGCCGGGCACCCGGCCTCCAGGCCGTCCCGTCCCACCGGAATGCACGTCGCACGGAGAATCTCGAGCCCGGGGGCGGCTAGGGGATGCCGACGTCGAACGACGCGTCGGTGATGACGAGCGGAGTGGTGGCCGGCTTGTTCGGCACCGGCTGGAGCGTGGCGGTCAGCGTCCCCTTCACCCGGTCGGCGGTGATGGAGGTGATGGTGATCGAGCCGACGTCGTTGCCGGTGTTGCCGCCGCCCCAGCAGCAGTGGTTGGCGTCGCCCCCGTTGTGGCCGGCGCTCACCAGGCGGATCGCCCCGGTGTTGCTCAGCGTGTAGGTGCCAGGCTGGGTGACACCGCTCAGGAGGATGGAGACGCCATGATCCTTGGTGGTGCTGCTGAACTGGAAGCCCGCCCCGCCGAGATGGTCCTGCAGGAGCCCGACCACGGTCCAGGCGATGTACGTGGCGCCGCCGAGATTGGCGGTAACGCTGCTGCCGATGTTGGCCGGGACCGGCGTGAGCGCGCCGCCGAAGGGGAGATCGAAGCGGCCGTTGGTCACCACCCGGTCGCCGCCGACGGTGTTCTGCAGCCCCGGCACCGCGGTGAACTCGAAGCTCCCCACGATACGACTCGTGGTGAGCGTCGTGATGGTCACCGTGCCGGCGGTGCCGATGTTGTCGGTGATCCAGGACTGGCCCGCGTCACCCACCTGGCCGATGCCGCCGTAGACCGTACTGCTCACCCCCAGGGCGTAGGTCCCTGGCCCGGTGACGTTGTACAGCGAGAGCGTGATGGCCTTGCTGGTGTTGCCGTTGCTCTCCGCCCCGGTGATGAGGAGCGCGCCGGGAATGGCGTTGACCGGATTGGCCGCGATGCTGATCGGCAGCGCCTCCCACGCCACCCCATCGATCCGCGCCGTGAACCCGCTCCCGCCGCTTGGCCCGCTGGAGTCGCCCCCGCCGCCGCAGGCCCCGATTGCCGCCACCGCCGCCGTGCCCAGGAGCACCCGAACGAGCCGCATCACCGCCTCCGGAGGATTGGTCTGCACACGTTGCGCAGGATGCTCCGTGAAACCTTCACGGGTCGAGCGACCGGACCATCGACAGGGCCCGCGCGGTGCGGCGGAGGCGGTAGGCGAGCCACCCCGACAGAAGGATGAACAGCACGCCCAGCCCCGACCGCAGCGTGAGGAGCCCGGCCACGAGCGTCAGGGCACTGCCGATATAGAGGAAAGGCGAGGGGCCGCCGTAGTCGACCCCCGTCGACCGGTTCCGGATCGCGATCGCGGTGAGCACCCCGTCCGACTCGAAGCCGGCCACGGTGACGAAGTCGCCGTCGCCCACGATGGGGTGCCCCTGGAACCGGGCGGGCCGGTCGTCGATGAGGAAATCCAGCTGGTAGGCGGGATGGCGCGGCACCTCCGCACCGTCCCGGACCCCGAAGACTTCATAGGAAATCCGGCTGACCTTCCCTGACCGCGAGACCAGCCGACCCATGCCCGCTCCGGTTGGCGTTCTACCGCCTTGCGCAGGACCGGGGGACATTCCGTCACGGCGACGCGAGCCTGGCTTGCGGGAACGCCACCCGGGGGTATGATCGGGCAATGACGGAAACCGCCCTGGACCGGGTGTTCAGCCTGGCCTACGAGGAGTTGCGCCGGCTGGCCGCCACGGTCCGGGGAGACGATCCGGCGGCGACCATGAGCCCGACCGACCTGGTGAACGAGGCCTGGCTCAAGCTCCGCAATTCCCCGGGCCTGGCCGAGACCTCGCGGCTCCACTTCAAGCGGGTCGCCGCCCGGGCCATGCGCCAGGTGCTGATCGAGGCGGCGCGCCGGCGGAAGGCCGACAAGCGCGGCGCCGGCGTCCCGATGGTCACCCTCGACGAGGCGATCGACGGGGCCAGCGAGAGCGCCGAGGACCTTCTCGCGCTGAACGACGCCCTGGAACGGCTCGGCCGAATCCACCCCCGGCAGGCGGCCCTGGTGGAGAATCGCTTCTTCGGGGGACTCGAGATGCACGAGATCGCCGAACTGCTCGAGGTCTCCGAGGCGACGGCCCTCCGTGACTGGCGCGCCGCCCGTGCCTGGCTCGCCCGCGAGCTGGGCCGTTCCGCCTGACGCGCCCCATGGACGCCGCCCGCTGGGAGCAGGTCCAGGCGCTCTTTCACGCCGCGGCCGACCTGCCTCTGGAGGCCCGGGAGGCCCTGCTCCACGAGCGCGCCGGCAGTGACGCCGAGCTCCGGGCCGAAGTCGCCGCGCTGCTGGTCGAGGATGCCCGGGGCCATGCGCTGCTGGACGGGGATCGCGCCTCGCTCGCCCGCCAGGTGCTCGCCCCGAGCGGCGCCCTGCCCACCACCCGCTTCGGGCCCTACCATCTCACCCGCCTCCTCGGCGAAGGCGGGATGGGCGTGGTCTATCTCGGCGAGCGGGAGGACCTGGGGAGCGTCGCCGCGATCAAGCTCCTCCGCGACGCCTGGCTCTCCCCCGCCCGGCGCGATCGCTTCGAGAGCGAGCAGCGCACCCTCGCCCAGCTCAACCACCCCAACATCGCGCGGCTCTACGACGCGGACGCCCTGCCCGATGGGACGCCCTGGATCGCGATGGAGTACGTCGACGGGGTGCCGATCACCGCCTGGTGCGACGCGCGCCAGGCCACGGTGCCCGAGCGGCTCCGGCTCTTCCGCACGGTGTGCGAGGCGGTGCAGCATGCCCATCGCCACCTGGTGATCCACCGCGACCTCAAGCCGTCGAACATCCTGGTGACCGCCGAGGGCCAGGTGAAGCTGCTCGACTTCGGCATTGCCAAGCAGCTCGACAGCCTCGACCTCCCCGCCGACCAGACCCAGACCGGCCTCCGGCTGCTCACCCCGGCGTATGCCGCCCCCGAGCAGATCCGGGGCGGCCGGACCGGCATCTACACCGATGTCTACGCGCTCGGCGTGACGCTCTACCAGCTGCTCACCGGCCGGCTCCCGTTCGACCTCGCCGACAAGACGCCGGAAGAGGCGGCGCGGATCATCACCGAAGAGGTGGCCGAGCGGCCCTCGAGCGCGGCGCTCCGCACCCACGCCGCGCCGGCGCGGATCGCGACCTCGGCGGCCTGGGCCGACCTCGACGTCCTCTGCCTCACCGCGATGCACCGCGACGCCCAGCGCCGCTACCGCACGGTGGAGGCCCTCCTCCGCGACGTCGACCATTTCCTCGCGGGCGAGCCGCTGGAGGCGCGGCCCGACACGGTGGGCTACCGGGTCGGGAAGTTCATCCGGCGGAACCGGGTCCCGGTCCTCGCGAGCGCGGTGGCACTGGTGACCCTCGCGACCCTCGTCGTCTTCTACACGGTGCGGCTCACCCGGGCCCGCAACGAGGCCCGCGCCGAGGCGGCGCGGACCCAGCGCATCCAGCGGTTCATGACCAACCTCTTCCAGAACGGCGACGAGTCCACCGCGCCGGGCGACAGTCTCCGGGTGGTGACGGTGATCGACCGGGGGCTCGAGGAAGCGCAGTCGCTGGCGGAGGACCCCGCGCTCCAGTCCGAGCTCGACATCACCCTCGGCGTGCTGTACCAGCAGCTCGGGAAGTACGAGCGCGCCGATTCCCTCCTCCGGGCGGCGCTCGAGATCCGCCGCCGGGTACTCGGCCCCGAGCATCCCGACGTCGCTACCGCCCAGGTGGCGCTCGGCGAACTCCGCCTCAAGCAGGCACGGTACGAAGAGGCCGAGGAGAACATCCGCTCGGGACTGCGGCTGGCCCGGCGGACCTACCCGACCGGCCACCCGGCCATCGCGCGAGCGACGTCGGCCCTGGGCCAGGTGCTGGTGGAACGGGGAGCGTACGACTCGGCCGTGCCGGTGGTGGAGTCGGCCCTGCAGCTGTACGCGCAGGATACCGCCTCGGCGGACTACGCCTCCGCGCTCAGCGATCTCGCCAACGCCCACTTCTACGCCGGGCACTATCCGCTGGCCGACTCGCTGTACCGCCGGGTGCTGGGGTCGAGCCGCCGGCTGTACGGGGACCGGCACCCGCATGTGGCGGAGGACCTCTCGAACCTCGGGCAGATCCAGCAGATGCTGGGGACGTATACCAGGGCGGAGGAGTACTACCGGCAGGCGTTCGACATCGCGAAGGCGTGGTACGGGCTCAACCACCCGGAGACCGCGTCCTACCTCACGATGCTCGGGCGATCACTGCTCTTCCAGAACAAGTGGGACAGCGCGCACACGGCGCTCTCCCAGGCACTGGCGATCCAGGAACAGCTGCACGGGCCCGATCACCCCGAGGTGGGGAACGCGCTCAACGAACTGGGGTCACTGGCCTGGCAGCGGGACCAGCTGGACGAGGCGGAGCGGAGCTGGACCCGCGTGGTCGACATCTATCGCGCGGCCTACGGAGAGAAGCACCAGTTCGTGGCGGTTGCGCTCTCGAACCTGTCGGGGGTGTACCAGCAGCGGAAGCAATATGGGAAGGCGGAGGCGCTGCTCCGGGAGGCGATCGGGATCTACAGCGAGACCCTCTCCCCCGAGCATGTGAACGTCGGGATCGGGCACATCAAGCTGGGCCGGGTGCTCCTCCGCTCGGGGCGATATGCCGAGGCGGTGGAGGAGACCAGCCACGGGTACGACATCCTCATCAAGCAGACCGATCCCGCGGTCAGCTTCCTCAAGGCGGCCCGGAAAGACCTGGTGGCGGCGTACGACTCCCTGGGCCAGCCGGAGAAGGCCGAGCGCTACCGGCGGGAACTGGCGGACACCCTCGCGCCGGCCCGGAAGTAGGCAAAGGAACAAGGGAGCCGGAACACGCCCGGCTCCCTGCTGCCCTTTTCAGTCGATACCCACCCGCCCCCGCACCGCGTCGATCAGCCGCTTCGGGTCGTACCCAACCCCGCCCTTGAACACCGTCACCACCTTCCGGATCACCGACGGCTCGGCGGTCAGGTCGCCGTCGAGGAGCACCAGGTCGGCGGTCTTCCCCTTCTCGACCGACCCGAGATCCTTCGCCACGCCGAGGATCTTCGCCCCGTTGAGGGTCACAACCTGCACCGCCTGCTCGGTGGTGAGCCCCGCCTCCCGGAGCAGCTCGTAGCCCCGCTGGTCCCCGAAGCCCGGCAGCGCTCCGCCGTTGCCGGTCGGGTCGACCCCGTTGCCGAGGAGCCCGCCCGCCGCGTAGAACGCCTTGTCGAAGGAGAGGAGCCGGGTGAAGCCGGCGGTGGTGAAGACATAGTTCGAGGTGGAATCGATGAACTGCCGGTTCGCGACATACGCGGCCCGCACCGGCGGGGCCATCAGCTCGAGCGAGCGTTCGTCGGTCACCGGGCGATGGGGGTAGAGCGCCTCGTAGATCGGCATCGTGGTCGTCATCGACACCCCCTTCCTCACCATCTTCGCGATCAGCGCCTTCGCCACCGGGTTGTCCCCGCTCGCCAGCGAATCCGACACCCGGAGCGCGTTGGTCGGGCACTTGTCGGGCTCCTTCCCCGCCACGAAGTCCGTCGCGGTGATCGCCCCGTGGGCGAAGTCGTCGAGCCCCAGGTCCATCGCCTCGCTGAAGGTCACCGAGCAGAGGTGGCCAGTCGTCTTCATCCCGTGCCGGTGGGCCTCCTCGATCGCCGCCTTCATCGTGGCGCGGGAGACGTCGGTGTAGAACTTGACCCAGCTCACCCCTTCGCTCGCCCAGTAGGCCACGAACCGCCGCGCCGCCTCCGGCGAGTCGGTGGCGAACATCGAGCCTGCGAACTCGCCGCCGGTGAGGTACGGCGTGGTCACGTGGATCCGGGGCCCCGGCGCGAGCCCGCTGTCGACCACCTTCCTGAGATTGATGTCGGCGTAGGGCGACCGGCCGCCGGTGGTCCGCACCGTGGTGACGCCGCTCGCGAGGTACAGCTTGGGCGCCGTGAAGCTCATCTGGTTGGCGAAGCCGCCTGCCGCCGTATAGAACATGTGATCGTGCATCCCCACGATCCCGGGGATCACCGTCTTCCCCGACCCGTCGATCCGGTACGCCCCGGCGGGAATCGCGATCCCCGCTCCGAGGTCCGCGATCCGCCCGTCGCGGATCACCACCGTCTGCCCCCGCACCGCCGGACCGCCCCGGCCGTCGATCACCGTGACGCCGGTGATCGCGATGACGGCGGTGTCGATCGCGACGAAGCGCTGCTTCACCTGGTCGGAGAGAAAGGGACGCTGGGCCGCGAGGGGCCTGGCCAGTACCAGCATGCCTGCGGTCAGTGCTCCGCCGACGAGCTTCATTCACTCCTCCACGTCGAAGTGCATCATCATGGCCGATTCGAGGTGCTCGGCGATATGGCAGTGCAGCATCCAGCTCCCCGGGTTGGACATGTCGGCCAGGAGATCGACCGAGGTGCCGGCGGGGACCAGCACCGTGTCTTTCCAGACGGGATTCCGGTTCGGGACGCCGTTGACGGACAGCACCAGGAACCGCTGGCCGTGCAGGTGGATCGGGTGCTGCATCCCGTGCAGGGTGTTCCGGGCGCCGACCAGCCGGAGGTGGGTGAGCGTTCCCCGGCGGAAGCGCCAGTGAATGTCCATGTTTTCGCGCCCGGTCGCCAGATCGCGGAGGATCCAGCGTGCCTCCCGCCCGGTCGTCGCCCAGTTCATCCCCGGCATCGTCCCCTCCCACTCGACGGGGTTGAAGTAGATCGAGTCGAGCCGCATCAGCGCCTCGCTCACGAAGGGGAGCCCGGTGAAGGCCACCCGGAGCTCCAGCGTGTGCTCCGGGGTACCGCCGGCATGGGCGGCCACGAGGGAATCGAGCTGTCGGGCCTCGGACGAGGTCGCGAGCCGGTCGAACCCCGCCGGCGGTGACGCCCGTCCCGCGATGGCGATGGTGCCGAGCGTGTCGGTGACGTTGAAGAACCGGCCGTAGAGGTGATCGATCCCGCGGACACGGTTGACCAGGGCGGCGGCGCCCCGCGCCGGAAAGGCCACGTCGACGACGTAGCGCTCCGCCGGCGCGATCACCACGCTCGAGACCCAGCTCTCCCGGGCGTACGGCCCCTGGTCCGAGGCCAGCAGCTTGATCCGGCTCCCCTCACCGAACGACAGATTGAAGGTCCGGGTGTTGGCGACGTTGGTGAGGTAGAATCGCACCACCTCCCCGCCCCGGACTGTGCCCCGCCAGCTCGATTCACCGTTCACCAGCATCACGTTGCCGAAGCGGCCCATCGCGGCGTGCGTCGCCTGCTCGGCCCCGTACGGGACCAGCCCCTCCTCCCCGACCAGGAGGTCGTCGAGGATCAGGAACTCTTCCCGTCCCGGCGCGGGGGGCGCGCCGGGCGAGGTCACGAAGAGATTGCCGTAGAGGCCGAGGTCCTGCTGCTGGTCCTCCCGGACATGCGGGTGATACCAGAAGATCCCCGCGTCCGGAAACCGCAGTCGATAGACGAAGCTCCCTCCCGGCGGGACGGCCGGCTGGGTGAGGCCGGGCACGCCGTCGAAGGCGTTCTCGAGCCGGATCCCGTGCCAGTGGACCGTGGTCGGTGCCTCGAGGTGGTTCACCAGCCGCACGACCACCTCCGCCCCGCGCTCCACCCGGAGCAGGGGACCGGGATACTGCCCGTTGAACCCCAGCATCCGGTAGGTGCGTCCCGCGATGCTCCGGAGTACCGGGCCGGCGACGAGATCGAGGGTGTCGCCGGTGCGGAGCGTGACGGTCTCGTGCGGCCTCGCACTCGGCGGGTCCATCCCGCCCGGCCACGGTGCCGGGGAGACGCCGGGCCGGAGCGCCATCTCGGCGCCGAGCATGTCGAGACCGGGGAACATCGGCACCGGGCCCCAGCCCGTGGAATCGGGCCCCACATGATGGTGGGCGTGCTCCGGCATGCCCGATGACTGGCCCGTGAAGCCGAGAAAGAACTGGAAGTTGTCCGCGGGGCGGAGCCGGTTGCTGGCAGACTCTCCCCGCAGCACCATCGGCCCGCGCCATTCCGGCGCCGTGGTGTCCGGCTCGGCGCTTATAAGAAGAAGGAATCGGTCGAGCGTGACCGGTCCCAGGTCATTCGTCCCGTCGCGCACCACCCCGAGCCGGGTCACGGTGTTCATCGCGGGGGAGGCCGCCCAGGCGACCATTCCCGCCCGCGGCCCGCGGGGTCGGGGGAGCGAGTCCAGCCGAAACCGCACCCGCCAGCGCGCCGTTCCATCCGGCGACACGCCCACCGTGAAGGGCCCGCCATCCCAGCTCAGCTCCGCGGATCCCCGGGCGCCGTAGCCCGGCGCCGCCGCCAGCTCGATGCAGTACAGGTCGGTGCTCCCACCGCTCGACGCCAACCTTGGACAATCCGGCAGGGTATCCCCGGCGAGGGGGAGGGAGAGCGCTGCCCACAGGACCAGGTGCATGGCCAAGCTGCCTGACAAATGAGCGGGGATGTTTCAAACGTTTCAGGTTCGTAACAGCGCGGCGCCCGGTGCAACCATTACCAAACGCTAACAATCAGACTCGCGTAAGCAGACAGACCGCTGCAACAACGGCGGGCGCTGTTGCGTTTGGCATATCGTTTACATCAGGTGCGTTCTTCGCATGTTTCGCACGTTGCAGGCACTGCTGGTCGGGGCGGCCCTCGCGGCCGCGGCACCCCTCGCTGGCCAAAGTGTCCAGTTGGCCGGCGCGCGTCCGCCAAAATTTCCCGCGGGGCAACTGACCGAACTCGCGACCAGCGAGTCCAATCCCCGGCAGCAGTATGCGGTGTACGTACCGTCGCGCTACCGGGCGGACCGGACCTGGCCCCTGCTCGTCGTCATGGACCCCCGCGGCCGGGCCATGATCCCCCTCTCCCGGCTCCGGGAGGTTTCCGAGCGGCTCGGCTACATCGCCATCAGCAGCTACAACAGCCGCAGCGACGTCACGGTCGACCCGAACGCGGACGTCATCAACACCGTGCTGGCCGACGCGCAGCGCCAGTTCTCCATCGACATCCACCGGATCTACCTGGTCGGGCAGTCGGGCACCGCCCGGGCGAGCTGGATCTTCGGCTACGGCCTGCGAGGCCACGTCGCCGGGATCATCGGGATCGGGGCGAGCAAGCCCGCCAACTTCGTCCTCACCCCGAGACCCGAGAGCGAGCTGCCCACGCTGGTCTTCTTCGGCGCGGCGGGGACCACCGATTACAACTACGAGGAGATGTCGGCGCTCGACACTGCCCTCACCCGGGTGAACCTCCCCCACCATATCACCTGGTACGACGGCCCCCACGCCTGGGCGCCCCAGGCGACCCTGACCGCGGGCGTCGAGTTCATGGAACTGATGGCGATGCGGTACGGGCTCAAGCCGGCCGACTCCGCCTGGATCGATTCCTCCTACACCGCCCGGCTCGCCTCGGCGGCAAAGATGGCGGACTCGGGCGACGGTTACCATGCCTGGCTCGAATACAAGGCGATCGCGAGCGACTTCGCGGGGCTCAAGGACGTGAAGGAGCCGGCCGGCCGGGCCGACCGCCTCGAGAAGCGGGACGACGTACGGCGCACGACCCGGCAGATCCAGGAGTCGATTCGCGCCCAGCGGGCCTACAACGACCGGCTGGGCGAGTTCCTGGCGAGCTATCGGAAGGGCGCGCCCATCCCGGTGGCCACCGCGGCGGACCGGGTCCAGCTCCGTGCCCTGGAGCGGCGGATGGCGGGCACCGACTCGATCGACGCGAACGCCGCCAGCCGCGGGATCGAACAGCTCTGGGTGTACGCGTCGTTCTACGAGCCGATGGACTACCTCGACCAGAACGACCCCGACCGGGCGCTCGGGATCCTCGATCTCGCCGCCCTGATGCGGCCGCACGACCCCGAGGTCTGCTGGCAGCAGGCCCGCGCCTTCGCCCGGCTCAAGCGGGAAACCCAGGCCCTCTCCGCCCTCGAGTGTGCCGCCCGGGCGCCGATCTCGCCCGAGAGCATCGAGCAGGATCCCGACCTCCGCACCCTCGCCGCCACGCCGAGCTACCGGGCGCTGGTCGCGCGGCTCAAGGCCAGGCCGGCGAGCGTAGAGACGCGGTACGGACAGTAGGGGAGAGAGACAGGCGAGGCGGGAGGAGTGAGGACCTCC
>DASZPT010000274.1:0-5999 GCA_035549935.1 Gemmatimonadales bacterium
GCCAGCACCGCGCCCGCGACGATGAGGCCCCGCATGGTGGTTCTCCTCGCGTAGAGGCCCGGCCGCTCAGGGGTGCGCGGCCGTGGCCGGGACCGGCCGGAAGAGCAGGTCCTGGTAGTTGAAGCTGAAGTCGGTCGAGGGGAGGAAGGGCTGCAGCGTCATCCGGTCGACGGTGCCGTCGAATTTGAGCGTGAAGCTGACGAAGGCATCGGCCACGTTGGGCACCCGCATGCGCGCCCGGAACGTGTCGTACTGCCAGTGCTCGAGGTCGGCGGTGAGCGCCGGGCTTTGCGACCAGTGGAGGACGAGGTGGCCATCCTCCACCGTGACGGTCACGTCGCCGTACCAGGCGTCCTGGTAGCGGCCGGCATAGGAGGCGAGCGCCAGCGACGGTCCGATGTCGCGGTGCCGCGCCGCCTGCGCCGAATCCTCGAAGGCCCGGTCCGCGGCCTGTCCCTGCTCGCCCAGCGCCGCGTACGCCGCCGACCAGTCGGTCCGGGGCGCGCCAAGGTAGTAGTCGGTGAGCCAGGTGGCGAGGGCCTGGAAGGCCAGCGTCTCGCCGTTGCTCAGGACCACGATGCCGAGCCGCTTCTCGGGGATGAGCACCGTACGGGAGAGCATCCCGGCGAGGCCGCCGTCGTGCGTCACCACCTTGAGGCCGCGATAGTCGCGGAGCGACCAGCCCAGGCCGTAGGCCAGGAAATTCGGCCGGAGCGGGAGGAACGCCGGCGGCGGGTTGCCGATCCCGATGTTGATGTGCGGCGACCACATGACCCGCGTCTGGCGGTCGCTCCAGAGCCGTCCGTTCGCGGTCCGGCCCGAGTCGAGCTGCACCTGCATCCACCTGGCCCAGTCGCTGACGCTCGCGAGCACGCCGCCCGCCGCCAGGGTATTGAGCACCGAGTCGAACGGGATCACCTGCATCTTCCCGCCGTAGCGGCCGTGCGGATAGGCCACGTTGTCCGACAGGTTCACCCGGTCGATGCCCACCGCCGTCTCGTTCATGCCGAGGGGCTTGAGGATCCGGTCGGTCGCCACGTCCTGCCACGCCCGGCCGGTCACCGCCTTCACCAGTTCGCCGGCGGCGAGGTAGAGCACGTTGTCGTAGGCGTAGCTGCTCCGGAAGCTCGTGGCCGGCGCGATGAACCGGAGCCGGCGCACGATCTCCTCGGTGCTGTAGTCGGAGTGGAACCAGAGGAGATCGCCGGCGCCGAGGGAGAGGCCGCTCCGGTGGCAGAGGAGATCGCGGACCCGGAGCTCACGGGAGACGTAGGGGTCGCCGCCGAGGCGGAACCAGGGGAGGTGATCGGCGACCGGGTCGTCCCAGCCGAGCTTCCCCTCGTCGACCAGCATGGCGATCGTCGCGGCCGTCATTGCCTTCGTGTTGGACGCGACCTGGAAGCGGGTATGCTCGTTGACCTTCGCCGCCTCTCCCAGCCGGATCACGCCCCAGCCCTGCTGGAAGACGACCCGGCCATCCTTCACGACCGCGATCGCGACGCCCGGCTGCTCGAAGCGGGCGAGGGACTGGGTGACGTAGGCGTCGACCTCCTTCGGGGCCGTCTGGGCGCGGGCCATGGTGGCGAGGGCCAGGAGGGCGATCGAGGGCAGGAGGGTGCGGTCATGTCGCATCGTTCACCTGGGCATCGTTGGGCAGTTCATGGACGCCGCACCCGCACCGGCGGCGCCGGCTCGGCCTTGAGCTGGACCGGGTGGTCGGCGAGGAGCCGGAGCGCTTCCTGCACCGCGCGCTCGAGCTGCGGGTCCCGTCCCTTGAGCAGTTCGGCCGGTGTCTGTTCGACGGCGATGTCGGGTGCGACGCCGACGTTCTCTACGTCCCACTGCCCATCGACGTTGAAGAACCCGCCCCGCGGCGCGGTGATGTAGCCGTCGTCGATCAGGCCCGGCACGTCCCAGATCCCCACCAGGCCGCCCCAGGTCTTCGCACCGACCAGGGGGCCGAGCTTGAGGTGGCGGAAGAGATACGGCAGCATGTCCCCTCCCGACCCGGCGTACTCGTTCACCACCATCACCTTGGGGCCGAAGATCCCGGTGAGCGGTTCGGTCCAGGGACGGCGCTCCCCGACCGGATTGTTGAAATAGCCCCGGAGGTTCCGGTTGAGGAGGTCGACGATGTAGTCCGCGATGTACCCGCCATGATTGAACCGCTCGTCGAGGATCACCCCCTGCCGGTTCTGCTGGGCGAAGTAGTAGCGGTTGAAGTAGGTGTATCCGTCTTCCGCCGTATTGGGGATCCAGACGTAGGCCAGCTTGCCGCCGGAGAGGGAGTCGACCAGGCGGCGGTTGCCCTCCACCCAGGCCTGCGTCCTGAGGCCGTCATCCTTCGCCACCGGCACGATGGTCGCGGTCCATGATCCCTCGGCCGTCGGCTTGTCGTTGAGGCGGAGGACCGTCTGCCGGCCGGCGGTGCCCTCGAAGAGGCTGTAGGGGTTCACCGGCGCCTTGAGCTCCACCCCGTTTACCGCGATCAGGTAGTCGCCCGCGCGCGCCTTCACGCCCGGCGCGCGGAGCGGCGCGGCCAGGCCCGGGTTCCATTCCTCGCCGTCGTAGATCCTCGAGAGGCGATAGCGCTCGCCATCCCGCACCAGGTCCGCGCCGAGGAGCCCCACCTTGTCGGACGGGCTGGTGGGGACGTCGCCCCCGCCGGTGAAGCTGTGTCCCACCGAGAACTCGCCGCCCAGGATGTCGAGCAGGTAGGTGAGGTCGGCGCGGTGGGCGACATGATCGACCCACGGCGCGTACATCCGGTAGACCAGATCGAGGTCCGCGCCGTGATGATTCGGGACGTACAGGTAGTCGCGCTGGAATCGCCACGCCTCGCGGAAGATCTGGTGCCACTCGGCGGAGGGGTCGAGCCGCATGGGGAGGTCGACCGCGATCCTCCCGTCGCCCGGCTTGGGCGCAGTCTCCGTGCCGACGATGGCCCAGTCCTTTCCCGCGCGGTAGAGGAGCTTCTTCCCGTCCTGGCTCAGGGAGAAGAGGCTCACCCCCGTGAGGAACGACTCCGATTTCCGCTTCTTGAGGTCGTAGCGATGCAGGGTCACCCCGTCCTGGTTCTCCACCGCCTCGGTGAGGAAGAGGACGCCGGCACCGCCGGCCTCGAGCTGGGTGTAGCTGCGGACGGGGAGGCCCAGGTCGAGCACCCGCTGGCCGAGCCCGTTGAAGTCGATCCGGACCCGGGTGGTGTCCGCGCCCCTGGGCAGCGAGTCCTTCTTCGCCGCGGTGTCCTTCGCGGTCTCCTCGTCGCTTTCGGGCAGGAGCGGCGAGGGCGTATCGGCCGAGAGCACCGCGAGGTAGACCGCCTGGCGGATCTTCCGGTCGTAGGAGCTCAGGTCGAGCCAGCCGCTCCCGAGGCCGTAATCGGTGGAGGCGAGAAAGTAGAGGTACTTGCCGCTCGCGTCCCAGGCCGGGGACCCCGCGTCGGAGAGTCCGTCGGTGAGCTGGCGGGCCTTGCCGTCGGCCAGCGAGTACACCATCAGCGCGCGGAACTGGGTCGTGAGCCGCTTGGCGTACGCCAGCCAGCGGGAATCGGGCGACCAGACCGGCACCAGGGTCCGCTCGGGATGGGCGTAGTTGTCGCCGTCGGCGCGGGTGGCCTTGCCGCTGGCGACGTCGACCACCCAGAGATTGCGGCCCGCGTCGGTGAAGGCGAGGGATTTCCCGTCGGGCGACCAGGCCGGATCGTAGTAGTACGTCGGCTTGTCGAGCACGATCTCGCGCGGCTTCTCCAGCCCGTCCTGGGTCCCGATCATCAGGCGGTACTCCCCGCTCGCGTCGGAGAACCAGGCGATCCGCTTCCCGTCGGGCGACCAGACCGGCGCGTGATCCGCCGCGCCGGGCGAGCGGGTGAGGTTCCGTACATCCCCCTTCTCGGCGGGCACGGTGAAGATCTCGCCCCGGGCCTCGATCACGGCCCGGACCCCGGTGGGGGAGAGCGAGGCGGCGTTGGCGTTCCTGGCGGCATCGACCCAGCGTGGCGCGGTCCAGGGCAGTTCACCGCGGACGTTGATGACCAGCTGGCGATCCCGGCCCGACGCCGGATCGAGGAGGTGGAGGTAGCCGGCCTGCTCGTAGACCAGGACCCCGCCACCGGCGGCGAGGGTCTTCACGTCGTAGTCGCGATGGTGGGTGACCTGGCTGAGCTGCCGCTTGCCGAGATCGTAGCGCCAGACGTTGCCGGCCCAGTCGCGGTCGGAGATGAAGTAGATCGCGTCGCCGAGCCAGACCGGCCACATGTCCTTGCTCCCCTCCCAGGGGAGCTTCTCCACGCCGGCGCCGGCGAGGGTGAAGATCTGGATCGGCTGGTTCTGCCCGCCGCGGTAGTTGCGCCACTCCTGGTCCCACGGGGTGGTACGCTCGTAGACGATCCGCTTTCCGTCGGGGGAGAACATCCCGTGGTTCGCCTCGGGGAGCGCGAGCGGCTGCTCGAGGCCACCGGCAACCGGCACGCTCCAGAACCGCTGCCCGTCCTTGCGGGGGTTCTCGCGGTTGGTGGCGAAGACGATCGCCTTGCCGTCCGGGGTCCACCCGCGGACGAAGTCGCCGCCGGGGTGCCAGGTGAGCCGCCGCGGGGTACCGCCGGAGGCGTCGACCACGTACACGTCGAAGTTCGAGGCGTACTCCCCGGTGAAGGCGACGAGCTTCCCGTCGGGGGAGAACTGGGGATCCCCTTCGATGCCCGGTGCCGAGGTGAGCCGCCGCGCGTCGCCGCCGTCGCGGCCCGTGATCCAGAGGTCTCCGGCGTAGGCAAAGGCGATCTGCGTCGCGCTCACCGTCGGCTGGCGGAGGAGACGGGTGCCCTGGGCGGCCGCAGGTGTGGCGAGGGCCAGGAGGGCGAGCACGCGAAGGAGAGTCCGGGGATGAGGCATGGACCACCTTGGGGTCGGTTTGGGGCGTTCAACGCAGAGACGCAGAGAACGCAGAGGTCGCAGAGTTGTTGATTCTCACCCAAAAAGCCGAAAGATCAATATCTGTCCGATTGTCACCCGGATCGTGTGCGAGCTCATGGAGCCCTCTCGGGCCCTCTGCGTTCTCTGCGCCTCTGCGTTCGCTCGGTTGCGGTGCCCGCCTCGGTATCGCTGCGCACCAGCGCGCGCTCCAGCCGGTCGATCCCCGTGACGGTCAGCGTGACCGCGCCGAACTCCTCCTCGACCTTCCCCCGGAGCAGGAACGGTCCCTGGTCGAACAGGACGTGCCCGCGGGCGCGATAGACATCGGGGAAGAGCACTGCCTCGATGAGCCCGGCCCCGTCGTCGAAGGTGGCGAACTCCATCGGCTCGTCCTTCGCGGTATGGACCGGCTTCGCGGTGGTGAGCATCCCGGCGCAGAGCACCGTCTTCCCGACCTGCCGCGCGAGGTCGGTGCTGCGGGTGACCCGGAGCCGGGCCAGCTCGTCCCGGAACAGGTCCATCGGATGACTGTCGGTGGTGAAGCCGAGGAGCTCGTACTCGGTGCGGCGGCGGCGGCTTTCGTCGTATTCCCGGAGCAACGGCGGCGGAGGGGGGTCCACCGGTTTCCATAGTTCGGTGCCCGGTTCCGCGTGCCGCGTGCCGCGTGCCGCGTTGGCCTCGGCGTCCACCTGCCAGAGCAGCATGGGCCGCGTCATGCCGCCGGCAATGGAATCACAGGCTCCCACCTGGATCAGCAGCCGCAGGTCGTCGTGGCGCAGGGTCGTGCGGCGGCGGAAGTCGTCGAAGGAGGTGTAGGCTCCTCCGGTCTCGAGCTCCTCCACCGCCTCCTGCGACAGTCCCTTGATGAACTGGAACCCGATCCGCACCTCGCGGCCCCGCCCCGACGTGCGGTAGCGGCTGGCGTTCACGTCGGGCGGCCGCACGGTCAGCCCCATCCGCATCGCCTCCGCCACGTACGCGAAGGGGTGATAGAACCCGCCTCCGTTCGCCAGCACCGCCGCCATGAACTCGGCGGGGTGATTGGCCCGGAGAAAGCAGGAGTGCTGCGCCACCCGGATGTAGGAACAG
>DASZPT010000275.1:0-2100 GCA_035549935.1 Gemmatimonadales bacterium
CTCTTCGAGGCGCTGGTGGAGCGCGACGCCGACGGGCTCGTCGCCCTCGACAGTTCCCTCCTCATCACCTACGCCAGCGAAGGCGTCGAGCGGCTCCTCGGGTATCCCCCCGAGGAACTCCTCGGCCGGAGCGCCCTCGAGTTCGTGCCCCCCGACAGCACCGACGAGGCGCTCCGCTACATGAGCCTCGCCCTCGAGAGCCCGGGCGAGCATCTGGCCGGCCAGATCTCCGTGCTGCATGCGAGCGGCAGCCTCCGCCGGATCGAGGGGAGCATCACCAACTTCCTCCACACCCCGCCGATCGACGCGCTGGTCCTCGGCTTCCGCGATGCAACCGACCGGCACCTGCGGGAGCAGGACCTGGCCGACCGGGAGCGACGCTTCCGCGAGCTGGCGGAGAACGCGCCGGTGATGATCTGGATCGAGGACGCGGAGCGGAAGCTGATCTGGGAAAACCGCACCACGCTCGAGTTCACCGGGCGGGCCTGGGAGGACGAGGTGGGGTACGGCTGGATGGAGTCGGTCCACCCCGACGACCGGGAGATGGTCCGGCGGGAATACCAGGAGACCACCGAGCGCCAGCGCGGCTTCACCCTCGACCTGCGGATGCGGCGGCACGACGGGATCTACCGCTACATCCGCCAGGTGGCGATTCCACGCTGGAGGCCGGATGGTGCGCTCGAGGGGTTCATCGGCGTGGACGTGGACGTCACCGAGCTGCAGGAGCGGAGCGCGCTGCTGGCGGAGGCGGAAGCGCGCTACCGGCAGCTCGCGGACACGGTGCCGGTCATGGTCTGGATGGACGACGCCCAGCACCGGCTCACCTACCAGAACGTCACCGCCGACGAGTACGCCGGGCGCACGATCGACGAGGAGGGCGGCACCAGCTGGTTCGACGGGATTCACCCCGACGACCGCGAGCGGGTGCTGGCGTCCTACCGGGCCACGAGCGAGCACCCGGTCCCCTACCAGCACATGTACCGTCTCCGGCGGCACGACGGGGTGTACCGCTGGTTCATCGAGATCGGCGTGCCGCGGGTGGCCCACGACGGCGAGTTCATCGGGTTCACCGGGGTCGACGTCGACATCGACGACATGATGCAGGCCAGCGCGCGGCTGGAGCAGGCGGAGGCGCGCTACCGGCACTTCATCGAGCAGAGCAACGAGGGCATCTGGCGCCTGGAGGTGGAGGACCCGGTGCCGGTCACCCTGCCGGAGGACGAGCAGATCCGCCGGTGGTACGCCCACTCGTACTTCGCCGAGTGCAACCTCGCGATGGCGCGGATGTACGGCTTCAACGCGCCGGAGGACCTGCTCAAGGCGCGGTTGAGCGACCTCCTGCCGTCCGACGACCCGACCAACCTCGAGATGCTCCGGAGCTTCATCCGTTCGGGCTACCGGCTCACCGGGATCGAGAGCCACGAGCGGGACCGCTACGGGCGACGGAAGTACTTCGTGAACAGCCTGGTCGGCGTGGTAGAGAACGGCAGGCTGGTCCGCGCCTGGGGCACGCAGCAGGACATCACCGAACGGCGGATCCTGGAGGAGGAGGCCCGGCAATCGCGGAAGATGGAGGCGGCGGGGCGGCTCGCCGGCGGCATCGCCCACGACTTCAACAACCTTCTCACCGCCATCCTCGGGACCAGCGAGCTGCTGCTGGGATCGCTCAACGAGGGCGACCCCGCGCGCGAGGACGTGGAGGAGATCAAGCGGGCGGCGACCCGCGCCGCGAACCTCACCCGCCAGCTCCTCGCCTTCAGCCGGCGACAGGTGATGCAGCCCCGGATCCTGGACCTCGACCACCTGGTCCGCGGGGTCGAGTCGCTGCTCCGCCGCCTGATCGGCGAGCACATCACCCTCACGGTGCGGAGCGAGGAGCCGCTCTGGCTGGTCCGGGCCGACCCCGGCCAGATCGAGCAGGTCATCGTGAACCTCTCGGTCAACGCCCGCGACGCGATGCCCACCGGCGGCAACCTGGTGATCGAGACGGCGAATCTGGCCTTTCCCGGCGCAGCCAAGGGGGCCCAGAGCATCATGCCGCCAGGCCAGTACGTGGTGCTCACGGTCAGCGACTCCGGGACCGGCATGGACGAAGAGACC
>DASZPT010000276.1:0-28680 GCA_035549935.1 Gemmatimonadales bacterium
ACCGGGACGAAGTACCGCAGCGCGTCGATGGCGCCGGGGGTGCGGCCCGACGCGCCGTAGGCTCCCCGGAGCCGCAGGGTGTTGATGGCGCCGACCTTGAAGAACGGTTCCTCGGACAGGAGCCAGGAGGCGCTGGCCTTGGGGTAGGTGGTCGCGTCGAAGTTCTTGCCGAAGGAGCTGCTCCCGTCGAAGCGGAGCGCCCCCGTCAGGAAGAGCCGCTGCTTGAGGCTCATCTCCTGTTCCACGAACGATCCGAGTGATCGCTGCTCCACCGTGGTACTCTGCGCCTCGACGTCGCTCGCGCCCGTCACCGTTTCCGCGCCCGGCACCAGCCCTCGGCCGGTCGTGAGGACTCCCGAGGTCATGTTGCGGAAGAACTGCGCTCCCACCGAGGTCTTGGAGCCCAGCGACGGGTTCAGGTTGAAGTGCGCGGTCGCGGCCAGGTCGACGCTGGTCTGCGAGATCTGGAAGCGGTTGTCGCTGATCCGGCCGTCGTTGTTCTGGTCCTGCGGGGCCACCCGGCCGGTGGGGAAGAACTGCAGGTCCCGCCGGTTGGTGACGTCGTAGCCCAGCGTGGCGCGGGTCGAGAGCCAGGCGTTGGTCCGCCAGTTGTAGGTGAGCCCCCCGGTGAACCGCTCCACCGACTGCTGCGCCAGCTCCGCGAAGAGCTGGGCCGGGGTGTAGTACCAGCCGTCCGATACGGTCGGCGGGTTGGTGGAGGTCTCCGCGCTGCCGGTGATAGTGAGCGCGCTGTTGTCGTTCTCCACGAACCGGCTCTTGCTGGAGGTGTAGCCCACCGTCGCCTGGAGGTCGGAATTCCTGGTGACGTTGGCCCCCACGTTGGCCCGGAGGCTGGTCCGCTCGAGGGCGTTCGGCCGGATCTGATTGTCGGGCACGCTGCCCAGCGCCTGCCGGATGGAGTCTTCCTCGACCGCCGGAAGCCGGAAGACCCCGTCCTCGTTCTCGTAGGTGCCGGAGAGGAAGTAGGTGACCTGGTCGGTCCCGCCGGAGACGCTCGCGCCGTACTGCTGCCGGAGGCCGGTCTTGAGCGGCCGGGTGCGGGCATTCTCGAGGGGGGAGTACTTCAGGATCGAGGTCTGGGTGCAGGAGCCGTCCAGCTCGGCCTGCAGGGTGCAGAAGTAGTCGAAATCCGGTCCGGTCGCCGCCGTGGTGTCCCGGCCGAAGTAGTTGAGCGGGTAGGTATTCCCGTCGTGGACCGCGCCTTCCTCGACGAAGAAGTTCCAGCGAGGCCTCCCCGAGCGCCCCCGCTTGGTGGTGATCCGGACCACGCCGTTCGACGCCTGGATCCCGTAGAGGGTCGCCGCCGCCGGCCCCTTCACGATCTCGATCGACTCGATGTCGTCGGGGTTGAGGTCGTCGAGGCGTGACGGCCCGCTGGTGCGCGGATCCCCGGCGCCGAAGCCGCCGATGTCGAGGGTGCTGGAGCTCGCCGAGCTCTCGAGCCGGACGCCGTCGATGTAGTAGAGCGGCTCGTTGGAGAGCGAGATGCTGTTGGAGCCGCGGATCCGGATCCGGGCGCCGGTACCGGTCGTGCCGCCGCTCTTGAGCACCTGGACCCCCGCCGCCCGGCCGGAGATGAGGTCGCTCATCGCCGTGATGGGCTGTTCCGAGGCCACCGAGGAGGCATCGATGGTGGAGACCGCGTTGCCCACTTCGAGCTTCCGCTGCTCGCCCGTCGCGGTGGTCACGATCTCGTCGAGCTGAACCGGGGCCGCCTTGAGGTCGAAGTCGAGGGCCACCGTCTCGCTCGGCCCGATGGTGACGCTGTCGACCTTCGGCTGGTAGCCGATCCGGAGCGCCCGCACCTGGTAGCGGCCCGGCTGGATGCTCCGGACGGTGTAGCGCCCCTCCTGGTCCGTGGTTTCGATGATGGACGTGCCGGTGACCACGACGCGGGCCCCTTCGAGCCCCGCCCCGCTCGATGCATCGGTCACCTTGCCCGCGAGCCGGCCCGCCTGCGCCAGCATGGTCTCCGCGGTCCCCGCGATGAGCAGCAGGACGACCGTGGGGACCCGGAAGTGATTGCCAACCGGTTCAGCGATCATGGAGATGACTCCCCGACAGTGAGAGTACTGCGGTGGTGGGACCTGCCTGTCGTTAATACGGGGAGGGTCGCGGGAGCACAAGACCGGACAGTTTGTCCTCTAGCCCAACTCCTTCGTGTAGATCACCTGGTCATCCCCCCGGGCGTAGAAGTTCGGGACGATCGCGACCGCGCGGTAGCCGCGTGCCTCGTAGAAACGGCGAGTCGGTTCGTAATCGGCGCGGCCGGAGGTGTCGACCGAGACCAGCCGGGCCTTCCCCTGGAGGCGGCGTTCCATTTCGTCCACCAGCGCCGTGCCCACCCCGTGGCCCTGGGCGGCCGGATCCACGGCGAGCCAGTAGAGATCCCAGGTGCCCTCGGTGCAGGG
This sequence comes from Gemmatimonadales bacterium, assembly GCA_035549935.1. GTDB lineage: Bacteria > Gemmatimonadota > Gemmatimonadetes > Gemmatimonadales > GWC2-71-9 > JADJOM01. The sequence goes on from DASZPT010000276.1 coordinate 2,433, forward strand.
GGTGGCGCCCCAGCAGACCCACCCGACCAGTCGTCCCTCGAGCTCGGCGCCGAGCAGGTAGTAGGGAAGTTCCCCGGACGCGGCGGCGCCCGCGGCCCGGGCCTTCTCCAGGGCGGCGGTGCCATCGGCGAAGACCTCCGCGGCAATGCCGAGCTCCTCCTCGCGGAAGACCCCGGTGGCGCGGGTGATGTCGGCGATGCGGGGGGCGTCGGCGCTCGTCAGCTCCCTCAGACGAGGCCGAACGCGGGTGGTCATGTGGCGGGGGCGGCGTCGCTCACGGTAAGGGCGGCCGCGGCCTGACGGGAGCTGGAACGACTGAGCGCCTCATCCACGATCCGGGCGATCAGCTCCTCGTAGTCCCAGCCACGGGCCCGCGCCATGCGCGAGAGGCCGGCGGAGTCGGAGATATCCGGATTGGGATTCACTTCCAGGATGTAGGGCTGGCCCTCGGCATCGACCCGGAGGTCGACCCGGCCATACCCCTCGCCGCCGCAGAGTTCTTCCCATCCCTGGCGGGCGACGGCGATGACACGCTTCTGGAGCTCGGGGGAGAGGTCGGCGGGGCAGACCGGCACCGAGCCCAGGTCTTCCGGGCTTCCCACGTCCCACTTGGCGGCGTAGGTGAGGATCGGCCAGCTCCCCTCCGGCATGTTGTCGAAGCAGAGCTCGGCAATGGGCAGGGCGGTGTCGCCGACGAAGCCGACGTTGAACTCCCGTCCCGCCACGTACTCCTGGACCAGCACCTCTTCCCACTGCTCGCTCATCTCCGCCAGGCGCTTCTTGAGGGCGCGCTTGGTGGTGCAGACCGAGCTCGAGTCGATCCCGACGCTCGCATCCTCCGCGGCGGGCTTCACGATGACCGGGAGGGTGAGGTCGCTCGGGAGCTTGTTGCCGGCCGCCAGCTGGAAGCGGGGGATCGAGACCCCATGCCGGGAGAGCAGGGTATTGGCGACGTGCTTGCGGTGGGCCACCGAGACCGCCCACGGCTTGCACCCGGTGTACGGGACCCCGGTGAGTTCCAGGGTACTCACCACGAAGTCCTCGTAGCGGGAGTGCCCGCCGATGCCTTCGCAGAGATTGAAGATCAGGTCCGAGCGGCGAACCCGGGAGAGCCAGCCGAAGTCGTCGGGGCGGCGGACGGCGACGAGGGAGGTCTCGTGGCCCCGTCCCTTCAGGGCCACTTGGACCTCCTTCACGCTCTCCACGACGGACGCCACATCCTTCGCGTCCCAGGTATCCCAGCCACCATCGTACAGGATGGAAACCTTCACGCAGCGGCCTCGGCGAGGAGGGACCGGCCGCTGATCCGGCGCCAGGCGATATCGGCGGCGGTGCGGATGAGCTCGTCGTAGCTCATGCCGGCGGCGCGGGCGGCCTTGGGCAGGCAGGAGTTGTCCCGGGGATCGGGGAGGATCCCGGGAAGGGGGTTCAACTCCACCACGTTGGGGACGGAGTTGGCGTCGCACCGGATGTCGATGCGGCACCAGTCCCGGCATTCGAGGGCATTGTAGGCGCCGAGGGCGGCGGTCCGGATCGCGGTGGCGAGCCGGGCGGGGATCTTCGCCGGGCACTCGAACATCTCGAGGGGATCGGAGGGGTCGTCCCAGATCCACTTGGCTTCGTACCCGTAGATCGGCGGGGCGCCGGAGGGCAGCTCGTCGAAGCGCATCCCGACGATCGGGAGGCAGCGGGCGTCCTTCCCATTGCCGAGGATGCCGACCGTGAACTCGGCGCCGGGGAGGTAGGTCTCGACCAGCACCGGCTCCCGGTAGGTGCCGAGCAGGTAGTCGACCTGCTTCACCAGCTCCCGGCGGGTATTGCAGAGGCTCTTCACGCTCACGCCCTTCCCGGACCCTTCGAAGGCCGGCTTGGCGAAGAGCGGGAAGGGGAGGGTGCAGTTCCGGGCGTCGGCCGGGCTCTCGGCCAGGATGAACGGCGCGGTGGGCACCCCGCGGAGGTGCATGATCTCCTTCGCCCGGCCCTTGTGGAGGGCGAGGGAGAGGGTCAGCGGGTCGGAGGCCGAGTAGGGGATCCCCAGGAACTCGCAGATGGCGGGGATGTGCCCCTCGCGATTCCTGCCGTAGAGGCCCTCGGCGATGTTGAAAACGAAGTCGGGCCGGGCGGCGGCGAGCCGCATCGGGAAGTCCTCGATCGCCTCGAGCCGGATGACCTCGCCCAGGGGCCGGAGCGCACGCTCGACGGCGTCGATCGTGGCGGGCTCATCCCATTCGGCGTAGAGATCGGGCTGTTCGAGGTCGTACCGGAGGGCCCGGGAGGAGGGCTTGGAGTCGGCGGGGGAGTCGAAGCTCGCCCCGGCGGGAGTGGCCGGCGCCGCTGGTTTCTGGTTATAGGCGAGTCCGATACGAACTGCCAAACGGGTCCTCTGCGAGACTGGTCACCGCGGTGTGATCTGCAAAAAAAGGCTGCTCATCACGAGCAGGCCAAAGCGGTGTAGTGCAGGATCCAGACCTAAAGTAAGAAACAGCATTGAAACGCACAATAGTTTTTTGGCACTTTCGCGGACTTTTTCTGCGATTCACTCGTCGTTCGACGCGCATCACGCACGCGCGGAGCGATGCGCGCGACGCCGATCGGATGCGATCGGTCCGCCGAATCGATGCGATGGACCGAGTTTTCCGCCGATCATGATGCATTTCGCAAGAAAAAACCCTCTCTGCATCGGTCAGAGAGGGTTTTTGACGCTCGTTCGCGTGTGATCGACGGCTTCAGACCTTGTGATACCCCACGCGGCCCGCCTCCGAGCCCTCGTTCGTCGGGTAGATCTCGAAATCGGCGAAGAAGGCGGGTGCCTCCTGCTGGAGGAGCCGGAGCGTCGCGATGGCCATGCGGCGGATCTCCAGCTCCGCGCCCTCGCCGAGGCGGAGTTCCAGCATCGTCCGCCAGGCGCGGACGTTGGCGCTGACCACGATTTTCACCTCGGTGGCGTTGGGGAGGACGCTCCGGGCCGCTTCGCGCGCCATTTTCCGCCGATGGACCTTGTCCTCCACCCACGAGTACTTCTCCATCAGCCGGTCCACCGCCTGGACGTAGGCCTGCTGCGCCGCGGTCACCTGGGCGGTCCATTCCGCCTCGAGCCGCGCATCGCCCTGGATGGCTGGGGGCATGACGAAGGCCGCCTGGGACTCGTCGACATAGCGCTGGGAGAGCTGGGAGTACCCGAACCCGGCCCGGTGGCGTACCAGCTCGTGGCTGCAGGAACGGCTGATTCCCTCGATCAGGACCACATACACCGCGTGCTCGAAGACCGAGCCGTGCCCCTGCCGGAGGATGTTGGTCAGGTACTCGGCGGTGGTCCGCCCCGCGGGGTTGCCCTGGCTCATGTAGCAGATGCGGCCCGCGAACTCCGCCAGCTTCTCCCCGTCGGTGGCCGCGCCCTTCCACTGGACCGGCATGTGGGGCGGCTCGAGGAACTGCGGGCGCGCGATCAGGGTGAGGCGCGGGGCGCGGAGGATTTCCATCGGTACCAGGATGAGAAGTGGTGAGTGGAACGGCCGGCTCAGGCCACCGGGGTCGGCCCGGACTGGGCGATCTCCACCCGGCTCCGGGCATACCCGCCCCCGCGTTCGATCTCGCGCAGGGCCAGGGCAATGTCGTCGGGAATCGCGGCGGCGGCGTCGCCCACCTTGAGCTGCTCGAGGGATCCGGCACCGTCCCCCAGCTTGACGCCGGGGTTGAAGATACCCACGGGGTCAAACGCTGTCTTGACCCGGCGGAAGAGGTGGACCACCTCGGCGCCGTAGAGCTGCTCGAGGAGGGGGGCCCGGAGTCGGCCGTCGCCGTGCTCCCCGCTCACGGTCCCGCCCAGCGCCATCGCCGCGGCCGAGACCTCCGCGAAGAGGGCGGCGATCCGGGCGGGCCAGTCGGGGCGCGCCAGCTCCGGCAGGACGTTGACGTGGACGTTGCCGTCCCCCGCGTGGCCGAAGATCACGACCGTCAGCTCCTGTCTGGCCGCCGCCTCACGCACCGCCCGGATATACTCTCCGAGCGCCGGCAGGGGGACGCAGCCATCCTCGATGACCTGGAGGGAGCGGCGTTCGGGAGGGAGCGCCGCCAGGATCGGGCTCGCGGCATGCCGCAACGCCCACAGGCGCTTCTCCTCGTCCGCGGTCAGTGCCGTCGCCACGTCACGGGCCAGCTCCTTCAGCGCGCGGGCCGCGTCGCCCACTGCCCCGCGGGCTCCTCGCTGGTCGTTCCGCTCGAACTCCACCAGCAGCACCGCCTCCGTCTCCGGCGGCAGCGGGCTGTCGCCGCCCCGGTCGGGGATCAGCTCGACGAAGGTCCGGTCGAGCAGTTCGACCGCGGAGGGCTCCAGTGGCACCAGCGCCTGCACGGCCGGTTCGAGATCATCCAGCGACCCAAGCGCGATCCTGAGGCCGGCGCGGCCCGCCGGGATGGGATCGAGCCGCCAGAGGATCGTGGTGACGAACCCGAGGGTGCCTTCGGCCCCGATGAAGAGATCGAGGTCGTCGTCCGAGCGGAGCCAGTGGTCGAGCGCATAGCCGGCGGTGTTCTTCCGCGTCCTGGGAAAACGCCCGGCGATGCGCTCCGCCGCGCTCCGGAGCACGGGCGCGGCATCGCCCCGGAAGCGCCGCTGGGCGGCGAGCGACGGGACCTTGAGGCCGGCGGTCGGCTGCCCTCGCTCGAGCCATCCCGATTCCCCGTCGGCGGTCACCACCTCGAGCGCGGATACCCACGACCGGACCGGGCCGTAGCGCACGGTGCGGGGACCCGAGGCGTTGGTCGAGACCATCCCGCCGAGGGTGGCCCAGCCGCTGCTGGCGGGATCGGGTGGGAGACGGAGACCGTGCGCCAGTGCTGCCCGGGTCAGCTCCGCCTGGGTAATGTTCGCGCTCGTGATCGCGGTCCGGCGGGCGGGATCGACCTCGAGGCGATGCGGCATCCGCTCGCGCAGGTCCACGATGATCCCGGCGCCGACCGAATTGCCGGGAATGCCGCTCCCGGCGCCGCGCGCGGTGAGGCTCGCGCCGGCCCGCTGGGCCCACGCGGTGAGCGACCGAAGATCGGCCAAAGAACTCGGGGTCGCGACGCCGGCGGGCACGATCCGGTAGATGCCCGCGCTCTCCGCGTACGCGGCGCGAAGACGGGGATCGGTCTGGATCAGCGGATGATCGAGGACCGGGCGGGTCATGCGGGAAACGTAGTCGACGAGCCTTGACAAGGCATGGCGGGGGGGAAAGGCTTAGCGAACATGTCGGATATTCAGCGGGCTCAGCTCATCCATATCGATGTCGACCGCCGGCTCGGCCATGAGTGGGACGAGTGGGATGGTCGTCCCCTCCCGAACCAGGGGAACTACGACAGCCCCCCCGCGCTCTTCTTCGGCTGGTCCGCGGCGGCGCTCGCGGCCGGCTTCGGGCTCGTGGCCCTCACGTTGTATATCGTCGCACCGCGGCTCGCGCTGCTCGCGGCCTCGATTCCCCCGATCGCCTGGCTGGTGCTCGGGGCGATGGCGGCCATCGCCTGGCTCTGGTGGGGATGCCTGCTGCTCTCCTATCTCCTCCGCCGGCCGCTCCTGCCCGAGCGGCTGGCGGAGCGGGGACCGTTCCTCCGGCTCATGCGCCTCACCTCGCGCCTGGCGGAGCGGTTCGGGAAACGGGACTGGGTGGAGAACGCGGCGGTGAAGGTCTACGACGTGCTCGCGCTCGAGCGGCGCCGCAAGGTGAACCGGGGAGAACTGCTCCTCCTCATCCCGCGGTGTCTCTCCCGGACGGCGCTCGACGGGGTGCTCACGATCGCGGGCCGGTATGACGTCCCGGTCTTCGTGGCCACGCGGGGCCAACTGGCCCGGCGCGTGATCCGGGAGCGGCGCCCACGGGCGGTGGTGGCGGTGGCCTGCGAGCGAGACATGGTCAGCGGGCTGCACGACGTGGCGGGGAAGATCCCGGTGCTCGGCCTCACCATGACGTTGCCGGCAGGACCCTGCAAGGACGCGGGGCTCGACCTGGAGAAACTGGAGGACTGGGTCAGGTCCTACGTCAGCTGACCGCTCCCTGCCTCACGGCGTGAAGCCCACGCTCCGCCAGAGGGGGGCTGGGTCGTAGCGCCGGCCCCCCGCGATCACCAGGCGCACCTTCCGGGTATCGGAGATCCGCGTGAGCGGGTCGCCGTCCACCACCAGGACATCGGCCCGGAGCCCGGGCCGCAGGGTCCCGCTCTCGTGCTCGAGCCCCATGGCGCGCGCGGCCTCGAGGGTGGCCGACTGGATCGCCTCCATCGGGGTCATCCCCGCCTGCACGAACAGCTCGAGGGTGCGGTGCAGGCTGTGGCCGGGCACCCCCACATCGGTGCCGGCCACCAGCGGGACTCCACCCCGGTGGAGCGCCCCGACGATGTCCAGCAGGGTATGGAATCGCGCCGCCGCCGCGGCGGCTCTGGCCGGCGGGGCCCCGGTGTGCTCGAGCGCCACCCGAAGCTCCGGCGCCACCTTCGCCGCGCCGGGCTCGATGGCCGTGACCGGCTGATCCGCGGGGTGGAGGAAGATCTCGTACAGCGCGATGGTCGGATCCACCACGATCCGCCGCTCGGCCAGGAATGCGATCGCCCTTCGCGCCTCCGGCAGGTCCATGGTGAGCGGAGTGGTGTCGCCCGGCGCCCGCATCATGCGCTCCACGTAGGTGACGTGGTTGATCTGGTCCATCCCCGCCGCAACCCCCTGGTACCCGTCGAGCCCGTTCGGCACGTGCCCCGTGACCCTCATGCCGAGGGCGTGCGCCTCGCGGGTGATGGCGGGAAGCACCGAGTCGGAGACGCTGCTGTAGACCTTGATCTGCTCGAACCCGGCGTCATGGTACCGCCGTACCAGCGCGATTCCCTGGGCCGGTGTGGCCGCGCGGCTGGTGCCGATGGCATTGGGCCCGTCGCCATCGATGATTCCCGCCGCCAGGAGCCGCGGCCCGATGCCCCGGCCTTGGGCCAGGGCCTTCCGCAGCCCGGCGAGGAACTCGAGCTGGTTGCCGACGTCGCGCACCGTGGTGACTCCCGACGCGAGGTAGATCGGCCCCCACTCTACCTGGGCATAGTGCGCGTGCATCTCCCAGAGGCCGGGGAGCATCGTTGTCCCGCCGGTGCTCACCACCCTGGCGCCGCGGGGCACCCGTACCGACCTGCGCGGACCCACGGCCACGATCCGGCCGCCCCGGATGAGGATCGCCGCATCCCGGACCGGAGGCGCCCCGGTCCCGTCCACCAGCGTCCCACCCACGAGTGCCAGGAGGGAGTCCGGGGGCGCCCGGGGCGGGCCCAGCTCCTCGAGCGCCGCGACGGCATCGGCCGCCGCCAACGACACGAAGGTCCCCACCGCCGCTTCGTCCCCGGCGCGTACCGCCTGGACCGGATCGAATTCGGCGTCGATGGTTGCCACGGCCACCAGGTCGCCGGCGGGGCTCAGCCAGAGCGTCTCGATCCCCCAGATGAGCCCCGCGACGCTGACCCGCTCCAGCACCGCACGGCCGCTCGGCAGGTCGAGGGTGTCGCGGCCCCGCGAGGTGATGCGGAGGTCGGCCGCCGGTACCAGCCGGAGCGTGGCGGGACGGCCCCGCGCGATCCACTCGCGGAGGAACGCCTGCTGCATCGCCATCGGGGCGTACCCATGCGCCGGGAAGGCGCCCCCGAGGAGCCCGGCCGAAGTGAGGCTGTCGAACCGGACCCGCACCGAGTCGCCCGACAGCTTCACCTCGAGATCGACGCCCGAGCTGCGTGCGGTGCGGCCGTGGAGCGTGAATCGCGCGGGCCGGCCATCCGCGGCGTAGTCCAGCTCGGCGTCGAGCGGCACGGCCGTGCCCCGGTCGCTGAACTCGAAATGGGAGGTGAGGGTTCGGGTGCCGGCGGGGCCGCCCCGGATCGCCCAGGTCTCACGGCCGATGGGGTTCCCGATCTTGTGCAGGACGAAGGCGCCGGCCGTGTCGGCGGCTGGACCCTGGAATGCCGCCGTCAGGGCCAGCGCAAAGCTGAGGAGGTTCACGCGGTTCAGCGGGCTCGGGGAAGCGCTCGTGGGGTGGTCCGGTATCCTATCGCGCCCGATCCCGGCCCGCCATGGGGCTGATTCCGCCCGCCCCACCGGCTCCATGCTCCCTCACCGCGCGGGAGGGTGAGCCGCCGGCGATCACTCGATGCGGCTACGGCAGGAATTCAGGCGGAATCGGGTTCCCCTCCCGCTCGTCGTCCCACATGACGCTCGCGACCCACCAGCGGGTTCCGTCGTTGAAGAGCTGCAGGCTGTTCACTCCGCGGCCGATCACCGGTCCATCGGGTTTGCCCCGCATCTCGTAGGTGCTGAAGACGTGGGTCATGTTGCCGAAGCTGCGGGTGACGCGATGGATCTCGGTCTCGAAGAACCCATTCTTCACCATCGACCCGTTCGACCCGTCGACGTACTGCTGGTGCGTGACGGTCGACGCCTGGACCTTCCCGTCCTTCCCGATTCCGATCGAGATGAACCGGATATCGGGGATGTAGAGGGTCCGGTCGCGGCTCCACTGCCGCGGCTGCCCCGCCGGTCCGTTGATCACATCGTAAAAGGCCTTCATGACGCCATCGACCGAGCCGACGTCCTCCGGCCGCGGTGCGATGGCCGGGACCTCGACATGCTGCTGGGCCACCGCGGGGAGGGCCGCGAGCGAGAGGGCGGCGATCAGGTAGAGTGTGCGCGTCACGGGGGTCGGGGGTCGGGGGTCAGGGGCGCAGAACACGACGCCCCACCTACGCGGCTACTGTGGGGTCGGTTCCGGCTCGCTCGAGTAGAGACGCGCGAGCTCGGTCAGCACCTCGGTCATCCGCTTCCCGATTGGATGATCTGGCGGGACCTGGCGGTCGAGATCGCGCACCGGCAGGCTCGGGTCGGCCAACGGGCGGTAGACCGTCTCGAGGATGATGCGACTGTGGTTGGGTTTCGAGGGGTTGACCCAGGCCCGGACCCGCACCACCTCCGGTCCGAGGGGCCGCGCGTGGGTGGGCTGCTTGCTCTGGACCTCGAACCACTCGGTCTCGACGAGCCCATCCCGTGGCGCCACCCGGGTGACGGGGAGGGAATCGCCCTTGAGCACGTCCGCGAGGGCCTGGGTCGCTTCCTTCACGCCGAGTTCGATCTCGGTGGTCGGTGCACCGGTGACCGGCGGAAAGTAGGGGCGGGTGGTGGTGGCCTTGCAGGAGACGACAAGCACCATGAGGAGGGCTGCACCCAAAGCGTTCCGCGTTCCGCGTTCCCCGTGCGGCCCGACTTTCGCAAGAAGTCTCATAGTCCCAGCTCCATCGGGGCCGGCGGCTCCTTCGCATAGTCGTAGAATCCCCGGCCGTTCTTCCGGCCATGGAATCCCGCGATCACCATCCGGCGGAGGAGCGGCGGCGGGGCGTAGCGGGTTTCGCGATACTCCTCGAACATGATGTCCCCGATCCGGACCAGGGTGTCGAGGCCGACGAAATCCGCGAGGGTGAGCGGACCCATCGGGTGGCCCGCGCCGAGACGCATCGCCGTGTCGAGGTCGGTGATGCTCGCCACCCCCCGCTCGAGCGCCCGGATGCCGTCGAGAATGTAGGGCACCAGCAGCAGGTTGACGATGAAGCCCGAGCTGTCTCGGGCGGCGACCGGCTCCTTGCCGAGCCGCCGGACGAACGCGAAGAGGCGGTCCACCGTCTCCTGGCTGGTGCCCACCGAGCGTACCACCTCGACCAGCGCCATCAGCGGCACGGGATTGAAGAAGTGCAGCCCGGCGAACCGGTCGGGCCGCCTCGTCGCCGCCGCCATCGCGGCGATGGTGAGGCTCGAGGTGTTGGAGGCGAAGATGGTCCCCGCGGGGCAGAGGCGGTCGAGCTCGGTCCAGAGGGCGTTCTTGAGGCCCAGGTCCTCGGTGATCGCCTCCACGACCAGGTCGGCGGACGCGAGGTCGGCGAGCTCGGTGACGTAGGTGATCCGCCCGAGTGCCGCCTCCCGCTCCGCCGCGGCGAGCTTGCCCTTCTCCACCAGCTTGGCGGTCGACTTCTCGATCGAGGCACGGCCCTTGGCGAGCTGGCCCTGGTCGGTGTCGCGCACCCGGACGAGGCAGCCGGCCTGCGCCGCTACCTGGGCGATCCCGCTGCCCATGAGGCCGCAGCCGAGGACGGCGATGGAGTTGATCGGAGAGGTCACAGGTTGAGAGGGAAAGAGTCGAGGGTCGAGAGTCGCAGGCCTACCGCTGCTGCATGGCGCGGCGGACTTCGTCGAGAATCGCGCCGACGATGCCGCCGGTCCGGCTCGGCAGGGCGTGGGCCGGCTTGGGCTCGCCCCGTTCGAGGTGATCCAGGGCCCGCTCGAGTCCGAGCTGCGCCCGCTCCACCCGCGAGCGATACTGGCGGAGGACGCCCCAGCCGGCGCCCGCGCCCGCCGCGAGCGGGCCCGCCGCCACCCAGGCAAACGGGCTCAGCAGCACCAGGATCGCCGCGGTGGCGAGACCGATCGAGACCATCGCGGCCCCGCCACCGACGATCGCCGCGCGGGTCCCCCGGAGGTCCGCGCTCAGCGCGACGTGACAGAACCCCGGCTCGAGCCCGAGCACCGTCGCGCCGACCAGCCCCGCCTTCGCCAGCATGAAGGGACGGTTCCCCTGGAAGACCGCCGAGGAGCGGCGGAGCGCCCCGGGCACGCCGCCGAGCGGTTCCCACGTGATTCGGCCCGGCTGCCGCCGCTGGATGGTGAGCAGCTCGTGCTCTTCGAAATACCGGAGCAGGCGCTGCTCCACCTCTTCCGGCGCCCCGCGCACCACCCGCTCGGCGGTGACGGTGCCGGAACCGACGGTCTTGTCGAGCAAGCCCGCGGGCACCGGGGGGCCGGTCCGGCTCCGCTCCTCCAGCATGGCCTGCTGGAGGTAACGCTCCGGGATCCCGACCTCCTTGCCGAGCGCGAACAGTTCCTGGGGCGAGAGACTGTCGCCCAGGTCCCGCTCGCCGGTCTGCAGCTCGGTGGCGCGCTGGATGATCCGCTCGATGGCCGTGCGGTCGATGCGCCGCTCAGGGAGATTCTCGCCGGCCACTCAGCGCCATGCCTCCAGGATCACGGCCTCGCCCTGTCCTCCGCCGATGCAGGCGCTGGCCAGGCCGAACCGGCCACCCCGGCGCCGGAGCGCGTGCATGAGGTGCAGCGTGAGCCGTGCGCCGCTCGCGCCGAGGGGATGCCCGATCGCGATGGCGCCGCCATCAACGTTGGTCCGGGCGCGGTCGAGGCCGAGTTCCTTCTCGACGGCGAGATACTGGGCGCCGAAGGCCTCGTTCACTTCCACCAGGTCCATCTGCCCCAGCGAGAGCCCCGCTCTTGCCAGGGCCTTGCGTGAGGCCGGTGCGGGCCCGATGCCCATGATCTTCGGATCGACCCCGGCGATGCCCCACGCCACCAGGCGCGCGAGTGGCGTGAGTCCCCGCTCGGCGGCGACCTTCGCGCTGGTGAGGACCAGCGCGGCGGCGCCGTCGCAGATGCCGGAGGCGTTCCCGGCGGTCACGACGCCATCCTTCCTGAAGTACGGCGCCAGGCGCGCGAGCCCCTCGGCGGTGGTGTCGGGCCGCATGTGCTCGTCCGCCGCCCAGGGCTCGGCCTGCTTCGTCTTGCGGTTCAGGATGGGGACCGGCACCACTTCGTCGGCGAAACCGCCCCCGGCCCAGGCATCGCGGGCGCGCTGCTGGGTGAGCAGCGCGTAGGCATCGACCGCTTCGCGGCTGATCTGGTACTGGGTCGCGAGATTCTCCGCGGTCTCCGCCATGCTGAGCCCGCATTCGCTGTCGCGGAGCGCTTCCCAGAGCGAGTCCTCGAGCGGCGCAGGGGGTCCGAGCCGGAGTCCCCAGCGGGCCCCGCGCACCACGTGCGGGGCCTGGCTCATCGATTCGGTGCCGCCGGCGAGGACGATGGCGGACTCGCCTGACAGAATCTGCTGTGCCGCCTGGACCACCGCCTCGAAGCCGGAGCCGCAGAGCCGGTTCACCGTCAGCGCCGGTGTCTCGATCCGGCATCCCGCCTTGAGGCCAATGTGCCGCGCGAGGTAGATCGCGTCGGCGCTCGTCTGGAGGGCGTTGCCGAAGACGACGTGGTCGACGTCGGCCGGCGCGACGCCGGCGCGGCTCAGGACGCCGCGGGCCGCGATCGCGCCGAGCTCGGTGGCGGAGAGATCCTTGAGGGCTCCGCCGAAGGTGCCGAAGCCGGTGCGAACACCGGCGAGGATGACCACATCCTCGGGCCGCCCCTGGGTAGACATCGGTGCTCCCTATATAAGGAAAGGGCCGTGGGGGCGGTAAATATGGAGGAGGGGAGAGCGGTAAGTCGAGTTGGGTAGGGTAAAGTGTTGCGGCGCGAGGGGTTTACGGAAGGGGCCGCGGCCGGATGGCCCTCTTCTCCTTCCAGGCTTGCGCAGGAATACCGCTCACCTCCCGGCGGTCACAGAGAGTGACGCCGGGAGGGCGCACACATCACGTGGAGAGACGAGCCGGAAGGCTACGGATGGCGGCCTACTGGTAATACCCGATACCGAAGGTGATGAGCTCGGCCCCAACTTTGTGCGTGCCCTCGCCACGGTTGCCCACGAGGTAGTGGTGCCAGGCGAGGATGAAGCCCGGGCCCTTGCCGTGCTGGTTGGTCCGGACGTTGTAGGCCACATAGAGGCCGGGGGCCACGAGGGTCGGGTTGCGATTCAGCTTGTTGACCGCGCCGAAGCCGAAGCGGGCGAGCGCGCCAACCTCGGTGTTGGACTTCCCCCGCTCCCGGCCGCCGATGAAGCGGGCCCGCGGCTCGAGGAAGAACCAGAGCGTGCCCTTCGAGCCCGGCCGCGTTTCCCAGGCCGCGCCCAGGGCACAGCCGCTCATCACCCGGAGGATCCCGGGTCCCTGTCGGGCGGAGAAGCACCCCTCGATGTGCGTGCCCGACCGGTCGCTGTCCTTCGTGTCGGGGTCGTCCACGATGTTGAGCAGGTAGCCGCTGTGCCAGCCGGCGGCGATCTCGGCGCCGATCTCCCACCCGGGGGAATTCAGCACCTTCTGGCGCCGGCGGGAGGCGCGGATGTCGTGGTAGAGCTTGAGATTCACGACCGGTCCGCCTTCGATCAGCCGGATCTGGTATTCCGCATCCGCCCGGGGGTAGACCGAGAGCACGGTGAACCCGCTCGCGCCGGGAGATTCGGATTCCTCGCGGGCGAAGAAGACCGGTGGCCCGCCCTTGAGGGGAACGATCTCGAGGCTGGCGTCGCCGGTGCTCAGGACCGCGCGATAGACTATCCCCTTCTGGAGGAAGACGCGCGCGAATTCGCCGGGGCTCGAGAAGTCGTGATCCAGCACCAGCACGTCGGCGCTGTCACGCGTGGCGGCGCTGTCCTGCTGTGCCGCGAGACCGGTGAGCGGGAGGAGCAGGACGCTGGCGACCAGCGCCGGGACCGCGCGGAAGCGCATGGAGATCAGCCTTCGCAGAAGGATGGGGATCAGCCTTCGGAGACGGAATGACCGCAGTTGATGCAGTGCTTCCAGCCGATCTCGAGGTCGGCCTGGCACTCGGGACAGCGGGTGAAGCTCTGGTTCTGGCCGCAGTGGGGGCAGAAATTCACGGTGCGACCGGAGGGGAGGGGGCCACCGCAGTAGCTGCACCGAGGCGACGCATCGAGCCGGAGTACCGGCCGGCGGTGCGGTTCGGGTTCCGCCGTCATCCTGGGCGGCGGCGGCACCACCGGGGGTACCGGCTCGGCGCTGAACTGCATCCGGCGTGGGGGCGGTTCCATCGGGAGCGTCACCGGAGGCGGGGGCGGTGCGGGCGGGGGCGATGGCTCGAGGTACTCCTCCTCGGCCGGCGCGTACGCCTCGTCCGGCCCGGGACCGAGGGCGTGCGCCAAGGGCTCGCCGCCCAGCACCAGCTCGGCCTCGCGGTACTCCCCGAGCACACCGAGATCGGGGTTGGTACTCGCGAGCTGATCGCGGAAGGCCATCATGGCGTCGTCGGCCAGGACCCGCACATACCCGCCCTCGCCGGCGCAGAGCCGGAGGACGAGCATATCGTAGTCCTCGGCGGAGTCGATCCCGAGCGCACGACGGGTCGTGCGATAGGGAATGACGGAGCCGACGAGGTCGCCGATGGTGATGGGCCGGTGCAGGCGGGCCGGATCGATGGCGATTAGGTTATCCACCAGCCTGCGGAAGAGCCGTTCGAGATCGTTCATTGACAGGTCAGAGTAGAGCCCGCTTCCCGCACTGTCAAGCAAGGAGCATTCATGCGTTCGCTCTCCCTCGCCCTCGGCGCGCTCGTGGTCTGCGCCCCGCTCTCGGCGCAGGACGTCTGCAAGCCCGGGTCCGGCTCGAGGGAGGCCGACCTGTTCGGTCACTTCTCGGTCCCGCTGGCGTTCAGCCTGGGACAGTCGCCCTGGATCTACCGTCCCGGCTCGATCCAGTTCGGGCTCGAGGGGACGCTCCTGCCCGACGCCAGCGACCGAATCGCGACGCCCACCAAGTGCCGCCCCGGGAAGGGCCCCGAAAACGTGAACCTGCTCTCGGCCTTCCCGCGTCCCCGGCTGGGGTTCGCGCTGGGCGACGGGGTGTTGCTCGAGGTGAGCTGGATCCCGCCGGTGACACGGCTCAACGGGGTGCGCACCAACCTCTGGGGGGTGGCCCTCTCACGGTCGGTGCTCCTCACGCCCAAGGGGACGATGTTCATGGGCCGGGTGCACGCCACCCTGGGGAATGTGCGCGCCCCGTTCGTCTGCCCCGAATCGGCCACCCGGGACGCGACCAACGTCGACTGCTTCGGCGGGCAGGAGTCGGATGACCGCTACAGCCCCAACATCTTCGGCGTCGAACTCGGCTTCGCCTGGCCGATGGCGCGTGGGCGGCTCCGCCCCTACCTCGGTTCGGGCTACAACATCCTGCATCCGCGCTTCCAGGTGGACCGCATCGTGGCGGGAGGCGCGGTCGACAACCAGAAGGTGGAAGTGAACCTGAGCCGGTGGGCGCTCTTCGGCGGTCTCACCTGGGCCCCCAACCCCGGGTTCATGCTCTCGACCGAGGCCTATACCGCGCCGAGCGACGCG
Organism: Gemmatimonadales bacterium; assembly: GCA_035549935.1. Classification (GTDB taxonomy): domain Bacteria; phylum Gemmatimonadota; class Gemmatimonadetes; order Gemmatimonadales; family GWC2-71-9; genus JADJOM01. The sequence goes on from DASZPT010000276.1 coordinate 17,489, forward strand.
ATCACGGCACGGGTGAAGGGGATGGTGGTGGTGGGTGGGCGGAGGAAGATGAGGTGAGAAGGGAGAAGTGAGAAGGGAGGAGTGGGACGCGAGGTAGTGCGAGATCCCCTTCTCCCTTCTCCCAGCTTCTCACTCACCCCCTCACTCCTCCCCCCTCAGCCGGAACGACTCTCCCGCCCTGAGCTTCCCCTCCAGCGCCGCGAACGCCGCGTCCGGGTCGTACCCCTCGAACATCTTCTTCGCGCGCCTGGCCTCGAGCCAGGCCGGGAAGCCTGATTCCACCGCCCCCGCGGAGGTGACCTGGTCGGTGGCCGCCTGCACGGCAAGGTCGTTGGCGTACTCGTTCTTCGGGTGACCCTTGTGGCCCCGGACCCAGGTCCACTCGACTTCGTGCCTTCGGGCCGAGTCGACCAGTACCCGCCAGAGCTCGAGATTCTCGATCGGGCCGCCCTTCCTGGTCCAGCCGCGGCTCATCCAGCCCGGTACCCACTCCCGCATGCCCTTCACCAGGTATTCCGAGTCGGAGACGATGAGCACCTTGAACCTCCGGCCCTTGCCGCCGAGGAGCTGGAGCGCGGCGATGGCGCCGGCGAGGGCCATGCGGTTGTTGGTGGTGTCGGGGGCGTGGATGTAGAAGTCGCGCCGCTGGACGGCGCCGCCGGCACGGACCTCGATCAGTCCGCCGGCGCCTCCGGGAGTCCTGCCTTCGCGACCGTTCCCAAGACAACTCTCGTCAATATGCAGGACGGCGATGGGCAGCTGAGGTGCGGGCACCGGGTGTCGCTTGCTCCATGTGGACCAGGACGGGAATGTCGGTGGCCCGCAAGATAGCGGCGGTGTGGGAGGGGACCAACCAGCCCTGGTCCTCGCGGTGGGCGCCGACGAAGAGGGCGTTGCTGTTGAAGCGGGTCAGGGCTTCGCGGACCGCGGTGTCGAGATCCCCCTCGAGGAGATGCAGCTCGAAGTCGAGCGGCGCCATGGAGAGCGCGCCGGAGGCCCGGGCCAGGACGCCACGTCCCTCCTCGGTCGACGCGCCCAGGTGGACCACGTCGAGGTGGGCTCCGGTGATGCCGGCGAACCGGGCGGCGTAGGCCAGCGCGCCCTCGCTGGTGGGGCCACCGCCGTAGGCGACGAGGACCCGGTCCATCGGCGTCGGGCGCGTGCCCGTCACCAGCACCGGCCGGGGGCAGCGGCGGATGAGCTCGCGGGTGTCGGGGCCGAGTGGGTCCTGCCCGAGGCTCGTGGCCCCGCGAATCCCCTGGCGGCCGACCAGCACGACCCCCACCTGCTCGGCGAGCTCGCGGAGCACCTCGACCACATCGCCGGTACGGCTCACGATCTCCGCTTCGAGTCCCGCGCGGGCGACCGCCCCGGCGGCGTCTTCCAGCATCTCCAGCGCCGCGCGCCGGACCTCGGCGTCGGTGGGGAGATGATCGGAGGGCCACTCCATCCAGGCGGGCAATACCCCCGCGCCGGTCCGGACCGTCTCGGCGCGGAAGACGTGGACCAGCACGATGCGGGCCCGGAACCGCCGGCCGATCTCGATCGCCTGGGCGAGGGCGACCTGCGCCTCGACCGACCCATCGAGTCCGACCAGGAGGGAGGTGAACATGCTCTGAGGGTGAGCCGCGGTACCCCGTTCGTCAAGGGTGACCGAGGTCAGGACAGGACCTGCATGTACTCCACGTCATTCAGCACGAACGTCATCTCCTCCCCCGTCATGGGGAGGCGGCCCACGAAGGCATCGCGGTTGTTCACCGAGGTCATGCGGACGGCGATGACGACGTACTCGCTCCCCCGCCGCGCCAGCGCCACCCGGCGCCCGTTGCGCGCCGCGTTCTCGAGCTGATCCAGCCGTTCCGGTGTCCAGCGGAGGCTCATCCGAGTCGCTCCACGATGATGGTGCCGGCGTCATGGGCGGTGAGTTCACCGATCACCGCCTGGGCCGGTGTCCGCGCGTCGCGGAGGGCGGCAAGGAGGGACTCGACCTGGGCGGGCGGCGTGGCGAGCAGCAACCCACCCGAGGTCTGGGCATCCGCCGCGAGCAGGCGGTCCGCGTCGGTCACCCCCGCATCCCAGCGGGCCTGGGTCAGCGCGTCCAGGTTGCGCTTCGTCCCGCCGGGCACCACGCCCGATTCCGCGAAGCGGCGAGCCCGCCCGAGGAGGGGAAGACGCGCGACATCGATCCGCGCCCCGACACCGCTTTCCCGCACGATGTGCCCGAGGTGCCCGAGGAGACCGAAGCCGGTGATATCCGTCGCGGCGCGGACGCCATGCGCCAGGGCGGCACGCATCGCGCCCTCGTTCAGCGTGGTCATCGAGCGGACTGCCTCGTCGAGTTCGGACTCGGCCACGAGCTCCCGCTTGAGCGCGGTCGAGAGGATCCCGGTTCCGAGCGGCTTGGTGAGGATGAGGATATCGCCGGGACGGCCCTGGCGGTTGGTGAGGAGCCGCGCGGGGTGCGCCTCGCCGATGGCGACGAGCCCGACATGCGGCTCGAGGGCGTCGATCGAGTGACCGCCCAGGATGGGACAGCGGGCCTCGACCGCGACCTGGTGCATTCCAGCCTGGACCTCGGCGAGGAGGGCGAGCGGCAGCTTCTCGCGGGGCCAGCCGACCAGGCTCAACGCGAAGAGGGGAGTCGCGCCCATGGCGTAGAGGTCGGACAGGGCATTGGCCGCGGCGATGCGTCCCCAGGTCGCCGCGTCGTCCACGATGGGCGTGAAGAAGTCGACCGTGGCCACCAGCGCGCGGTCGTCGCTCAGGGCGTAGACGGCGGCGTCGTCACGCGACGCGGCGTCCACCAGGATTCTCGGATCCGCGCCGACGGGGAGGTACTGAAGCACCTGGGCCAGGTCGGCGGGCCCGAGCTTGCAGGCTCAGCCGGCGCCGTGGGAGAGCGCGGTGAGGCGGATGCGGGGCTTCTGGTCCTGCGGCGGGCTGGACATGGCGATTCCACGGCTGGGTGTCGGTCCGGAGTGCGGCCGTGGCGGAATTTCTACTCGGGTCGGGAGGAAAAGGCTAGCAGCCGGCCGACCCAGGCGGTCGGGTCCCGCGGAGCAGCTTGCGGAAACGCGGGTCCTGGGCGACGGGACCGAACGGGGGATCACAGCGCAGGTGCAGCTGGAAGTGGGTATCGTCCGACGGCTGGTATCGCCGGAGCCAGGCGATCGCCCGGTCCGTTTCGCCCAGGGCCGCCCACGCCTGGGCCAGGAAGAGCGCGGAATGGGACGGTTCGGGGGCGAACGCGCCGGCCAGCGAGTCGGCCAGGTGGAGCGTGGCGCGGGCCTCCCGAACGGCTCCACCGCGGGCCTGGGCCAGCGCCTTTCCGGCGAGCGCGTTCACCAGCTCCACGTCGGTAGTCAGGCGGCGTGCCGCCTCGAACTGGGCCACGCCGCGGGCGTACTCTCCCCGCTCGATCGCGATATACCCTGCGGTGCCGCGGCCCAGGAGAAAGCTCGGCTCCATCGCCACCACGCTGTCGGCCCACCGTTCGGCGCTGTCGTACTGATGCCGCCAGTAGTGCCCCAGCGCGAGGAAGGCGATCCCCTCCGCGTAGCTCGGGTCCGCCGCCACCGACCGGCGCCAGGCCTGGAGCGCCGAATCCATCTCGCCGGACTCGGCCAGGGTGAGTGCCAGGGCGTGCCACGCCTCCGCATTGCTGGAATCGAGCGCGAGCGCCTCTCGCACCGCGCGGAGGGTAGGCGCGACATCGGTGGGCTCGACCATCCGGGTGACGAGTGCCTGCGTGAGCCAGGCGGAAGAGCTCCGGCGATCGCCGGCCAGGGCCCGGTCCGAGGCCATCACCGCGAGGCGCAGGACGCTGTCCGACGCAATCCCGGAAAGATCGAAGTGTCGGCCATAGGCACGGACGTAGGTGCGGGCCAGGGCGCCCCAGGCCTCGGTGAAGGACGAGTCACGCGCCACCGCGTCGTTCAGGGCCTGGACCGCTGCCCGCACCCCGCCCGGGGTACGCTTGGCCGCGTCATGGAGGCCACGCTGGTAGAGCGCGACCGCGATCGAGTCCCGGGACACGCTCACGCCGGCAGGGTGCCGGTTGCCGCGCCGGGCACCGAAGCCGATGGCCGCCACCAGCAGCACGCCGGCGGCGAGCCACGCGACCGCCGGCCTGCCGGGCCGAGCGGCCGGCACTGGCCGGGCCAGGGCCGCGGCGAATGAAGCGATGTCGGGATAGCGGTCCGCGGGGATCGGCGCGAGCGCCTTGAGGACGGCCGCTTCCACCGACTCGGGCACGGCCGGGCGAACCGCGCGGATCGACCGGGGCGGTTCGGTCATCCTGCGTGCCACGATGGCCTGTGCCGTCGGCCCAGTGAAGGGCGGTTCACCCGCCAGCATTTCATACAGCACGCAGCCGAGACTGTACTGGTCGCTGCGGGCGTCCACCGGCGCGGCGCTGGCCTGCTCCGGGCTCATGTACATCGGAGTCCCGATCGCGAACCCTGTGCTGGTGAGCCGCTCACCGCCGGTGTCCATCAGCGCCTTGGCGATCCCGAAGTCCGCGACGTAGAGGCGGCCCTCCGCCAGCAGGAGGTTCTCCGGCTTGATATCGCGGTGCACGATCCCGGCGCGGTGCGCTGTCGCGAGGGCCGCGGCCGCCTCCCGCGCCAGATGCACCGCCTCCTCGACCGGCAGGGAGCCCTCTCGCGCGAGCCGCGCGCGGAGCGACTCGCCGGGCACGTAGACCATGCTGTACCAGGGGAGGACGATGTCGCCGGGCCCGTCGACGATCCCCGAGTCGAGCACCGGGACGATGGAAGGGTGTTCGAGGCGGACGGTGAGGTGGATCTCGCGGATGAAGCGCTCGGCGCCGATGGCGCCGGCCAGCTCCGGGTGCAGGACCTTGATCGCGACGGCTCGGTCCAATCGCAGGTCGCGGGCGAGCCACACCGAGGCCATCCCGCCCCGGCCCAGCTGGCGTTCGATCAGATACCGGCCGGCCAGCGCCTGGGAGAGGCGCTCGAGCATGCGGAACCGCCAGGAGAGACTGGATCGTTACGATACCGGCCGGCGCGACTCCCCGCCAGCACGCGTCCGCTCAGCCCAGCAGGAGGCCGAGCAGTTCCCCCGCAATGATTACCCGGACGACGCCGGCGAGCGCCGGCTTCCAGGCGACGTGCCCCTCGCTCCGCAGGCGCTGAGGAATCTCCAACAGCGCCCCCACCACGAGAAACAGCAGCACCGCCCCGCCGCTCCCGAGACTCCCGAACCAGAGCCCGGCGAAGAGGGTGAGCAGCAGCGCCTCGATCGCGAGGGCCGGAAGACCGGCCTTCACCGCCGCCGCTGCCGGCCCAGGCGTGCCCTTGAGCCGGCGGGCCACCTCGGCCCACCCCACGAAGAGAACCGTGACCGCGACCCAGCCGATGATCGTGCGGGAAAACGCCATCGGGTCAGAACGTGGCGCGGAGCGAGTCGGCGAGATACAGCTGGCCCCGCACCATCACCCGCTCGACCGACCGGGTGTTGCGGATGTCCACCAGCGGATTCGCCTTGAGGATCACCAGGTCGGCCAGCTTCCCCGGCGCCACGATGCCGAGCGAGTCGGCGCCCAGGAGCTGCGCGGTGTTGTGGGTCGCGGTCTCGATCGCGTCCTCCGCGGTGAGCCCCGCGTTCACCAGGAGCTCGAGCTCGGTGTGCAGGCTCCACCCCGGCACCAGCATCTGGTTGGTCGCGTCGGTCCCGGCCACGATCCGGCCCCCCGCCGACCGGAACGCCCGGAGGAAGAGGTCCTGATTGGCACGCGAGGCCCGGAAGGCGGTGAACTGCGCCTCGTCCCAGCCGGCCCGGGCCTTGAGGTCGGGGACATTCCATTTCTGCACGATCGAATCGGGCACCGACTTCACGTCGGCACTTCCCAGGACCGCGGGGTCATCGAGCCGGCTGTAGGTCTCGTGCAGGACCAGCGTCGGCACCAGGGTGACCTTCCCCTCCGCGAGGGCCGTGGCCACCCGGGTCAGGCTGGCCGAGTCGAGGGTGGCCCAGCTCCGCTCGAAATAGTTCCAGCCGGCGAAGAACCCCTTCCGGTGCTCGGCGTAGAACTTCTCCGCGCTCTTGCTGGCCGCCTCGGGCACGCCGCTCATGTGCTCGATCGACGCGACGCCGAGCCGCATCGCGGTGAGCGCGTCGGTGAGGCCGAGGTGCGAGGTGACCTTGAGGTTGAAGGTGTTGGCCTCGTCGATGAGCGGCTTGAGCAGTTCGGGCGTCACCCGGGTATAGGTCTTGATGTAGTCCACCCCGGCCACCGCCCGGGCATCGACGGCGCGACGGGCCTGGTCGCCGTCGCGGATCCCGGTGGCGTCACTGTACGTGGGCGGGACCCCGTCGATCATCGCGCCGGCGGTGTAGATCCGCGGCGCCACCTCGCCGCCCAGGCTGACTTCCTCTTTCAGGGCGAGAATCGAGTCGTTCTGACCGTGCACATCGCGCAGGCTCGTGATCCCCGCGGCCACGTAGCGTCCCAGCGCCCAGCGCTCGGTGTGGGCGTGGCCGTCGATCAGGCCCGGGATGATCCACCGGCCGGTGACATCCACCTCCACCGCGGACTTCGGGATCGTGAATCCCTCGCGCGGCGCGACCGTCTCGATCCGCCCCTGGTAGACCACGATGACCGCGTCGCGGAGCACGGCATCCCCCACCCCGCTGATGATGTTGCCACCCACCAGGGCGATGCGGTCCTTGTGCTTCGGCGTGCAGGCGGCCAGGGCGAGGAGGACGCCAAACAGGACGGCCCGCGTCACGCCAGGCCGACGATGCATGATCATGCAGGATCTTCCAGCGGTCACCGCGTTGCTCCTTCACCAGGGTGAACGGCTGCTCGCGGTCGTCTGGCCGACGCGCTACAGAATGTGCCGGGTCGAGCGCCCCGAAAGCTGACCCGCGCATCGGGGTGGCGCAAGATGAGCGGGGCGAACCCCTTCCGTGCGGGGCGCCGACCGGACTACCCTTGGCATCATGGCGATACTCGACTGGTTCAAGCGAGGGCCACGCATTCCGCTCATCCTGGTGAGCAATCGTGAGCCGTTCGTCCACCGCCGAGGCCCGGACGGCACGCTCCGGGTCGAGGCCCCGGCCGGTGGCCTCACCTCGGCGCTGCAGCCGGTGATGGCGGCGGCCGGCGGCACCTGGGTGGCGTGGGGCAGTGGCCCCGCCGACTTCGAGGTCACCGATGCGGGGGACGCCGTCATGGTCCCCCCCGACCGGCCCGCCTACCGGCTCCGCCGTCTCCGCCTCACCCCCGAGGAGTTCCGCGGCTACTACGTGGAGACGGCGAACCGCGCCCTCTGGCCGCTCTGCCACTCGCTGCTCAACCGCTTCGTCTTCGATGCCGCCGATTGGCTCACCTACAAGAGCGTCAACGAGCGCTTCGCCGCAGCGGTCATGGCGGAGGCCGGCAGCGCCCCGGCGACCTGCTGGGTCCAGGACTACCAGCTCGGCCTGCTCCCGGGAATGCTCCGCCGGGTGCGGAACCTCTTCGTCCACCAGTTCTGGCATATCCCCTGGCCCGCCCCCGACATCCTGCGGGTGCTGCCGCAGGCCCGCGCGCTGATCCAGGGGCTGCTCGGCAATCACCTGCTGGAGTTCCAGACCGCGGGGGATGTCCGGAACTTCCTGGCCGCCGTCCGACGCTTCCTCAAGGACGCGGTGGTGGAGCCGTCCCGTGGTCTGGTGCGCTACAAGGGTCGCCGCACGGTGGTGCGGGCCTTCCCGATCTCCATCGACGTCGAGAGCTTTGCCGCCACGGCCCGGGCCCCGGACACCGAGGTCCTTGCCCGCCGGGTCCGCCAGGAGGCCCTCCCCGCGGAAGGTCAGCTGCTCCTCGGCGTCGACCGGGCTGACTATACCAAGGGGATTCCCCGCCGGTTCCTCTCGATGGGCAGGCTCCTCGAGACACATCCCGAGCTGACGGGGAGGGTGACGCTGCTCCAGGTGGCGGTGCCGAGCCGGAGCGATGTCCCCGAGTACCTGGCGTTCGAGGAGGAGGTGGTGACGCTCGCTACCGCGATCAACAGCCGGTACGGGCGGGGCGACTGGATGCCGATCCGGCTGGTGCGCGAGTCGATCGACCAGGCCCATCTCGTCGCCTATTATCGCGCCGCCGATGTCTGCATCGTCACCCCGCTGCAGGACGGGATGAACCTGGTCGCGAAGGAGTTCGTCGCCTGCCAGGAGGGACGCTTCGGCGCGCTGGTGCTGTCGCGGTTCGCCGGCGCGGCGCGCGAGATGCGCGAGGCCCTGCTGGTGAATCCCTATGACGTGGGGGCCACCGCCGAGGCGGTGTATCGGGCGATCCGGATGCCGGTGCGCGAGCGGGAACGGCGGATCCGGGCGCTGGGACGCCGGCTCCAGCGGAACACGATCCAGGACTGGATGGACGACATCTTCGCGGAGGTCGCGAGCGTGCGGAAGAGCCTGTGACGATACCGCTCGCGCGGGGCCGGGCCGGACAGGAAGTGCTCGAGGCGTGCGCGGCGGCCAGGCGGCCCCTGCTCTTTCTCGACCTCGATGGGACCCTCGCCCCCATCGTGAACCAGCCGCGCCGGGCCCGGGTCCCGCCCGCGACCGCGCGCACCCTGCAGCGTCTGCGCCGGTCCGGCGTTCGCGTGGTCCTGGTGTCGGGGCGGGCGGTCCAGGGAGTGCTGGCGGTGGCCCGCACCCCGGTCGACGCGATCCTCGGCGATCATGGCGCCAGGCTGTATGAGCACGGGCGGGTGACCGCCTGGCTCCCGGCGAGCGCGGCCCAGTTCACCCACGCCGCCGATCGCCTGGAGGGGATGCTGGCCGGGATGCCGGGTGTCCGATTCCAGCGAAAGGAGCGCTCCCTCGCGATTCACCTGCGCCTCCCAGCGCACGACCAGGGACGCACCGCCCGCCGGATCGCGCGGCTGCTGCGCAATGAAGGCCTGCGCGTGCTCTTCGGCCACCGCGTGCTCGATGCCCAGCTTCCCGGCGTCGACAAGGGCCGCGCGGTGATGAAGTGGTTGCGCCGCCACCCGCGTCCGGATGCGGTGCTCTACGCGGGGGACGACACGACCGACGAGGACGCGATGCGGGCGCTGGCGGGCCGGGCCTTCACGGTCGCGGTCGGGCCCCGGCCCCGGCACGCGGTCTTCCGGACCTCGAGTCCACGCACCTTCGCCGCCTGGCTCCGGCGCCTGGCGGACCTGCGGGCCCGTACCCGCCGGTAACCCCGGAACCCGGAACCCGGAACCCGGAACTCGGAACTCGGAACCCGGAACCCGGAACTCGGAACTCGGAACTCGGAACAACACCTGATGTCCCAGCCCTCGATCGCAGACTATGGCCTCATCGGCGACATGCGCACCGCCGCGCTGGTGAGCCGGACCGGGAGCATCGACTGGTGCTGCCTTCCCCGGTTCGACAGCGGCAGCATCTTCGCGGCGCTGCTCGATCCCGAGCGGGGCGGGAGCTGGAGCATACAGCCGGTCGACGAGGGGTTCACCACCCGGCAGCGCTATCGGGACGGAACCAACATCCTGGAGACCACCTTCCGGACCGACGACGGCGAGATCCGCCAGGTCGATTTCATGCCGGTGGGCTTCGACGGGCGCCCCTCCGGATCGCATCCCGAGATCCACCGGCAGGTCTCCTGTCTCGGCGGCAGCGCCACGATCCGCATCCGTTTCATGCCGCGTTTCGAGTACGCCTCCCGCACCACCCGGCTCGAGGCCCTCCGGGGCGGGCTCTACGCCACCGACCGGATCGCGCAGGTCGTCACGCTGGGGTGTACCCGGAGCCTCGACTGGACGGTGGAGCAGGGCGTCGCGACCGCCACGCTCACCCTGCGGGAAGGCCAGTCGGAATGGCTGGTGCTGCGCTACGACGACGATGACCTGCACCCGGTGAACGAGTACGACTCGAGCGAGAAGCTCGAGATCACCGCCGCGTTCTGGCGGGTGTGGAGCTCCCAGGTCCGCTACGTGGGGCCATTCCGCCGCGAGGTGGAGCGCTCGGCGCTCGCGCTCAAGCTCCTGACCCACGCCGAGAGCGGCGCGATCATCGCGGCGCCGACCACCAGCCTCCCCGAGACGCTGGGCGGGTCGCGCAACTGGGACTACCGCTTCGTCTGGCTCCGCGATGCGGCGTTCACCCTCGCCGCGCTGGAGCGGGTGGGACACGCCGCCGAGGCCGACCAGTTCATGCGGTTCCTGAAGCGGGTCACGCGCCACGAGGGCGGGGGCCACCTCCAGATCATGTACGCCATCGATGGACAGCGGGACCTGGTGGAGCGCCAGCTCGATCATCTCGCCGGCTATCGCGGCTCCCGCCCGGTGCGGGTCGGCAACGGTGCCGCCGACCAGCTGCAGATCGACGTCTACGGGGAGGTCCTCGAGACCGCCGAAATGTGGCGCCGCAACCACCCGATGACCGACGGGACCTGGCGGGTCCTCCGCCCGCTGGTGGACTGGGTGAGCCGCAACTGGCAGCGGCCCGACTCGAGCATCTGGGAGGTCCGCGGCGAGGTCCGCCACTATACCTACAGCAAGCTGATGAGCTGGGTGGCGCTCGACCGCGGCATCCGCATGGCGGAGGAACTGCGCCTCGATGGCGACCTCGACCGCTGGCGGGGGGAGCGGGATGCCCTCCGGGCCGAGATCCTCGAGAAGGGCTGGAGCCGCGCCAAGCAGTCGTTCATCCAGGCCTACGACAGCCCCGAGACCCTCGACGCCTCGACCCTCGCGATCGGCTTCGTCGACTTCCTGCCCTGGGACGATCCCCGGATGCGCTCCACCGTACATGCCATCGCCACCGAGCTCACCAGTCCCGACGGGAACCTGGTCTACCGCTATCGCTCCCCCGACGGGCTGGAGGGCGAGGAGGGGGCGTTCTCCATCTGCACCTTCTGGCTGGCCGAGGCGCTGTTGCGCTCGGGGGAGCGGGTGGCGGCCGAGCGGATCTTCCGCGGCATGCTCGACCGGGCCAATCACCTCGGCCTCTATTCCGAGGAGATCGACCCGGCGACCGGGGAGTTCCTCGGCAACTTCCCCCAGGGGTTCACCCACATCGCCCTGATCAACTGCGCCGTGGCCTTCGCGCGGAAGGCCCAAAAGGAAGCGCCCCGGTCCTGAGACCGGGGCGCTCGCGGCGGGCAGGCGGCCCTCACTTCTTCTTTTTCTTGCCGCCCTTCTTCGCCGCTTTCCTGGCCGCCTTCTTCA
>DASZPT010000277.1:0-3860 GCA_035549935.1 Gemmatimonadales bacterium
AGCCGGGTGGCCCATCGCGCCCTGGCCAGGACGACGAGACGCCCCCGCCGGCAAGGCCGACGGGGGCGTCCGTATCGCTCAGGTCAGGCCTACCGCTTCAGGTTCACCAGCTCCGTCAGCATCTCGTCCGCCGTCGTGATCACGCGGGCGTTGGCCTGGAAGCCGCGCTGCGCGATGATCATGTTGGTGAACTCCTCCGAGAGGTCGACGTTGGAGCTCTCCAGCGCGCCCGGCGTGATGGTCGACTGGTTGCTCGTGCCGCTGAAGCCGATGATCGCGTTCCCCGAGTTGGCCGACTCGCCGTACATGTTGTTGCCCTGCCGGAGCAGGCCGCTCGGGTTGTTGAACGAGGCCAGCGCGATCTGGGCCAGCGTCTGGTTGATGCCGTTGCTGAAGTAGCCGGTGATGACGCCCCGGCTGTCCACGCTGAAGTCCTGCAGGTTCCCCATCGGGTAGCCGTCCTGCGCGCTGGCCACCGCGTTGGAGGAGCTGGCGAACTGGGACAGGCCGTTGATGTCGCCCAGCGCACCGGAGTCGAGCTGGATGGTCACCGGCGCGGTCGCGCCGCTCCCCGGGTCGAACTGCAGGCTGCTCGCGCCGCCGCTGTAGGCGAAGGTCTCGAGCCGGCCGTCGGTATCGAAGGTCACGAACCCGTTGCCGCCGCCGGTGATCGCGCCGGGCGCCGGCACCGACGCCTGCCAGAGCCAGCGGTTCGGCGCGGTCGGGTCCTTGGTGAAGGCGAGGCTCAGGCTGATCGGGGTGCCGATCGAGTCGTACACCGTGATCGCGGCCTGGTGGGTCACGTCGGTCGCCGCCTGGCGCTCGACGTAGTTCCCCGCCCGGCTGTCGAAGACGGCGTTGAAATTCGCCGCCCCGGCCGCGCCGCTCCGGATGTTCACCCCCGAGAGGGCGTTGACCGTGCCACCGTCGCCGGTGATCGTCATCTCGCCGGTGGACGGGTCGATGGCCGAGCCGGTGATGTTGGTGATGCCGAGCGTGGTGTTGATCGCCGCGAGGAGCTGCCCGTAGGTCGTGCCGGCGCCCACCGCGAGGTTGCCCGAGGTCACCGCGCTCCCGCCCACGTTGCCGTCGATCGCGATCGTGTTGCCGGCCGCGAGACCCAGGCTCTGACCCGCCCCGTTGCGGAGGCTGGTGATCAGGTCGGTGCTGGTGGCGACGTGGCTGAACTGGTCGGTCGACGCGGTCGCCGCCGCGGCCAGGTTGCCGTTGGCCGCGCCCAGCGCCTTGAGCAGCGCCGGGTTCGAGCTCGTGATGTTGAGCGCGATCGCGCTCGTGGCGGTGAAGCTCAGCGCGCCGTTGGCGTTGTTCTGGGCGGCGGTCATCGTGTTGAAGCCGCCCGCCCCGAAGGTGTTGTTGATCTCGGCGACCAGGTCCGTCAGGCTGTGGAAGTCGAAGGTCCCGACCCCGGTGTCGTTCCGGACATAGGTGTAGATCTGGGTGTTGGTCCCGTCGCTCACCGTGACGGTGGTGCTGTCCGGCACCATGCCGAAGATCTGGCTGTTGGCCGCGCCCGCGGCGTAGAGACCGCTCACGTCGGAGCCGAGACCGCCGTTGCTGGCGCTGGTCTCGATGCCGTACACCTTGCCGTTGGTGGCGAGCACGGTGCCGAGGGGCTGCTGCCGGGAATCGAGGTTGCCCGTCAGCGTCACCGAGGTCGTCGCCTTGGCCGGCGACTTCTGGCCGAACGGGAGCTCGATGTCGGTGATGGCCGAGCCGGTCGAGATGTTGCCGCTCGAGTCGGCATTGATCCCCTGCACCTTGAAGCCGTTGGCCGGCGACACCAGCTTGCCGTTGGCGTCGAGCTGGAAGTTGCCCGCGCGGGTGTAGTACGACCGGCTGCCGTCGCTCAGCACGAACAGGCCGTCACCCTGGATCGCCAGGTCGGTGTTGAGCCCGGTGGACTCCAGGTTGCCCTGCGAGAAGTTCTGGTCGATGCTCCCGATCTTGCTGCCCAACCCGATCTGGATCGGGTTGATGCCGCCCTGGTCCCCCGGCGGACGCGACGCGCCCTGCAGGAGCTGCGCGAAGGCCTCCGCGAACGTGACCCGCGAACCCTTGAACGCCACCGTGTTCACGTTGGCGATGTTGTTGCCGATGACGTCCATCCGGGTCTGATGGTTCCTGAGCCCGGAGACGCCGGCGAAAAGCGACCGCATCATGGCTGTACCGACTCCGTGGTAGAGGGAAGGACGCGGGCGCCGGTGACGGCAGCCAGGATCGACGCGCCCGCGGGAGCCCGTTCGACTTCCACCACGTTGTCGAGCGGGAACGAGAGATCACCGGACTTGAGGATGACGGTGCCGTTCTGGAAGGACACGCCGTCCACGATCCCGGTGGTATACGTCTGCACCGGGATGTCGGCGCCGTTCGCGCCGGTCACGGTGACCTTGTAGCTGTACTTGCCCGGCGGGAGCGAGCCGACGCTCAACTCCTGCCGCCCCGCCTCCTGCCAGCCGAGGTCCTTGGTCGCGACTTCCTTGCCCTTGGCGTCGAGGATCGTGACCTGCGTCTTGCCTCCCCCGGTGCCGATCTCCACCGTCACGGTGGACTTGGCATCGCTCGAGGCGACCTCGAGGGTGCTCCCCGCCGCCACCACCCGCCGCCCGATGAACGAGGCGCCGAGATCGGCCTTCATGGCCAGGGTCGTGAGGCTGCCCGCGTCCACCTGGCTCTGCAGCACCTTCTCGATGTTCTGCATCGACTCGAGGCTGCTGAACTGCGCCAGCTGGGCCGAGAACTCCTCCGGCTTCTGGGGATTGATCGGATCCTGATTGCGGAGCTGGGTGACCAGCAGCTTCAGGAAGTCGTCCTTGCCGAGCGCGCTCTTCCCCTTGCCGGCATCGGCCGGCGGGGGCGTCGAGGGCTGGGCGGGACCCTTCGGCCCCTGAATGACGGTACTCATGGCTGTCTCCGGCGTTGCTCTGTGCCCTGGTCCCGGGACCGGCCCTGCTGCTGCCGGTGGCCGCCTCCTGGCGGCTGCTGGTCACGCTGTCCCCGTCCCTGGCGCTGGTCGCCCGCCGGCTGTTCCCTGCCGGGGGTGGTACGGACGTCGCTGGTCGATGCGGTAACCGCGGCGGCGACGGCGCCTTCACTCCCGCTCTCACCGGCTGCCTGGACCGAAACCCTCGACGCGGTGAACCCCTGCCGCGCGAGCGCGGTCTGGAGCTCGTCCATCCGGTGTTCGAGCTGGCGGGCGCTTTCGTTGTCAGGCGGTGTGATCACCGCGCGGACCTGGTCCCCCACCACGCTGACGCGAATCCGCGTCTGCCGCCCCTCACCGTCACTCACCTGCAGCGTGACCCGGTCGGCACTCCCTGCCGGGCGCTCGCTGCCTCCATCCGGTTGAGGCAGATTGCGTGCCTCACGTTTCGCCCCCACCGTGTCCGCGTCGCCCCGCGACGCAATCCGCTCGGCCGGCGTCGAGCCGAGGCCGGAAACCGATGCGGGGGAGTCACTTGACGGTTCGCGCCGCTCCCGTGGCCGGCTCGGCGCCGGTGCCACGCGCGATTCGGTCGCGCCCGCCGACTCGGGAAGCTCCTGCCGGACGACCGGCAAGGTTGGCTCCGGTGACCGCGCGGTAGCCCGCGCTGGACGCACCGGCGCCATCGGCTCGGCGCCGCCGGCAGGCGTCGAGACGACGTTACTCGGCGCCTCGGCCCGGTAGGACGGCAGCATGGCCTGGCTAGCTGGCTTCTCCACCAGCGAGGGGGCCGCTTCGGCGCTCCCGGCCTGGACCGGGCGAGCGGTGGCGGGCGCTGGCTTCATGGCCGGCGGCGCCGCACCGGTGTCGGCATCCGCGAGCGTCTCCGGGCCCAATGCCGCGGTTACCGCCGCCTCCG
>DASZPT010000278.1:0-3178 GCA_035549935.1 Gemmatimonadales bacterium
AAGCCCTCCGGGGTCCCTTCCGTACCGCGGCTGGTGAGCGTCGCGCTGATCGTCGTGGCATTCGCCCTCCTTCTTGTCGTGGGCGCCCCGATCGGGGTCAGGCTCGCGCAGTGGCTGCGGGACCTCGCGGGTGGCCCCCACGGCACCCCTTCGTTGGGTGTGTACATCCTGGCCGCGGGATTCACCTTCATTGCGGTTCTCACCCCGTTACCCGCGGAGGCGGCTGCCCTGCTGAATGGAACGCTATTCCCGCCCGTCACGGCTTTCGTGCTGACATGGGTTGCCGCGATGGCTGGCGCTGCAGCGTCCTACGAGTGCGGACTTCGGCTGGGGCACCGACCTGCGGAGCGGGTCTTTGGGGCTGAGCGGTTGGCCCGTGTGAAGGCGCTCGTCGACGGGGCGGGGTGGCCGACTCTTCTGGCATTGCGCCTCTCCCCCGTGATGGCCTTCACGGCGATCAATTGGGCGAGTGGCATCCTGGCGCTGTCTCGTCCGGTGTTCTACTGGACCGTTGCCGTTGGTCTGGTGCCGGGCACGTGGGTCTTTACCATGGCTCCGCAGCTGCTGCTTGATCGTGGGAGCGCGACGCGACTGTCGGTGATCGTCGGGATAGTGATGCTCGTGCTATTCGGGATGACCTGGGGCAAGGTGCGAAAGGAGCGTGGAAGACGAAAGGCGGCTGGTCGCCAAACGGAGATGCCCCCGAATGAGCCCGCGTAGCTGCCGAGCGGGCCGACCTCGGGCCGCCCGAAGGGCGCACAGTCCGATGGGGAGGCGGTCAGCGTCGTGCGGTAGTCAGCCGCGGTCACTGCCGGTGGCGGCATGGGCGCGCTCGGCCACGCGCTCCAGATGATGTGCGGTGTGATAGACCACAAAGCTGGCCATCTCGCGCAGGGTGAGGGGGCCCAGCCGGGGGTGGGGCACCTGGCAGCGGTCGAGGCGCGCCTCCGGCCAACGGCCGAGGGCCCGGCCGAAGCGGCTCACGGTCCGCTCCCAGGTGCGGAGGATGTCCGCTCGGCGACGGTCTGGGTCTGCCGGGGGCGATTGCCGGCGTGGGGCGAAGACGCCGGCGCTGGGATTCCGCACCAGGACGAGGCGATACTCGGCCCGGATGACGGGGTACGTCCGGGAGGGGCCGGTTCGAGACCCGAAGGCGGTTGCGAGCCACCAGGCCGGGAGCCAGTACCCGATGGCAATGGTGCCGGTGACCTTGCTCAGGTGCCGGATATGCTCGGCGGGGGACCACGCGCCGCCTTGGGGGGCGAAGAAGACGGGGAGAGTGAGCGACTGGAGGAGGGCCGCCCCTTCGTGGCACAGCTGACTCAGGGCGCGGCAGTGGTCAAGGGCAGATTGGGGAGTGCCGACGTCGAACATACTGGTGCGGTGTAGGATGGCAGGGAACGAGCACGGCGCGCCAGCTTCATGCCCTAGTCATGCGGCGCGCGCTCGGGGGGCCGGCGGCGGGCGGCCACGTGCCGTGCCACCTGACTGTCTGGGCCGAGCACCAGAGCTCCCAGCAGCGTGTCGCCATGCAGCCAGAACCGCCAGGTGGCATCACCCCGTCGGGACGTGAAGGTGGCATCCCAGCGTTGCGCCGATGAGATGAACACGAGCGGGAGCGCTCCCATGGAGTCGAGTTGGCCTTGGACCAGCTTGAACGCATGGATGACCGCACGCGCGGAATCCGGTGATTCTGGCACGAAGTGGTACTCAGTCACCTCGTCGTGGCAGGCCGCGTTCCAGGCTGCCTTGACGCAGATCGAGGTGCCACTCCACTCGCCTATTATGGCGCCCGCTCGGAGCGACTGCGCGGTCAGGGCGGGGGTGATCGCGAGCGCGAGGCTAGCGAGAGCGAGGAGGACTCGTGGCGTGCGCGGCACGATGGCGGGGGCCGGGAGGTCAGGTCGCTGAAGGGCAGCCGCGGAGCAACTCATGAATGCCTGGCGCGAAGAGGTGAGCGATGGGTGACCCATCGCGCTGTATCACGACCCCGCACAAGCTGCCCACCGAGGTGCGTCGGCGCAAGCCGAGGACGTCAATGTCATGCGGTGGTTAGTCCGAGTCGGGTTCAAGGTCGGGATAGAAGCGAGCCGCGCAGTGCGGGCAGAGGCCGTGCGTGAAGGACGCCTCGGTGCGTGCGCTGACGTACCGTTCCAGGTTTACCCATTGACCCTCCTCGTCGCGAATGCGTTTGCACGCCGAGCAGATGGGCAGCAGGCCCCGCAGAGTGCGGACCTCAGCCAAAGCCTGATCGCGCTCCTGAACGAGATGCGCGAGATGCCGCTCCTGTGCCTTCAGCTTTGTCACGTCGGCCACGTGCACGAAGAAGCCAAATACGTAGCCATCCTGGATATCCGGGGTGTAGGTGGCGATGGAATCGCGCATTCCCGAGCCGTCCGGCACCGGGATCTGGCGCTCGAACACCTGCTCCTCGCCGGCGAGGGCGGCCTCGATGTACGGGCGGTTCAGCGGATAGATCGGCCCCAGGAGGTCGCAGAGTCTGGTGCCGATGAGCTGTTCCCGCGACCTCCCGAACCACCGCTGATAGGCCTGATTGGCGAAGCGGCAGACCTCGTCGCGATCCCAGTAGGCGATCATTGCTGGGATCTGGTCGATGATAGTCAGGGCCAGGCGGGGGAGATTTGCCTCCGGCCTAGGGGGCAATGGCATCTATGACCTTTGGAGCGGGGGTGCGAAAGGTAGGTGGGGCGGCGAGGGGGGGCCAGCGGGAAGGGGAGCGCCGCTGTCGGAATATCGCGGGGGCCTAACGGCCCCGCATGAGCGGCGGCCCGAGGGTCGCTCTGGCTGAAGGGAAGCTGGCTATTCGGGTGCCAGACGTCAGGCGCTGGAGGTCGGTGTCGGAGGGTCGCATCCGATAGACATCGCGGACCCCGTTGCGGCTCATGTCGAACGCGATCCACTGGCCATCGGGGGACCAGGCAGGAGAATAGGCATCGTCGGTGCCATCGGTCCGAGCGTGCACCGGAGATGGCGAGGTGTCGACAGGCGACTCAGTACAAGCGATGAGACTGACAGTCGCGAAGAGGGCCACCTGAGCTTGAGAGAGGGAAGGGCGCATAAGACACCAACCGATGGCCACGGCGGGCACCTTCAGCCACTAGTTAGCGAGCCGAGTAGGCGACCTCATACTGGAGGTCGACAATGCCGGCCGCGGTCG
>DASZPT010000279.1:0-18348 GCA_035549935.1 Gemmatimonadales bacterium
TGCCTGTCCCCAAGAAACACCTCGGCCAGCACTTCCTCCACGATCCCGGCATTCTGGGCCGCATCGCCGATGCGCTCGAGATCGAGCCGGGCGACACGGTGCTCGAGATCGGGCCCGGGCCGGGTGGCCTCACGGCGCAGCTCTATCGCCGGGCGGGGCGCCTGGTCGCGATCGAGAAGGACCCTGAGCTCGTGCCGAACCTCCGGACCCGGTTTCCCACGATGGAGCTCATCGAGGGCGATGCCCTCGACCTCGACTGGCACGCGCTCACCGGTGGCGGCACGGTCCGGATCGCCGGCAACATCCCCTACAACATCACCTCGCCGCTGCTCGAGCTCGCCCTGGCGCCGCCCCGCCCGGCGAAGATCGTCTTCCTGGTCCAGAAGGAAGTGGCCGACCGGGTCGCGTCACCGCCCGCCGGGCCGGACTACGGCGCGCTGAGCGTCGGCATCCAGGCGGTCGCGAAGGTCGAGCGCCTCTTCACCGTCCCCGCGGGCGCCTTCACCCCGCGCCCGAAAGTGGACTCGGCGGTGCTCCGCCTCACCCCGCTCGGCGAGCCGCTCGTGCCGGACGACGAGGTCACGCGGTTCCGGCGATTCGTGGTGGGGTTGTTCGGCTTCCGGCGAAAGCAGCTGGGCCGCGGGCTCCGCGAACTGACCGATGCGCCGGCGGAAACGGTGCAGGGATGGCTCGCGGCCGCCGAGGTCGAGCCGTCCCTCCGTCCCGAGGTGCTGAGTCCCGCCGATTTCGTCCGGCTCTTCCACGCCTCCGGGCGGTGATCAGGAGGGGGGCCCGCAGGAAGGTGAGCGGTTCCTCCCCGGAAGATGGCGCTCGATCATCGAACGGACGCCTACCGCGGGAGGAGGTCACCGGCTAGATTTGTGAAATCTTTCACAATGCCCCATGCGCAAGATCGCTGAATCCACCGTCCGACGTCTCTCGCTCTACCTCCGGTTCCTCGAGGATTTCGAGGAGCAGGGAATGGAGACCGTCAGCTCCGAAGAGCTGGCCTCGCGCGGGGGGACCACCTCGGCGCAGGTGCGGAAGGACCTCTCGTTCTTCGGGTCGTTCGGCAAGCGCGGCCTGGGCTATAGCGTCGCCGAGCTGGTGCGCCGGCTCCGGGAGATCCTCGGCCTCGGCCGGACCTACCGCGTGGCCATGATCGGGGCGGGGAAGATCGGCAGTGCGCTGGTCCAGTACCGGGGATTCAAGCAGCGGGGCTTCGAAATCGTCGCGATCTTCGACTCCGACACAAGCAAAGTGGGCCGGAACTGGAACGGCCTCACCGTGCGGGACGCGAAGGAGCTCGAGTCCGAGCTTCGCCGCCAGAGCGTGGACATCGCCGTGATCGTCACCCCGGCGGACGCGGCACAGGCGGTGGCGGACAAGGTCGTGGCCCTGGGCGTCAAGGCGATCCTCAACTTCGCCCCCATCCAGCTCATGGTCCCCGACGATGTGGTCGTGAAGACCGTGAATCTCGCCCTCGAGCTCGAGACCCTGAGCTACGCTCTGACCAACCGCTGACGGTTCCCCCGGCCTCTGCGTTGAACCACCACGGCCTTCGCCCGGCACCATGATGGCGAGCAGGGCACCGGGGCCGACCGGCTCGGCTGATCCTCACTCCGCCCTGAGGCAGGCGCTCGGCGCTACTCTCGCCGCGCGCCGGGCCGGCAGCCACACCGCCACCACCGCGAGCAGCACCGCCAGGGTCCCCGCCGCGAGATAGGTCAGCGGATCGAGCGGCTTCACTTCGTAGAGCATCCCGGACAGGAGCCGTGTTCCCGCCACCGCGCCGAGGAGGCCGAGGCCGGTGCCGAGGAGCGCGAGACGCAGCCCCTCGTGAAGTACCAGGCCCGCGATCATCCGGTGGGTCGCCCCCAGCGCCATCCGGATCCCGAGCTCCCTGGTCCGCTGTGAGGTGGTATAGCTGATGACCCCGTGTACTCCCACCAGGGCGAGCAGGAAGGTCACGAGGGCGAACGCGCTCAGCACCGTCACCGCGAAGCGGCGCTGTCCCTGCGATTCCCGCACCGTCTCGGTGAGCGGCTCCGCGGCGTAGACCGCAAGCCCGGGGTCCGCCGCCAGCACCGCGCGCCGGAGCGGCTCGACGAAGGCGGCCGGGTCGCCGGTCACCCGTGCGAAGACCACGCTCGACCGCGGGGCCTGGCCGGTCGGGAGGTACACCGCCGCCGGGGCGGGAAGGGTGAGGCCGTGAATCCGTTCGTCCCCGACCACACCGACGATCTGCCGCGTGGCGCCCCAGAAGCGGATCTGCTGACCCACCGGGTCCTGGTGCTCGAAGAAACGGCGGGCCGCCGCCTGATTGATGACCGCAACCATCGGCGCCTGCGCATCGTCGCCATCGCTCAGTTGGCGCCCGCTGATGGACGCGACCCCGAGGGTGGGGAAGTACGACGGCGTCACGATCCGGATCGAGATCTCCGGCCAGTCGCGCGCCTCGGCCTCGCGGCCGGGCACCGTGAACGAATTGGTGAAGCCGGCGTCGAGCGGATTGGCATTGCCGATCGCGGCGTTCTCCACGCCCGGGATCGCCCGGACCGCCTCGAGGAGCCGCCGGTCGAAGTCATGGACTTCCTTCCAGGCCGGCCAGATCCGGTAATCCTCCGGATACCGCGTGGCCGGGAGCTGGAACTCCGCCTTCACGACCCCGCGGGCCTCGTACCCGGGGTTCACCTGCAGCACGCTCCAGAAGCTCCGGATGAGGAGCCCGGCGGCCACGACCAGTCCCACCGACAGCGCCAGCTCGGTCACCACCAGTCCCGCCCGGAAGCGGCGACCCGCCGGCGTGCTGCTCACCCCGGTCGACTCCCCGCGGATCGTTCCCATCAGGTCGACGTGAAAGGCCTGGATGGTCGGGACCATGCCGAAGACGAGGCCGACGCCGAGCGAGACCAGGAGGGTGGTCAGGAGGACCGGGCCATTGATGCCGACCTCGCTCACCCGCGGGATGTCGGCGGGGGCCAGCGCCAGCAGCAGCTTGAGCCCGAGCCAGGCGAGCCCGGTGCCCGCCACGCCACCCAGGACGGCGAGCAGGACCGACTCCACCAGGCACTGCTGGGCGATTCGCCCCCGCCCGGCGCCGAGGGTCCCGCGCACGGCGATCTCGCGGGCCCGTGCGGTTCCCCGCGCCAGGAGCAGGTTCGCGACGTTGACGCAGGCCACGAGCAGGACCAGCCCCACCGCGCCCAGGAGCAGCAGCATCATCGGCCGGCTCGGCCCGAAGACCACGTCCTGGAACCGCTCCACGTGGACCCCGCGCGCCGCATTGGAGTTCGGGTAGCTCAGCTCCAGTTCCTGCGCGACCTGGGCCAGTTCCTGCTGGGCGTCGGCCACCGATACACCGCGGGCGAGGCGGCCCAGCATGAAGAACGGGTGGGTCGAGCGCGGGAAGTCGGCCTCCGCCGCCTGGAGCGGAGTCCAGAGTCCGACTTCACCGGTCCCGGAATAGGGCGCATGGTATGCGGCGCGGGCGTGGATCTGGTCCAGCCCGAAGTCGGCGCCATGGCCCACGACGCCGATGACCTGGTACTCCTGGTCGTTGACGCGCACCGTCCGTCCGACGATCCCGGGGTCGGCGCCGAAGCCGCTCCGCCAGAGACCCTCGCCCAGGACGACCACCCGCGGTCCCGCGGGGCGGTCCTCCTCGGGGCCGAACAACCGCCCGAGGAGCGGGGTCACCCCGACGAGGGGGAAGAACTCGCGGGTCACCGACATGCCGGAGATCCGCACCGCGGGCCCATCGGACGGGGTGAGGGTGACCTCGCTTCCCATCAGCGCGGCACTGCCGTCCAGCGAGCGGGCCCGCGCCACGAAGTCGACGTAGTCCGGCCATGATGCGGGTTCGCGGGTCGTACCGCTCTTGCGGTCCGTCTCCCAGACCTGGACCAGGCGGGAGGCATCGGCAAAGGGGAGGGCCCGCAGCAGCACCCCCTCGACCACGCTGTAGATCGCGGTGTTGGCCCCGATGCCCAGGGCCAGCGTCAGGATCGCGACGGTGGTGAAGCCCGGGGAACGGGCCAGGCGCCGGCCGGCGTACCGGAGGTCCTGGGGCAGGTGCTCGAGCCAGTTGGTGCCGCGCTCGTCGCGCACCGCGTCCAGGGTCCGCCCCACCCCACCGAGGGCGAGCTGGGCCCGGCGCCGGGCCTCCACCGGCGTGAGGCCGCGACCCTCGAGCTTGGCGGTCTCCATGTCGAGGTGAAAACGCAGCTCCTCGGCGGTCTCGCGGTCGACCTTGTTCCGCCGGACGATGGCCTCGACCCGGGCCCACAACCTTGCGAAGACGCTCACGGGAGACCTCCCGCCCATTCGAGGATCCAGTTCACCGCGGCGGAGGCCCGCTGCCAGGTCTCGCGCTCGCGCTCGAGCTGCCGGCGCCCCTCGGCGGTCAGGTGATAGAAGCGGGCACGGCGGTTGTTCTCCGTGAGCCGCCACTCGGAGCGGATCCAGCCCTTCCGCTTGAGCCGCTCGAGGGCGGGGTAGAGCGAGCCCTGGTTCACCTGGAGGATGTTGCGGGAGATCAGTTCGATCCGCTGGGTGATCCCCCAGCCGTGCATCGGCTCGACCGAGATGGTCTTGAGGACCAGCAGCTCCAGGGTGCCCTGGAGCAGGTCGGTCCGGTCGTCGCGTGGCATCGGTCCCCTTGGTGGTCGAGAGAAGCAGTGTTCGACAACTCCTCTCGGCTGTCAAGAGAAGCGTCGAGCGTGAAACCCTGCGCGCGCCGCCGCCGTCTCATGTCGGTTCAACCCGTCGGGTTTGGTGCGCCGCCCCGCCCGGTCGGAGGTGGTTAGCTTCCCTCCGTATGCCCGTCGACATCACCTCCGAGATCGGCCAGCTCCACAGCGTCCTGGTGCACACCCCGGGGGCGGAGCTCCGCGCGGTCACGCCGGGCAACAAGGGCGACTACCTCTACGACGACATCATCCAGCTCGAGACCGCCCAGAAGGAGCACCGACGCTTCGTGGCGGTGCTGCAGCGCTTCGCCGAGGTCTACCAGGTCGCGGACCTCCTGACCGAGGCCCTCCAGCGTCCCGAGGCCCGGGAGTCGTTCATCCGGAGCACGCTCGACGTCGTCCCCTCCGAGCTGCTGGGCCGCAAGCTGCATGAGCTCGAGCCGGCGGCGCTGGCGCGGCTCATCATCGAGGGGGTGGAGCAGGAGGGCGGGCCCTTCGCCCAGGCGCTCAACTCGGTCGGCTATGTTCTGCCGCCGCTCCCCAACCTCTTCTTCCCGCGCGACATCGGGATGGTGATCGGCCGCCACGCGGTGGTGGGGTCGATGCGCCACGGGGTGCGGTGGACCGAGGAACTCCTGATCAAGACCCTCTTCGCCTACCACCCGCGCCTCGGCAACGAGGGAATTCTCTACGACGGCTCGGAGGAGCGGCGGAGCGACTATACCCTCGAGGGCGGGGACATCCACGTCCTCCGTCCCGATCTCCTCCTCGTGGGCTTCAGCGCCCGGACCTCCCCCGCCGCGATCGACCATCTCTGCGAGGTCGTCTTCCGGTCGACCGCGGTCACCGATGTGCTGGTCCTGGTGATGCCCAAGGAGCCGACCGCGATCCACCTCGACATGCTGTTCACCCAGGTGGATCACGGCCTCTGTGTCGTCTATCCTCCCTACTTTCTCGGGCCGGAGCGCCGGGCGGTCCTCCACCGCCGGAAGGGGAAAGACGTCGTGCGCGAGATGCCCAGCTTCTTTTCCGCCCTCAAGGAAGTGGGGCACGCGCTCGAGCCGGTCTTCGCGGGCGGGACCCACCGCTCGGGGCAGGACCGGGAGCAGTGGACCTCGGGCTGCAATTTCGTGGCGCTCAAGCCGGGGATGGTGGTGAGCTACCGGCGGAACGAGGCGACGATCGAGGCGCTCAGGCAGGCGGGATTCCGGGTGGTCTCGAGCGTCGACTTCGTGGCCTTCGACGACTGGCTCGACACCAAGCACCGGACGGTGGTCACCATCGATGGCGACGAGCTGGTGCGGGGCGGGGGCGGCCCGCGCTGCATGACCCTTCCGCTGAGGCGCGCGCCGGCATGATCGGACTCTCGGCATTCCCGGAACGGACCCTGGTCGAACGGGCCCTGGCGCTCATGCTGGAGGGCCCCTGCGGCGCCGACCGCCTCGCGCGGGACGTGATGGGCCTCAAGCAGGCGCCCCTCGCGGTGGCGGAGCGGCTGTCGGTGGCGATGCTCGGGTCGGACCCCCGGGTGCGCCAGCTCGAGGATGGGCGCTGGGCGCTCGTGGCCGAGGCCGGCGGCTCCCCGCTCATCGAGGAGTGCGCCTTCGCGGTGGTCGACGTCGAGACCACCGGCTCGCGGGCCTCCACCGGGCAGGACCGGGTCATGGAGGTCGCGGTCGTGCTGGTCCACGGCTCCCGGCGCGAGGTGGTGTTCGACTCGCTGGTCAATCCGCGCATGTTCATCCCGCCCCGGATTGCCGGCCTCACCGGGATCTCGGCTCAGATGGTCGCGCGGGCTCCGGAGTTCGACCAGGTGGCGGACCAGCTCCTCGCGGTGCTGGCCGGCCGGGTCTTCGTGGCCCACAACGCCCGGTTCGACTGGGGCTTCCTCACCGCGGAGATGCGCCGGGCCCGCGGCCTCGGGCTGAGCGGGAGCATGCTGTGCACCGTCCGCCTCACCCGCATGCTGCTCCCCGCGCTCGAATCCCGCGGTCTCGACAGCGTGGCCCAGTACTTCGGCGTCGAGAACCCGGCCCGGCACCGTGCCGGAGGCGACGCGCTGGTCACGGCCCAGGTGCTCGAGCGCCTGCTGCTCCTCGCCCGGGAGAAGGGCGCCCGTACCCTCGCCGACCTCGAGTCGATCTGCCGTCGCCGCACCCGGCTCCAGTCGCGCCGGGCCCGGCAGCGGGCCCGCAAGCGGCGCCGTGGCCTCATCGACCCCGACCAGCCCGGTCTCGACCAGGCGCCCCGCAACCCGAGACTCCACTGATGTCGCTCTGCACACCGTTCCAGGTCGGCTCGCTCCACTGCTACCTGCTCGAAGGCGGGACCCAGTCCCTCGATGGCGGGGCGATGTTCGGCGTGGTCCCCAAGCCGCTCTGGTCGAAGCGGGTGACCCCGGACGAGCGGAACCGGATCCTCCTCGGCATGCGCTGTCTCCTGATCGAGCACCCCGACGGGCTGGTGCTGATCGATACGGCGCTGGGGGACAAGGAGGACCCGAAGTTCCTCGACATCTATGCGGTGCGGAACGAGGGGCACGATCCCGGGCCCACCCGCCTCGAGGATGCCATCCGGCAGGCGGGACACCGGTCGGCGGACGTGCGCTGGGTGATCAACACCCACCTGCACTTCGACCATGCCGGGGGGAACACCCTCAAGGGCCCCGACGGGACGACCCGCCTCGCCTTCCCGAACGCCACCTATGTCGTGCAGCAGCGCGAACTCGAGTTCGCCCGGCACACCAACGAGCGCACCCGGGCGAGCTATCTCCCGCCCAACTTCGAGCCGGTAGCGCAGGCGGGACGCTGGAGGCTCCTCGACGGCGAGGGGGAGATCCTGCCAGGCATCTCGGCCCGGCTCACCCCCGGGCACGTGCCGTGGCACCAGAGCCTCGTCATCCGGGACGAGGGGGACACGGCGGTCTTTCTGGGCGACGTGATCCCCACCAGCGCCCACCTGCCGCTCCCCTACATCATGGGGTACGACCTGGAGCCGCTCAGGACCCTCGAGTCGAAGCGGGCGCTGCTGGACGACGCGGTGCGCGGGGGGTGGACCTTCATCTTCGAGCACGATCCCATGGTGGCGACCGGCCGGGTGGTGAGCGACGGCAGGAAAGGCGTGGACCTCGCCGACCAGCGGGTCGTGACGCCGGCCTGACGCGGGCTACTCGTCGATCGGCCGGGCGTTGCCGAGCCGGGTGAGGAGGTCGCTCAGCTCCGCGGTCCGCTTCCGGTAGGTGGAGACGAAGAGGTGGCGGGCGAGACTGTAGGCGCCGCCGATCGAGGTCAGCATCAGCGCCACCGCGGCGATGGGCGAGTGGAGCACGCCCATCCCGATCCCCATCCAGATCCCGGTGGTCCCGCCGCCGAAGCCCCCCACGATCCCCCCGAAGAGCGCGCCGGCGAGCTGGCTCAGCTGCTCGTCGATCCGGATCACCGTCTTCCCCTTCGCGGTGCTGGCGGTGACGCTGACCGCGCGGGTGTGCGGGGCCCGCGGTCCGGTGGGGGCGAACATCCAGGTCCGGGTGCGGCCCACCTTCGAGGCCAGCCCGATCCCGCCGAAGCACCGCTGGAGCTCCCCGACCATGCTTTCCCACAGCTCCTCGGTGAGTTCGCCCTCGAATTCCTCTTCCAGGACGATGCGCCGCGGGGCTCCGGCCCAGGGGGAGGCCTGCTGGGCCTGCCGGGTGGTGACGTCGCGGGCGGCCTGGCGCACCAGCGCCGGGTCGAGGCCGGCCTCGCGGGCCAGGGACTCCATCTCGTCGAGGGAGAGGCCACGGCGCGCCGGCTTTTCCTCCGAGCCGGTGGCGAGCTCGGCGGTGCGGCGGAGAATGGCGTCGGTATCGGTCTCGTTGAAACGGCGGGCGGGGAGGTCGGCCATGTTGCGAAATCTCTCGTGGCTCGTGCCGGGTGACAATGCTGGTGCGCTGAGCCCCCGGCCCGGCCACGCCGGGATTTGAGGGTTGCCCCAATCGCTTGCCCCTGCTAGCTTTCCGCCACTTCGAAGCGGGGGCCGGTGGCCCTCCACCCTCGAGCCCGGCTCCGGCCGGTGCGACCGGGTCCAGACGACAGGTGATCAGTGGCCCGCGCGCGCGGTGCCACTCTCTGTTGCCGGACACCCAGGGGAGATCGGGTGTCCGGTTTTCTTTTGCGCGGGAGCGACGACACTGTCCACCAACGAGCGTGAACGCCGGGTCCGCATCAATCGGCAGATCCGGATCAGCCCGGTCCGGGTGATCGGCCCCGGGGGCGAACAGCTGGGAGTGCTGCCGGTCGAGGAAGCGCTGGCTGCCGCGCAGGAGCGGGGCCTGGACCTGGTGGAAGTCGCGCCGATGGCGCGGCCCCCCGTGGTCAAGATCATGGACTACGGGAAGTTCAAGTTCGAGGAAGCGAAGGCGGCCCGCGCCGCCAAGAAGAAGCAGCACGTCATCCACCTGAAGGAAATCAAGGTGCGGCCGGGCATCGAAGAGCATGACTTCGAGTTCAAGTCCCGCCACGCCCGCGAGTTCCTGACCGAGGGCAACAAGGTCAAGGTGACGATGATGTTCCGGGGCCGGCAGATCGCGCACCTGGAACTGGGCAAGGCGGTCCTGGACCGGTTTGCCTCGGGACTCGGTGACATCGGCAAGATCGAGCAGGATGCCAAGCTCGAGGGCCGGAACATGGTGATGGTGATGGGGCCCAAGTAGCCCCGGCACCTCGGCGGATCAAAGGAGACAGGGCAATGCCAAAGCAGAAGACGAAGCGGGCGGCCATGAAGCGGTTCAAGCGCACCGGGACGGGGGCGCTCAAGCGCTGGTCGGCCAATCACTCGCACATCCTGACCAAGAAGACCCGGAAGCGGAAGAACCGGCTGAAGAAGCCGTCGCTCGTGTCGTCCGCCGACTTCCCGCGGGTCAACCGCCTGCTTCAGGCGTAACCGGAGGGTTCCATGCCTCGAGTCAAGAGCAACGTCGCCCATCATGCCCGCAAGAAGAAGATCATGCGGGCCGCGAAGGGCGCCCGTGGCGCCCGGAGCAAGCTGTACAAGCCGGCGAAGGAGACGGTCGAGCGGGCGATGCAGTACGCCTACCGCGACCGCCGCAAGAAGAAGAGCGAGTTCCGCGCCCTCTGGATCACCCGCATCAACGCCGCGGCCCGGATCCATGGCTTCAACTACAGCGGCTTCATGGCGGCGCTCAAGAAGGCCGGCGTCGAGATCAACCGCAAGGTGCTGGCCGATCTCGCGGTGAAGGACGCCGATGCCTTCGCCCGGATCGCCGAAGTGGCGCGCGCCGCGCACTGACGGTACCCGGGGGCGCCGAGGCATGCCTCGGCCGCACCGGCGCAGGGCCGGGGTCAGGGGCGGCTGGCGCTGCTTCCTGACCCCCGCGACTTTTCGGACGCCGAATCACCCGTGACCCGATCGTCTTGATGCCCGATACCACCTCGCTCCCGGAGCGGCTCGAGGCGCTGCGCGCCGAGCTGGCCCGCGTGCCGGCGCTCGATGCCGCGGCGCTCGACGCGGAGGAGATCCGCGTCCTGGGCCGCAAGCAGGGCGCGCTCACCGAGATCCTGAAGGGACTGCCCGCCCTCTCCGCCGAGGAGAAGCGGGCCCTCGGCGCGGCCGCGAACCGCCTCAAGCAGGAGTGGGAGGCGGCGATCGCGGCCCGGCGCGCGGCGCTCGCCGGCGAGGCCCAGGCCAGGGCCCAGGCCCGGATCGACCGCACCATGCCCGGCCGGGAGCGCTGGCAGGGCGCTTCCCATCCCGTCACCCGGGTGGTCGAGGAGATCGTCGCGATCTTCCACGGGCTCGGCTTCGCGCGGGCCACCGGTCCCGAGGCCGAGACGGAGTGGTACAACTTCGGCGCGCTCAACTTCCCGCCGGATCACCCCGCGATGGACATGCACGACACCCTCTACCTCGACATCCCGGACCGGCGGAAGGAGTCGGATCGCCGACTCAACCGCTCATCGGGGATCGGGGCGCACGAGCGCCGGGCCCAGGACCGGCGCACCCGGGACGAGGGGCGGCTGCTGCTGCGGACTCACACCTCGCCGGTACAGATCCGGGTGATGCTGGAACAGCCGCCCCCGATCCGGGTGGTGATCCCGGGCATGGTCTACCGCAAGGACCCCTTCGACGCCTCGCACGCCCCGGCCTTCGCCCAGATCGAGGGGCTGGCGGTCGACGAGGGGATCTCGTTCGTGGATCTCAAGGCGACGCTGGCGCACTTCGCCCGCGAGTTCTTTGGCACCAGTACCCGGGTCCGCTTCCGCCCCAGCTACTTCCCCTTCACCGAACCCTCGGCGGAGATGGACGTGAGCTGCGGCGTGTGCGGCGGGACGGGGTGCCCCGCCTGCAAGGGCACGGGATGGATGGAGATTCTCGGCGCGGGGATGGTGCATCCCCGGGTGATCGCGAGCGGCGGGCTCGACCCCGAGCGGTACACCGGCTTCGCCTTCGGCATGGGACCGGGACGGATCGCGATGAACCGCTACGGCATCACCGACATCCGGCTCCTGTACGAGGGGGACATGCGGTTCCTGGAGCAGTTCGTGGCCGGCGCCCAGGGGGGCAGGCGCCCGGGTGGCCAGCCATGAACATTTCACGACGCTGGCTCGAGGGCTTTCTCGGCCGCGCCCTCGACGCCCGGGATGTCGCCAATCGCCTCGTGATGCTCGGTGCGGGGGTCGATGCCATCGAGCCGCTCCATCCCGGCCTCGAGAAGATCGTGGTGGGATTGGTCGAGTCGGTGGCGCCGCATCCGAACGCCGACCGGCTCCGGCTCTGTCTCGTGAATGACGGTTCGCCGGCGCCGCTCCACGTGGTCTGCGGCGCGCCCAACGTCACGGCGGGGAAGAAGTATCCCTTCGCCCGGGTGGGGACGACGATCCCCGGCGGCATCACCCTCGATCGCCGCAAGATCCGGGGCGAGGTCTCCGAGGGGATGCTCTGCAGCGCCCGGGAACTGGGACTGGGCCAGGATCATGACGGCATTCTCGAACTCGATACCGCCGCCGGGCCGGGAACGGCGCTGCTCGAGGCGCTCCCGGTCGATGATGACCGCCTGGTGCTCGACGTCACCCCCAATCGTCCCGATCTCCTGGGCCACAAGGGGGTCGCGCGCGAGCTGGCCTTCAGCTATGGGACCCCGTTCCGCCTCCCGCCGATTCCCGGCGCCGCGGTGACCGGCCTCGGCTCGCTCCGCCGGATCGACGCGGAGCGCGGCAGGGTGGACGGCATCACGGTGGGGACCGACGATCCGGAGGGATGCCGCCGCTTCACCGCGGTGGTGATCCGCGGGGTGAAGATCGGTCCCTCGCCCGCCTGGCTCCGCGACCGGCTGGCGGCCGCCGGCGTCCGCAGCATCAGCAACGTGGTGGACGCCACCAACTATGTGATGCTCGAGCTCAATCACCCGGTGCACGCGTACGACATCGCCAGGGTGCGCGGCGCCACCGTGGTGGCCCGCCGGGCCACCGCGGGCGAGAAGGTCACGACCCTCGATGGCGTGGAGCGCACGCTCACCGCCGACATGGTGGCCATCGCGGACGGCGGCGGGGCGGTGGGCGTCGGTGGCGTGATGGGGGCCGCCAACACCGAGGTGAGCGAGACCACGACCGACCTTCTCCTCGAGTGCGCCTGGTTCGAGCCCCGCCGGCTCCGCCGCACCCGGCGGGCGCTCGGCATGTCGACCGACGCGAGCCAGCGGTTCGAGCGCGGGGTCGACCTCTGGGGGCTGCCCGACGCGCAACGCCGCCTGGCGGACCTGGTGGTGACGCTGGCCGGGGGGACGGTGACCGACGCGGTCGACGTCTGGCCGGTCATCACCCATCCTCCCCGCATCTTCCTCCGCGTGGCCCGGGTGGAGCAGCTCCTCGGAGCCGCGCTGGCCGTGTCGCAGATCGAGAAGTACCTCGTGGCGATCGGGTGCACCGTGCTCTACAAGCCCGATGACGAGCGGCTGGCGGTGGACGTCCCCGGGTGGCGCCCCGATCTCGAGCAGGAGGTCGATCTCATCGAGGAGATCGCGCGGCTCCACGGCTACGACAACTTCCCGATCGAGCTGCGTCCCTTCCGGGTCAATCGCCACCTGGCGGACGGTCCGATGGACCGGGCTATCGGCGTGGTGCGTGAGGGCCTGGTGCGGCTCGGCCTCCTCGAGACCACCTCGCTTACGATGGGGCCGGCGGAGAGCCCCCGGAGCGTCCGGCTGCTCAACCCGCTCTCGGCCGAGGATTCGCACCTCCGGGAGACCCTGCTGCCGGGGCTGGGCCGGGCGGTGGAGGCGAACTGGTCGCACCTGACCCGTGACGTGCGCCTCTTCGAGATCGGGACCGGGTTCCGGTTTGCCGGGGAGGGGCAGCGGCCGGAGGAGACGATGCGGGTGGCGGGGGTCGTGACCGGCGCCCGGGCCCCGGCCCACTGGACCGACGGCGGCAAGCCGGCCGACCACGACCTCTGGGATCTGGAAGGCCTCTTCCGGGTGGCGGTGGCTCTGGCAAATCCGGCCGCACAAGTGCAGGTTGAGGGGAGTGGCTGGGTGGCGCGGACCGAGGACAACCGGCGGGTGGGACACGCCGCACAAGTCGACACGGTTCCTCCCGCCTGGGCCGCTCCCGTCTTCGGCTTTGAACTCGAGATCGCTCCCGACGCGCGGCCCGCGGCCCGGTACCAGCCGGTGCCGACGACACCGGCGGCGTGGCGGGACGTCACCCTGGTGCTGGGCCCCGGGGTGAGCGCGGCGCGGGTGGAGGCCGCCATGCGCGGCGCCGCCGGCACGCTGCTCGAGCGCGTGGGCGTGATGAGCGAGTTCCGCTCGGACCAGCTTGGTCCCGAGCACCGGGCG
Organism: Gemmatimonadales bacterium; assembly: GCA_035549935.1. Taxonomy (GTDB): domain Bacteria; phylum Gemmatimonadota; class Gemmatimonadetes; order Gemmatimonadales; family GWC2-71-9; genus JADJOM01. The sequence continues at coordinate 13,525 of DASZPT010000279.1, forward strand.
GTGCAGTTCCGGCTGGTCTTCCGGGCCGCCGACCGCACCGTGCGGGATGACGAGGTGGATCCGCTGATGACCCGGGTGCTCAAGGCCGTGGAGCAGCAGCTTGACGCAAAACTACGAACGTCCTGATTCCCGGGCCCTCGACGAGCTCGCCGAGCTGCTCCAGCACGTGGGGGAGGAGCTGGCCGCGTGGCGCCGCCGCTCGCTCAAGGCGGAGGCGGAGCTGGCGGAGGTGAAAGCCAAGGGCGGCGTGGTGGCGGGGCCGGAGCTGGTACAGGCCCGCCAGCGGGTGCTGGACCTCGAGGTGGAGAACCAGGCGCTGCGCCAGCGGATCGACGGCGCGCGGGACCGGCTCCGGCTGCTCAGCAACCGCCTGAGCTTCCTGGAGCAGGATGCGGACGAGGGGGTGGCATGAACACCCCCAAGCACGCGGTGCGGGTGACGATCGGCGGGGAGGACTACACCGTCCGGTCGGAGCTTCCGCCGGAGTACACCCGGGAGGTCGCGGCCTACGTGGATGCCGCCCTCAAGCGGATCCGGGACATGCTGCCGCAGGTGGAGACCCACAAGGCCGCCATCCTCGCGGCCCTCGCCATCACCGACGAGCTGTTCCAGGCGCGCCGGGGCGATCGGGAGCACTCCGCCCGGCTGAACGCGATGGCGGACGACCTGGCCCGGCTGCTGCCGCCGGCCAAGCGCGGCCGCCGGGCCACGGGACCCCAGGGCATCATCGGCTGAGCCGCGGCCCGCCGTGGGCCGTACCATGTTCGGAGCCGCGCCGACGCGCGCTCCTTGGAGAATAGATCGCATGTCGCCTCTCCTGAGCCTCATCGAAGGGCTCGCCGCGGGTCTGGTCGTTTCCAGCGTCCTCTTCTTCATCTACAGCCGGACCCAGCGGACCAGCGCCGCCCGCACCCTCGCGGAGGCGCGCGCGGAGGCCGAGACGATGGTGAAGGAGGCCTCGAGCAAGGCCAACGAGGCCCGCAACCAGATGGTCCTCGAGGGGAAGATGGAGATCCTCCGTCTCCGCGAGGACCTCGACAAGGAAGCCCAGCGCCGGCGGGAGGAGTGGGACCGCTTCGAGCGCCGGGCCGAGGAACGCGATCGCTCGCTGGAACGGAAGTTCGAGGAAGTCCGCAAGCAGGAATCGGGGTTCAGTGCCCGCGAACGGACCATCGCCGGCCGCGAAGACGCGGTCCGCAAGCGGGAAGGGGAGATCGAGCAGCTGGTGCTGGAGCAGCGCCAGCGGCTCGAGCGGATCGCCGGACTCTCCGCCGAGGAGGCCCGGCGGGAGGTGCTGCAGCGGGCCGAGGATGAGGCCAGGGGCCAGGCCCAGGCGCTGGCGCGCGACATCCGGGAGCAGGCCAAGCGCTCGGCCGAGAAGGACGCCCGGAAGATCGTGGCGCTCGCGGTCCAGCGGATCTCGGCCGAGCAGACCGCCGAGAGCACGGTGGCGGCGGTGGCCCTCCCGAGCGACGAGATGAAGGGGCGGATCATCGGCCGCGAGGGCCGGAACATCCGCGCCTTCGAGCAGGCGACCGGCGTCGACGTGATCATCGACGACACCCCCGACACCGTGATCGTGAGCTGCTTCGACCCGGTCCGGCGCGAGGTCGCGCGGCGGGCGCTGGCGGCGCTCATCACCGACGGGCGGATCCACCCGGGGCGGATCGAGGAGCTGGTCGCGAAGGCCCAGAAGGAACTCAACGCCGAGATGCAGGAGCTGGGCGAGAAGGCCGCCTTCGAGACCGGGGTCCACGGGCTCCACCCCGAGATCATCCGGCTGGTCGGGCGGATGCGGTATCGCACCTCCTACGGCCAGAACATCTACGACCACTCGAAGGAAGTCTCCTGGCTCGCCGGGATGATGGCGGCGGAGCTCCACCTCGACGTGCAGCTGGCGAAGCGGGGCGCGCTGCTCCACGACATCGGCAAGGTGCTGACCCACGACAACGAGGGCACCCACGTCGAGCTGGGGGTGGAGGTGGCGCGGAAGTACGGCGAGCATCCGCTGGTGATCAACTGCATCCAGGCCCATCACGACGACGTGCCGCACGAGACCGCGGAGTCGGTGCTGGTCCAGGCGGCCGACGCGATCAGCGGCAGCCGCCCCGGCGCCCGGCGCGAGGCGTTCGAGAGCTACGTGAAGCGTCTCACCAAGCTGGAGGAGATCGCCAACGGGTTCGCCGGCGTGGAGAAGTCGAACGTGATCCAGGCGGGGCGCGAGGTCCGGGTCATCGTGACGCCGGACAAGGTGGACGACGGCGCCGCGATCACGCTCTCGGACCAGATCGCCCGCAGGATCGAGAACGAGCTGCAGTACCCCGGCCAGATCAAGGTCGTAGTCATCCGCGAAACCCGAGCCGTGGACATTGCCCGATGAGTGCCCGCATCATTGACGGAGTCGCCCTCGGTAAGACCATCCGCGAGGAAGTGGCGGCCGAGACCGCCCTGCTCAGGCAGAAGGGCATCATCCCCGGGCTCGCGGTGGTCCTGGTGGGCGAGAACCCCGCCTCCAAGGCCTACGTGGGGTCCAAGGAGAAGGCCTGCCTCGAGGCCGGGATGCACTCGGTCAAGATCACCCGCCCGGCGGAGATCTCCGAGGCCGAGCTGCTCCAGATCGTGGACCAGCTCAACGCCGATCCGACGATTCACGGGATCCTGGTGCAGCTGCCCCTCCCCAAGCATATGAACACCGAGAAGGTCCTCCTCCGGATCAACCCGGCGAAGGACGTCGACGGGTTCCATCCGGTGAACGTGGGCAAGCTCGTCATCGGCGACCCCACGGCGCTCCGGCCCTGCACGCCATGGGGCGTGATCCAGATGCTGATCCGCAACGGGATCGAGACCCGGGGGGCGCATGCCGTGGTGGTGGGGCGGAGCACCATCGTCGGCAAGCCGATGGCGAACCTGCTGATCCAGCAGGGCCCCGGCGGCAACGCGACGGTCACCATCTGCCACTCCCAGACCCGCGACCTGCCGGGCGTGTGCCGCACCGCCGACATCCTCATCGCCGCGATCGGCAAGGCCGAGTTCGTCACTCGCGACATGGTCCGGCCCGGTGCGGTGGTCATCGACGTCGGCATCAACCGGGTGGACGACGCCACGAAGCCCAAGGGGTATCGCCTGACCGGCGACGTGGCCTACGGGCCGGTGGCCGAAATCGCCTCGGCGATCACCCCGGTGCCCGGCGGGGTGGGGCCGATGACCATCGCGATGCTGCTGGCGAATACGCTGCAGGCGGTGAAACAGCTTTAGGCCGGAGGCGGGAGGCCGGGTAACTCCGAGCACGAGACGATCTTCTCGCACGCGCCGGATTACTCCCGCCTCCGGCCTCTGGCCCGTACTCCCAAACTTCCCTGCCACCGCATGGATCTCTTCACCCCCAACCCCGACGCCCCCTGGACCCCGGTGCAGCTCGCCCGGGCGGCGCGGCGCGTGGTGGAGCAGGCGATCGGGCCGATCTGGGTACGCGGGGAGCTCACCGGCCTCAAGGCGTACGCCAGCGGGCACTGGTACTTCACGGTGAGCGACCGGCTGGCGCAGGTCCGGTGCGTGATGTGGCGGAAGTGGACCCAGCGGATCAAGACCCCGCCTCCCGACGGCACCCAGGTCTACCTCCTGGGCACGCCCACGGTCTGGGAGGAGCGGGGCGAATTTCGGCTCAACGTCACCCAGCTCCTCGTCACCGACCGCATCGGCCAGCAGCAGCTGGCGCTCGAGCGGATCCGGGAGGCGCTCGCGCGGGACGGGCTCTTCGACCCGGGCCGCAAGCGTCCGCTGCCGCCGCACCCGTCGGCCATCGCGGTCGTCACGAGCCTCGAGGGGGCGGCGCTCCGCGACATCATCACGGTCGCGCGGAAGCGCTGGCCCGCGGTCGAGCTCCTGCTCTTCGGGGCCCGGGTGCAGGGGAGCGAGGCGGAGGGTGACCTTCTCCGCGCCCTCGCGCGGGTGAACCGGATGCCGGGGATCGATCTCTGCATCCTCGCCCGGGGCGGGGGCGCCAGGGAGGATCTCGCGGTGTTCAACAACGAGGCGGTGTGCCGGGCGCTCGCCGCGGTCGAGGTCCCGACCATTTCGGCGGTGGGCCACGAGACTGACCTCCTCCTCACCGACCTCATCGCCGACGTGCGCGCGGCCACGCCGTCGGCGGCGGTGGAGCTGGCGCTGCCCGACCAGGTGGAGTTCGCCCGGCAGATCGCGGCCTGCGGGATCCGGCTAGGCACCGCGCTGGGCCGGAGCACCCGGCTCGGCCGGGAGCGGCTGGCCCGCAGCGCCGACCGGCTCCAGGCCTCGCTCGACCAGCGCCTCGAGCGGCGGCGCCGCGACCTGGAGCGGCTGGCCGCGCAGCTGGACGCGCTCTCGCCGCTGCGGGTCCTCGATCGAGGCTACAGCATGGCCCGGGCGGAGGATGGCCGGGTGCTCAAGCAGCGTGCATCCTTTACTCCGGGGCTGGAGTTCACCCTTCGGGTGGTGGACGGAGAAGTGCCGGCCCGGGTGCGTGAGGCGTCATGACCGATCCCGCCCCGTCCCTGGCGGAGGAGCTGCGCCGGCTGGAGGAAATCGTCCGGCGGCTCGAACGTGAGGATGGCGACCTCGACCAGGCCCTCGCCCTCTTCGAGGAAGGGGTGGCCCGGCTCCGGCTCGCGCGCGAACGGCTGGGCGCCGCCGAGCTCCGGGTGAAGAAGGTGCTCGAGGACGCCGAGGGCACCCTGCGGGCGACCGACTTCGACGCCGACAAATGACCGCCGACCCGGGTCATCCGGCGAGCGGGGCCGACGCCCCGGCGCTACTCGCGGAAGCGCGCGAGCGGGTGGATGGACTGCT
>DASZPT010000280.1:0-2057 GCA_035549935.1 Gemmatimonadales bacterium
GCGGATCATCGACCCGGACGGGATCGAGACCTACTTCGGCACCGCGATCGACATCACGGAGGAGAAGCAGGCCCGCGAGAGCCTGCAGAAGATGGCCGACGCCTTCCGGGAGGCGGCGATCGGCATCGCCATGGGCGCGCCGGGACCCAACACGGTGATGATGTCCAACCCCGCCTATTCCCGCCTCACGGGGCGCACCCCGACCGAGCTCCAGCAGACCCCGATTCCGGAGCTGTACGCCCCGGAGGACCGGGAGCGGGTCCGCGAAAAGATCGCCGAGGCGGAGCGCGACGGCAGCGCCCGCTTCGAGGCCAGGCTGCAGCGGCCCGACGGGGCCCGGGTCGACGTGGAGGTGGACCTCCGGGCGGTCTACCGCACCGACGGCACCCTCGCCTACCGGGTCACGACGGTCCAGAGGATCACCGAGCGGCTGATGGCGGAGGAATCGCTGCGCGCCACGCGCGACCGGCTTCACGCGATGGACCGGGCCTCGCCCATCCCCATCATCGGGCTGACGCCCGAGGGCACCGTCTTCCACTGGAACCGCGCGGCGGAGACCGTCTTCGGCTGGCGGGCCGACGAGGTGCTCGGCCATCCCATCCCGATCGTGCCACCGGGTCTCGAGCGCGAGCACCTGCAGTTGCGTGAGCGGGTGATGAGCGGGATCTCCTTCACGGTCGTGACCCAGCGCCGCAGCCGCGATGGCCGCGTGCTCGAGGTGCGCCTGTCCAGCGCCCCGCTCCACGACGAGGCGGGCGCCCGGATCGGCTTCGTGGCGATGTACGTGGACCTCACCGAGCAGCGGGCGCTCCAGCAGGCGCTCCAGGCCTCGGAGGAACGCTTCTCCATGGCGTTCGAGATGAGCCCGACCGGCAGCATGCTCTTCCGGGCGTCGGACCAGACCATCATGGCGGTGAACCGCGCCATGGAGCGCCTGACCGGGTACGATCGGTCCCGGTTGATCGGCAGCACGACCGCCCAGCTCCCCGGATTTGTCGAGGAGCGCGTCCGGACCACCCTCTGGCAGACGCTGGCCCGGGACGGCCGGGTCACGGGCTTCGAGTACCCCTTCCGTCGCGCCGACGGCGCGCCGCGGCAGGGACTGGTCTGGTCCGAGATCCTCCAGATGCACGGGGATGACATCGTGCTCGCGGTGGTGCACGATGTCACCGAGCAGCGACTGGCCGAGCAGGCCCTGCGCGAGAGCCGGGAGCGCCTTCAGCTCTTCATCGAACACGCCCCCGCCTCGCTCGCGATGCTCGACCGGGACATGCGCTACATCAGCGTCAGCCGCCGCTGGCTCGCCGATTACCACCTCGGTGACGCTGACGTCGCGGGCCGCTCCCACTACGAGATCTTTCCGGAGATTCCCGAGCGGTGGCGGGAGATCCACCGGCGGGCGCTGGCCGGGGAGGTCGTCCGCGCCGATGCCGACGAGTTCCCCCGCGCGGACGGCAGCGTGCAGATCCTGCGCTGGGAAGTCCGGCCCTGGCACGGCGCCGATGGCGCCGTCGGCGGCCTCCTCATCTTCAGCGAAGACCTCAGCGACAGCCTCCGCACCCGCGCGGAGCTGGGGGAGAGCGAGGCGCGCTTCCGCCAGCTGGCCGAGAGCATTCACGAGGTCTTCTGGCTCACCGACCTCGACAAGGGTTCGATCATCTACATCAGCCCCGGCTACGAACAGATCTGGGGGCGGACCTGCGAATCGCTGCGCCGGAATCCCTCGGAATGGCTCGACGCGATCCATCCCGACGACCGGGAGCAGGTCCTCCAGGCGCTGCCCCGGCAGGCCCTGGGCAGCTACGACCTGGAATACCGGGTCATCCGGCCCGATGGCAGCATCCGCTGGGTCCGGGACCGCGCCTTCCCGGTGCACGACGCCGCCGGGGCCGTGACCCGGGTGGCCGGCGTGGCGGAGGACATCACCGCCCGGCGGCAGCTGGAATCCCAGGTGCGCCAGACGCAGAAGATGGAATCGGTCGGCCTCCTCGCCGGCGGCGTCGCCCACGACTTCAACAACTGGCTCACCGTCATCTCCGGCTCCTCCGAGCTGCTCC
>DASZPT010000281.1:0-29917 GCA_035549935.1 Gemmatimonadales bacterium
CGCGGGACCCACTCGGAACTCGGAACCCGGAACCCGGAACTCTAGTACGTGAACACGCTCACCGTGTCGACCGCGCTGGCGGAGCCGACGAAGCTGCCCGAGACGATCTGGGGCTGGGCGCCGGTGCGCTGGATGGTCGCAACCCAGTTGGTCTGGGGAGTGCCGCAGGCCGACCAGTAGTGGAGGAAGACCACGTACTGACCCGGGATCGCCTTGCCCGTCGGCCACACCACGTTCTCGTTGCTGACGAAGATCGGGTCGCCGCCGCCCGGCGGTACGTTGCGGCCGCAGGCGGCGTTCGCGTCGAGGTCGAGCGTCCCGCCCGAGGCCGCGTCGCGATGCCCGAAGTAGATGTGCTCCCCATTGGGGTCCACGACGTGGAGATCGACGTCGGCGCTGTCGTCCCAGGCCACGCTGACCTGGATGTCGCCGGTGCCCACCTGCAGGAAGCGCATCGCCTGGCGGGCGTACTGGCCGACCCCCTGCGCATCCGCCACCGCGTACGCGAAGGTCAGGTTGCTCGCGTACGCCGAGGGGTTGGCGGAGATCACCAGGCTCTGGGTGCTGACCCCGCTCGGGAGCGTCAGCTCATAGTAGTTGTTGAGCCCGTCGACCGAGACGATCACGCGGGTGAAGGCGCCGCTCCCTGTCACCGTCTGCTGCGAGCTGCCGCCGTTGATCATCACGCTCACGCCGTTCACCGAGGCGTTGGGGCCGCTCGCGGAGGCCGGGGCCGCACCGTCCACCAGCACCGCGTGGATCGATCCGCTGCCGTCGGTGACGGAAGAAATGAAGTCCTGGATATTGAACGAGTTGTTCGGCTTGAGGGCCGACGTGCAGCCGCTCAGCGTGGCGACCAGGGCGACGGCCGTCGCCGTGAGGGAGCGCCGAGTCCAGAGCTGTCCCATGTCCGGTTCCTTGTGATCGGGTGACCTGTCTATCCGGTGCCCCTCAAGGGCAATGGCCAGACCACCAGCCCTGCCGGGTCCTGCCCCTATCCCGGGCGGGTGAGCCTAAGTGTATGCCTCACTGGCGATTATCGGCCTGGCCCCGGCCATCCTGTAGGGCCCGACGCCCCGGTTGGCCCCCGACGGCGGCCCTTCAACCCCTGCCGGTGGCCCGCTAAGTTCTTGCGCCATGCCAATGAAGCTTGCCGTCTGCGTGTCGGGCCGGGGGAGCAACCTGGTGGCCCTGCTGCAGGCGCTCCGGGGATCGGACCAGGCCCGGGTGGTCCTGGTCCTGAGCAACCGGGCCGATGCCCCCGCCCTCGAGCGGGCCCGGGAATGGGGCATCGCGGCGGAGAGCCTCACGAGCTACCGGGACGGCGCCGAGTGGCTCGAGCGCCTGACACACCACGCGGTGGATCTCGTGGTCCTCGCGGGGTACCTCAAGCTGGTCCCCGCGGAGGTCATCCGGGCCTATCGCGGGCGCATGCTGAACATCCACCCGGCGCTCCTGCCGGACTTCGGCGGGCCGGGAATGTACGGTCACCATGTCCACGAGGCCGTGCTCCAGAGCGGCGCGAAGGAATCGGGCGCGACCGTGCACCTGGTCGACGAGGAGTACGACCGGGGGGCCATCCTCGCGCAGGCCCGGGTGCCGGTCCTCGCCGGCGACACGCCGGAGACCCTCGCGGCGCGGGTACTCGGAGCGGAACACCGGCTCCTTCCCGCAGTCGTGCTCCGCGCCGCGGCGGCGGGCCGCCCCGTCCCGCTGGCCGACCCCCTGGCCTCACCCGCATGAGGAGGTTCGTGTGTCCCGGGCGCTGATCTCGGTGAGTGACAAGCGCGGCATCGTCCCCTTCGCGCAGGGACTGGTCGACCTGGGATGGGAGGTCATCTCGACCGGTGGGACCTTCGCCGCGCTCCGCTCCGCCGGCGTGCCGGTGACCGCGGTCGAGGCAGTGACGGGGTTCCCCGAGATCCTCGACGGGCGGGTAAAGACCCTGCATCCCGCCATCCACGCCGCCCTCCTCGCCCGCCGCGACGTGCCGGAGCACATGACGGCGCTCAAGGCCCGCGGCATCGTCCCCATCGACCTGCTGGCGGTCAACCTCTATCCCTTCCGCGAGACGGTGGCCAAGCCGCACGTCTCGTTCGAGGACGCGATCGAGAACATCGACGTGGGCGGGCCGACCATGCTCCGCTCCGCGGCCAAGAATCACGAATCGGTGATCGTGATCTCGGACCCCACCGACTACCCCAGGATCCTCGAGTTCCTCCGGTCGGGCGGCGTGCCCGACGCCGAACGGCTGGCGCTTGCCGCCAAGGTGTTCAGCCACACCGCCGACTACGACGGTGCGATCACCCGCTACCTCACCCCGCAGGAAGACGGGCTCCCCGACCGGATCCAGTTCTCCTTCGAGCGGCTGATGCCCCTCCGCTACGGCGAGAACCCCAGCCAGCGGGCGGGGCTCTACGTCGACGAGGAGCCCCGCGGGCTGCGCGACCTCAAGCAGCGCCAGGGGAAGGAACTCTCTTTCAACAACATCCTGGACCTCGACGCGGCGATGTGGACCGCGTCGCTGTGGGCCACCCGGCCCGCCTGCGCCATCATCAAGCACACCACGCCATGCGGCGTCGCGGTCGCGGCCTCCGCGGCGGAGGCGTTCCAGAAGGCGCTCGCCTGTGATCCCCAGTCGGCCTTCGGCGGTGTGGTAGCGTTCAACACCGTGGTCGACCGCCGCACGGCGGAGGCGATGGCCCAGCTCTTCCTCGAGGTGGTGGTGGCCCCGTCGTTCCACGACGAGGCGCTGCAGGTGCTGGCGGCGAAGAAGAACCTGCGGGCCGTGGAGCTGCCGGTCAGCCGGGGCCAGGGCGGCCTCGACATGAAGCGGGTCCGGGGCGGCGTCCTGCTGCAGGACCGGTTCGTCCCCGATACCACCGATGGGGACTGGAAGGTGGTGACCAGCCGCCAGCCGACGGAGCGGGAGTGGGGCGACCTGCGGTTCGCCTGGACCGCCGTCGCCACCGTGAAGTCCAATGCGGTGCTCCTCGCCCGGGACGAGATGACGATCGGCATCGGCGCCGGCCAGATGAGCCGGGTGGACAGCTCGTTCATGGCGGTGCACAAGGCGCGGCAGCAGGGCCACGATCCGAAGGGCGCGGTGATGGCCTCCGACGCCTTCTTCCCCTTCCCCGACGGGGTCGAGGAAGCCGCCGCGGCCGGTGTCACCGCCATCATCCAGCCGGGCGGCTCGGTCCGTGACGCGGAAGTGATCGCGGCCGCCGACCGGCTCGGCCTCGCGATGGTGGTGACGGGCAAGAGACAGTTTCGACATTGATCAACGAGGGTCGGGGGTCAGGGGTCAGGGGCCGCGTGCCCCGGCCTCGACGGCCTCGACCAGCCACTCCTGACCCCCGACCCCTGACCTCTCAGTCCATAGATGACCTCTCCCTCGACCGCTGACCGCGAGCCCCCGCCGTACCTCTTCGCCGCCCTGGCCGGCCTCGCGGTCCTCGCCATCTATATCGCGACCCTCGCGCCCACCACGGCGTTCTGGGACACCTCGGAGTACATCGCCGCCGCCTACGTGCTGGGCATTCCCCATCCTCCGGGGAACCCGCTCTTCGTGGTGCTGGCGCACGTGTGGGGCGCGCTGCCGCTCGCGGCCAGCTACGCGGTCCGGATCAACCTCTTCGCCGCCGTCACCAGCGCCGCCTCCGCCGCCCTCTGGTTCCTCGTGGCCGACCGCTGGATGCGGAACGTGGTCCCGGTCCGCTGGGCCCGGCTCGCCGCCGCCTTTGCCGGCGTGCTGGTGGGCGCCACCGCCTGGACCGTCTGGAACCAGTCCACGGTGAACGAGAAGGTCTACACCGTCTCGATGCTCTCGACCGCCCTCGTGATGTGGCTCGGCGTGCACTGGGCGGACGACGAGCAGGGTGAGCACCGCGACCGGTACCTGATCCTCATCGCCTATGTCCTGGCGCTGAGCTCGACCAACCACATGATGGGGGTGCTGGCGGCGCCGGCCGTCGCGATCTACGTGATCGCCACCGAGCCGCGCCTCCTGCTCAAGCCGTGGGTGCTGCTCCTCGGCGCCACCCTCGCCCTCGCCGTGTCGGGCAAATGGACCGTCCTGGTCGACGGGGAGCCGGCCGAGCGGGCCGCCGTGGCGGTGCTGCTGGTGCTGCTCCTCGCGTACACCGTCTGGCGCGACCCGGGCGAGTTCCGCCGGCCCACGATCTACCTCGCCGTCGGGGCGGTCGTGGTGGGCATCTCGCTCAACTACCTCTTCCTCCCGATCCGGGCCCACCAGTATCCCCCGATCAACGAGGGGGAGCCGACCACCTGGAACGCCCTGCTCGAGGTGCTCAACCGGGCCCAGTACGGGAAGCCGCCGCTCACCTTCCGCCAGACCGATCTGGTCTCCCAGATGGGGAACTACCTGCAGTATTTCGGCTGGCAGTTCGCCCGTGACTGGGGCGCGGGGGCGGGCCGCCTCGCCGTGGCCCTCTTCACTCTGATCGGCGCCTGGGGCGCGATCGCGCTCTGGCAGCGGGACAAGCGGGCCTTCTGGGCCTCGTTCACCCTGATGACCACGGTGACGGTCGCCCTGATCTTCTACCTCAACTTCAAGTGCGGGTACTCCTACGACGTCGACCCGTCGCGCTGCCCGGTGGGCCGCGAGGTCCGTGAGCGGGACTACTTCTTCGTGGTCTCCTTCGCGGCTTTCGGCCTCTGGATCGCGGTGGGCTTCGGCGACCTGGTCCGGACCATCGCCGAGGCCTTCCGGCGGAACGGGCCGGCGCCACGCTACGCCTACGGCGTCCCGGTCCTGGCCCTGGGCCTGGTCCCCCTCTTCGCGAACCGCATCACCGCCTCCCGCGCGCACGAGACCCTGGCGCGTGACTTCGCCCGCGACCTGCTGGAGTCGGTGGAGCCGTACGGCGTCCTGATCACCGCCGGCGACAACGACACCTTCCCGCTCTGGTATGCCCAGGAGGTCGAGGGCATCCGGCGCGATGTGACGCTCGCGAATCTCTCGCTGATGAACACCCGGTGGCACCTGCAGCAGCTGCGGCGGCGGGAGACGCCGGAATTCGACCCCGGCAAGGCCGCGCCGATCTGGAAGGACTGGAAGGGCACCCGCCCCACGACCCCGGCGCTCTCGCTCTCGGAGAAGGACATCAACGAGATGCCCGAGGCCCAGCTGGTGCGCCCCAATACCGGGATCAAGCTGGGGGACGTGCAGATCGCCTTCGGGCAGGATTCGGTGCTGTACCTCTCGGACCTGATGTCGATCTTCCTCATCCGGGACAACCTCGGGAAGCGGCCGATCTACTTCGCCTGGAGCGACGCCGACTACCCCGACCGGACCCTCGGCCTCTCGACCTACATGGTTACCCAGGGGCTGGTGCGGAAGCTCAATCCCACGCCGCTCGAGACGAAGAACGGCGTGGTCATCAACCGGGGGCTGGGTTACGTGGACCTGCCCCGGACCCAGGACCTGCTCTTCAAGGTGTACGATTACAACGCCGCGAGCCGGGTCCGGCCCCGTGGCTGGGTCGACCGCCCCTCCCAGTCGATCCTCTCCCTCTACAGTGTGGTCTACGGGCTCGTGGGGCCGTCGCTGCAGGCCTCGGGTGACAGTGCCCTGGCGGTCCGGGCCGATTCGATCGCCCAGGCCGTGGACGCGAACACCAACCGCGCCCGCCGCTGACGTCTGGCGCCGCTCCCGGCCACCGGCCGGGGGCGGCCGCCCTTTTGACCTCCCTCCCCGAATTTCGTAGCTTACAGACCGGTTATCCCCTCTCGCACGCCATCGTGAGTCCCGACCCGCGACCCCTCGCGGGAGGGCCCCCTTGCACGGGATCTCTCTATGCGGCCCTTCGCCGACCGTAGCTCCCGACGTGCCCTCTCCACCGCGCTGGTCCTCGGCGCGCTCGCGGCCGGCCTGTCCTGCTCGGACAAGTCCGATATCGGCCCCGGGAGCCTCACGACGATCCGGATCAGCCCGGACACCCTGCACGTGCTCCTCGGCCGGACCGACACCGCGCGGGCGTTCCCGCTGGACCAGGACAACGCCTATCTGCCCGACAAGCGGGTCGCCTGGTCCACCGGAGACGGCAGCATCGCCACGGTGAACGACAGCGGCGTGGTCTCGGGCCTCGCCCTGGGCACCACGACCCTCTCCGCGAGCGCCTCGGGCGTCACCGGGACCTCGACCATCGTGGTCGACCCCGCGCCGACCATCACCTTCCAGCAGGACAGCGCCCGAATCGGCGGCATCGCCGGCAGCGCCGTCGTGGCCACCGGCAGCGACTCGGTGCTGAACGGCGGCGGCGGCGGGATCAACAACCTCACCGTCGACTCGATAACCTACCCCTCCGGCCCGACCGGGTGGCTCCAGGCCACGCTTACCGGCCCCGCCACCCCGGCAGCGCTCGATCTGGTCGCCAATACCTCGACCCTGGTACTGGGCCGCTACGTGGCGCTGGTCTGGCTCTCGTCGCCCGACGCCTCGCCGCTCACCAGCTCCCTGCCGGTCGTGCTCACCACCACGCCGGACGTGGCCTCGAGCATCGCCCTCCAGGCGGGGAACAACCAGACCACGACGGTCAACACCGCCGTGGCCGTGGGCCCGTCGGTCCTGGTCCGTGACCAGTTCAACAACCCGGTCGCCGGCGTGGCCGTAACGTTCACGCCCACCGCGGGTAGCGGCTCGGTGGTGGGCGGGAACGCCACCACCGACGCCAGCGGCATCGCGACCGTGACCAGCTGGACCCTCGGGACCACCGCGGGCGGAAATACCCTCAATGCCACTTCGGTCGGGCTGACCGGCTCGCCGGTGACCTTCACCGCCACCGGCACCGCCGGTGCGGCCGCGAACCTGAGCATCAATGGCGGGAACAACCAGGCGGCGGTGGCCGGCAGCCCGGTGGCGATCGCGCCCTCGGCGCTGGTGACCGACGCCTTCGGGAACCCGGTGGCGGGCACCACGGTGACGTTCGCCGTGACCGGCGGCGCCGGGCAGATTACCGGCGCTACCCCCGCGAGTAACGCGAGCGGTGTCGCCGCGCTGGGGAGCTGGACCCTGGGGCTGGTCGCCGGGGCCAACACGCTTTCCGCGACGGCGGCGGGGCTCAACGGCTCACCCCTCACGTTCACCGCGACGGGGAACCCCGGGAACGCCACCACGATCGCGCTCAACTCCGGCAACAACCAGAGCGGAACGGTCGGGACGTCCGTGGCCGCGCCCTATGTGGTGAAGGTGACTGATACCAACGGCAACGCGGTCCAGGGCGTGACCGTGGGCTGGGCGGCGGCGGGCGGCGGGAGCATGAACCCGGCATCGTCGATCACGGACGCGAGCGGCCTCGCCAGTTCCACCCACACGCTGGGCGGCACCGCCGGGACCCAGACCGCCACCGCCTCGGTCGGTGGTCTCACCGGTTCCCCGGTCACCTTCACCGCCACGGCCAACCCGGGCGCGGTGAGCACCATCGTGATCAACACCGGGAATGGCCAGTCGGCCACGGTGGCCACGGCAGTCGCGACGGCGCCGTCGGTCCTGGCGCGGGACGCCTTCAACAATGCGGTGCCGGGCGCGGCCATCACCTTCACCATCACGGCTGGCACGAACGCCTCGGTCAACTGCGGCTCCGGCGCCACCACCGCATGCGCGGTCAACACCAACGCGAGCGGCATCGCCACGGTGACCAACTGGACCCTGGGTCAGACGGCGGGGACCAACAACAACACCCTCTCGGCAACCCGCACCGGGGCCACCGGCACCTCGTTCACGGCCAGCGCCACCGCAGGGGCCGTGGCCTCGATCGTGATCAACGCCGGGAACAGCCAGACCGCCGTGCGGGGTGCCGCCGTGACCACCGACCCGTCGGTGATCGTCCGCGATGCCTTCAACAACGCGGTCCCCAACGCCACCGTGAACTTCGCGGTGATTGTGGGGACGGCGGGCGCGAGCACGGTGAACTGCACCGGCGTCGGGACCACCGGGAACTGCAACGTCACCTCGAACGCCAGCGGCGTCGCCACCGTGGTCTCCTGGACCCTCGGCGGCATCGGGACGCCGGCGGCCTCGGCGCCAGGAAGCGGGCTGTACACCAATACCCTTCGCGCCTCCTCGAACGGGCAGACCGTCGACTTCAGTGCCTCGAGCGTCTGGTCGTTCAGCGCCGATGTGCAGCCCCTCTTCACGGGGAGCTGCACCGGGTGCCACTTTGCGGGCGGCACCTCGCCGAATCTGGTGGCGGGAAGCTCCTATGCGGCTATTCGCGGTGTGAGTTCCGGTGCCTGTGGGACCTACGTTGTGGTCGGGCTCAATCAGGCGGTCAACAGCTATCTCTTCAGCAAGGTCTCCTCGGCGGCACCGTTCTGCGGCAGCCAGATGCCCCCGGGAGGGCCGTTCCTCTCGGCCGCTCAACAGAACACGATCCGCGACTGGATCAACAACAACTCGCCGAATAACTGAGTCCTTCCGACGCGAAACGGCCCCCCGGAGCGATCCAGGGGGCCGTTTGCCTTGGTGCTCACCTCGCCCGCCGGGGCCCTAGGGAACCACCACGACCACCTTGCCCACCACACCCTGGGCGGTCGCGTCGACGTTGGTCACCCCGGTGGCCACCCCGGTGATAAGCCCGGCCGCGTCCACGGTGGCCACCGCCCCGGCCTCGGCTGACCAGGCCACCCGGACATTGGGGAGGAAGGCGGTGTCCGCGTCGACCGGAAAGGCCGAGACCCGGACCGTGTCCCCCGCCGCCACGGAGACGCTCTCAGGCACCATCCGGACGCGGACGACCTGCGACGGCCCCACGTCCGAGTTGTTGGAGCAGGCGGTAACGAGACCGAGCTCCAGGAGCCCCCCGACAAGCATCAGCGATCTCACAGACCCCCCTGAAAGGCATCGGAGCGAAGCGGGAGTCCCGGAAGGCCAGGGTTCCTCGTCGCTTCGCTCCTTGGCATCACCCCTCCGGCCACCCGCCGCCCGTCGCCCGCCTAGAAGTTGAACTCCCCTCCGACCGTCCATACCACGTTCGGCTGCAGGCCGCCGCGGATGAGCGGGATCAGGGCGTTGGTGATGATCGTCGGGCCGCCGGTGATGAACTTGAAGCCCACCGAGGCGTTGGCCCGGTTGTCCCGCTTGTTGGGGATGTCGGTGGGATCGACGCTCCGCACGAACGGGAAGCTGAAGGTGACGGGGCCCGGCAGGGTCAGCTTGCTGTCGCCCACTTCCCACTCGGAGAGCACGTCGGCGGCGAAGGTCGTCCAGTCGTTCAGCGCCTGGTCGAAGCCGACGTTGGCGATGACGGCGTCATTGGCGAGGTCTCCCCCGCGCCAGAGGTAGCCGCCGTTGAGGTGCGGGCTGAACTGCCCGTACTGGGCCGAGGCGATGGCCATCGCGCGGAACGAGCTGTGGCCGGCCCCGAGGAGCTGCTTCTCGTCGCCGGTGGCGAACCGGGCATCGCCCAGCACCGCGAAGGCGAAACCGGGCTTGTTGGAGAAGTTGATCTTGATGCGCCCGGCGACGTCCCCGATGCCGGTCGCGGAGCCGAACGTGGCGGTCGAGGCCCGCAGGATCGGGTCCGCCGAGGTACCGCCGAAGAAGTGGAACGCCGGGGTGCCGAAGGGGACGATCTGGGCGGTACTCCGGCCCTGGAACGAGGTGTGGACCAGCGGCGCGGCCACGCTCAGGTCGACGTGGTCCATCAGGCCGTAGGTCGCGAAGAACGAGGTCACCAGCAGGTCCACGTACATCGACATCCGGACGTCGATCACGTCGTTCTCGAAGGTCGGGTCGCCGAGGCCGGGGTTCCCGATGTCTTCGTGGGTGAAGGTGAGCCGGAGATTGTCGATGGGAACGCCGCGGAGAGTCTTGAACCGGATGCCGCTCATGTTGGTGCCGAGCAGGAACCGGCCCCGGCCCATCGTCTGGGCGCGTTCGCCGAAGATCGGGCCGGCTGAGGAGGTCGACTTGACCGGGACCCCCCCGACGAGCTTGAACGTGACACCGCTCGAGGTGGCGCTGAGCGGGAAGTTGGAGGCGTTGGTGGCGACGGCGTCCGAGATGAACGAGATCACCGCGAAGTTGCCGGTGGCCGCCGCCGGGATGAAGTGGTTGCCGTGACCTGTCCCGGCGTTGATCGAGCCGTCGAGACACAGCGGCTGGCCGCAGTTACCGAAGGTGAACAGTTCACCGATCTTGTCGCGGAGCTTCTGCGCCTGGGCGGGAACGGCAACACAGAGGAGCCCAGCGAGCGCAAGCACGCTTCGACGCATCACGCCTCCAGTTTTATGCTGCGGGAATGACACCTAGACTAAAGCTGACTGGAAGGACCCGCAAGGCGGCAGTTTGGCCGGCCGCCCCTTAGTCGATGGTCACCAACTTCCACCCCCCGGCGCCCTTGGTGAGGGTAGCCTTCCGGGGCCAGGACTCCTCGCTCTGCTTCTTGCCCTTGTTGTCCTTGATCGTCGTCGTCCCGCCCAGCTGGGCCGTCGCGGAGGTCCCGTTGGTGACGACGTCGAGATAGCGCCACCGGCTGGTGTCGTACTGCCACTTCCTCGCGACCAGGTCGGAGAGCCCCTTCTTCGTGTTGGCGGGCATCCCCGGGAAGACGGCCAGGGCGGCATCCAGGTCGCCCGCGGACAGGGCCCGGGCATACTCCCGGATCACCAGCTCCACCGCGGGCCGCTCGTCCACCACCACCGGCGCGGGCACCGGGTTGCTGGGGGCCGGCCGCGGAGCGGCCTGCACCGGGGCCGTGGCCTGCTGCTGCGGCTGGGCCGGCGGCTGATCGTTCCGCAGGTGGGTCACCGATTCCGGCTGGGTCGGCCCGGGCTGCGGCTGCAGGCGGGCCGTGGTGGCGCTCCGGGCCCGGGCCGCCGATTCCGCGCTCCCATAGGCCTCGATCCCGTCGTTGATCGTGCTGATCGCCAGGCGATATTCGCCCTTGCGCGCGAGCTGCTCGGCCGACCGCCGGAGGTTGTCGCCCAGCGCGAGTTCCTTCTGGGTGGCCCCCGCCTCCAAGGCCCGGCTCCGGGCATCGGCGTGCTTCGGGACCAGGGCCTGGAAGTCCGCCTTGAACCGGTTGGTGGGTTGCTCCGCCGGCGGGGCCGCGGGGGTCGTGGCCACGGTCGACTCCGGAGCCTGCGCCGCGGGTTCGGTCGGGGCCGGCACCGGCGCGCTCGGCGGCGGCTGGGTCTGGGCGGCCGGCGCCGCGGCGGTGTCCACAGCCGGCGCGGGCACTGCGGCCGTCTCGACCGGCGCCGCCGGCTTCGCCCACGGCTTGAGCACCAGGAGCGCGACCACGGCAACGGCCGCCACGCCGAGACCAATGAAAAGGCCGGTCCTGCTCTTCGCCGGCGGGCTCGCGACCACGGTCTGCGGGGCCCGGGTGGCCCCGGTCCGGGGCAGACCCGCGCCGGGGGCGGCGGGCTGGGGCGGCCGGGTCGCGGGCTTGGGGGTGCGCTGGCGGGTGAGCGGCGCCGGGCTGATCGGCGTGCTGTACCGCTGCAGCATGGCGGTGTTCTCGCTCTTCTTCGCGATCTCCACCAGCTGGGTCCGCATCACGTCGTCGCTCTTGGCGGGCGGCTCGCCGATCGAGTCGACCGCGTCCTCCATCGACGGCCACCGCTTGGCCGGATCCTTCTCCAGCATCCGCATGACGGTATTGCGGAGCTCCGGCGGGCAGTCGGGCCGCACCGCGGCGATATCCGGCGGCGGGTCGTTGAAGTGGCCGTACATGATCGCCATCATCGAACCGCCCGAGAACGGCGGCCGGCCGGTGATCATCTCGTACGCCACCACGCCCAGCGAGTACTGGTCCGAGGCCCCGGTCACGTCCTGGGCCATGCACTGCTCGGGGCTCATATAGGTGGGTGTGCCCACCGTCATCCCCGTCATCGTGAGCCCTTCGGCCTGCGAGACCTTCGCGATCCCGAAGTCCGTCACCACCGCCCAGCCCTCTTCATCGATCATGATGTTGGCGGGCTTGATGTCACGATGCACGATCCCGCGCCGGTGGGCGTACCCGAAGGCACTGCCGACCTGCTGCAGGATCATCTGGATCATCGGGATCGGGAGCGGGCCCAGCTCCTTGAGGACGCCGTCGAGCGGGCGCCCCGCGATGAACTTCATCACGAAGTACAGGAGCCGGTCGGTCTCGCGCACGGCGTAGACCGGGATGATGTGCGGGTGGCTCAGCGAGGCCGCGGTCCGGGCCTCGCGCTTGAAGCGCTCGATCATGCCCGCCCCGGTCACCAGGGCCGGCGACATCACCTTGATGGCGACCTTGCGGTCGAGGGCGAACTCGTGGGCCAGGTACACCGCTGCCATGCCCCCGCGCCCCAGCTCCCCCAGGACCTCGTACTCGCCGAGGGTGGACTGGCGGAGGAGGTCGAGCTGTTCCACCCACATGTCCACCGCAGGCGGCCGGCTGGCCGCCAGCTGGGCCGTTGCCAGGGAGGCCTGTTCGCCCGATACGTCCGACCCGCAGACGGAGCAGAAATGCGCCCCGGCATTCACCTGGGTGCCACAGCGGGTGCAGAACGACGGGGCGATCGGCTGGGTCACGTCGCTACGGTCCTGGTTACCTGGATGTCTAAAGAGGCTGCCCAAACATAATAACGCAACAACTTTCAGGCTTTCTCACCACTGACCCGGATCCGCGGGGCCGAGATGGTGGTCACGCTGGCGGCCCGAACCTCGACCGCGACGGTCGCCCGGCGTCCGCCCGCGGATGCCGCAATCCGAACCGTGCCGAACCGGAGCCCCTGGACCACCCCTTCGGGCGACACGCTCGCCACCTGTGGATCGCTGGAAAGCCACTCCACCCCGACACCGGGGAGGGTGGTCCCCCGGCTTCCCTGCACCGACGCCCGGAGGAGGAGCGCCTCCCCTACCCGGACGGAAGCAGACTGGGGCTCGATCCTGATCGCTGCCACAGTGGCGGGGCTTACCCGCAGATCCACCGAGGCAAGACCTGCGCCGATACCGGCACTGATTCGAGCCTGGCCCGGCCCAACCCCTCGTATGACGCCATCTGGCGATACTATAACGACTTTCGGATCGCTGGACCGCCAACTGACGACTCGCCCGCCCAGGGGGGACCCCAGCCGGTCGTATCCCTGTGCTTGCAGCCGCGCCTCCTCCCCGACGCTGAAGGCCGGAATGTTCGGCACTATGCGAACCGTGACCACGTCCACGCGGGTCACCTGGTAGGGCACCTCGGCGACGTACTCCCCGAGAGTGGCTCGAATCCGGGCGTTTCCAGGCCGGAGGGCGGTGAGTTCGCCGGTCTCCGACACCCGCAGCGTACCGGGGTCGCTCGAGGACCAGACGACGCCCCGGGCGGGCCTGGGTGAACCTGACGGGACCCGCCAGACGGCCTCCAGGCCGACCACCTGCCCCGCGGCCAGGGCCCCGGCTCCGGGCAGGACGGTGAGGGTTCCGCTCGCCGGCCGGATGTCGACCACGACCTCCGCGCGCTCGCCCTCGCAGTCGGCCACGATCCGGGCCTGGCCCTCCCCCACGCCGAGCACCACCCCCAGCTGGTCGACCACCGCCACCGCGGGATCGAGACTGGTCCAGCGGATCGACCGGCCGGGGAGCACCGCGCCGGCGCGATCGAGCGCGACCGCCTGGAGGACCCGCCGCTCCCCCGGCGCCCAGGCGGAGGGCGCGGGCGTGAGGGCCAGGCGTCCCACGGGGATCCGCTCGACAACGATCTCGACTTCAGCCGAGATATTCCCGCACAGCGCCGTGACGACACTCTGCCCTTCGGCGAGGCCGGTGACCACGCCGCCGTCGCTCACAGATGCGATTTCAGGAACCGTCGACCGCCAGCGGAGCGGCGCGCCGGACACCGCCGCACCCGCGGCGTCGAGCACCGCCGCATCCAGCCTCAGGCTCTCTCCCGTCACGAGACGCGCGGACCGGGTGGGCAGGCTGAGGCGTACCGGGTGTGGCCCGGAGATCACCGTCCTGGCAGCGGAGGGAGGCGGTACCGAGGGCGGAGGGGGCGGAAGCGGGGCCGCCGGCTCCCGCACATCGGCCAGCTGCCGGAGCCGGCGGCGGACCTCGGGATCGGCGGCCGCGGCGGCGGCTTCCGCCGCCTCCAAGGCATCGGCGAGGGTCGGCCACCGGTCCGCGGGAGACTTGGCCAGCATCCGCTCGATCGCGGCCGCGAGGGGGAGTGGGCAGGCGTGGCAGAGCGGGAGCAGCGGCGGCGGGGGATCGGAGACGTGGGCCAGGAGGACCGGCACCGCCTCCTCGTGCACGAACGGCGGGCGTCCGGTGAGGAGCTCGAAGGCGACGCAACCCAGCGCGTACTGATCCGAGGCCCCGCCCACCGGCTGGCCGGTGCACTGCTCGGGCGACATGTAGGCCGGCGTGCCGATGGTGACACCGGTGCGGGTCATGTTCCCGCTCTGGGAGACCTTGGCGATGCCGAAGTCGGCCACGATGGCGGAGCCATCGTCGTCAATCATGATGTTGGCCGGCTTGATGTCGCGGTGCACCACGCCGCGGGCGTGGGCATGCTCCAGCGCCGACCCCACCTGCGCCAGCACCGCCCGCACGAGGTCGGGCGGGAGCGGTCCCTCGGCGGCGAGGACCTGGTCGAGCGACCGGCCGGGGATGAACTTCATCACGAAGAAGCGGAGCTCGCCCGTGGTGCGGACGGCGTAGATCGGGATGATGTTCGTGTGGGAGAGCTGGGCCGCGGTCCTGGCCTCGAGGAGAAACCGGTCGGCCATGCCTGCGGCGGCATCGAGCCCAGGGATCATCACCTTGAGGGCGACCTGGCGCCCCAGGGAGAGGTCCCGACCCAGGAACACCGCCGCCATCCCGCCCCGGCCGAGTTCCTCCAGGATCTCGTACTCGCCCTGGGTGGCCTGGATCAGCTGGTCCCGAAGGAGATCCACGCTGGAGACGCGTCCCGCCCCGCCCTGGGCCGGGCGGCCACAGTGCATGCAGAAGCGGGCCTCACCCGAGAGGGGGGTGCCGCAGCCGGAACAGAACTCGGTCGACGGAGCCATCGCCCGAAGTATCGGCCCCGTGGCCGGGGCGCTTGAAACCGCGTCAGGGGCGAACGGGGACCGATGGCGGCGGGCATGGGGGCCGGGTAGCTTCCCCGGTCGCCAGGAGCGGTGGCAGAGTGGTTTAATGCGCCAGTCTTGAAAACTGGAGAACTCGCAAGGGTTCCGGGGGTTCGAATCCCTCCCGCTCCGTGGGTGGTCCTCAGCGAATCGGCGCGTTGGCCTCGAAGTCGTAGAGGGTCGACCGGCGCAGCCCGTAGTGGGCCACCCAGTACCCCCGCAGCGCCTGCACGAAGCCGCTCAGCGCCTGGTCCTTCTCCGCCTGGGCGAGGTAGAGATTGTCCACCGTGATCCTCCCCACCACATAGCGGTTGTAGGCCACCTCGAACCGCCGGCTGGCCACGGTGTCCGCCTTGGCCGACAGGGTCAGGTTCCGGCGGGCCTGCTCCAGCTGCAGCACCGCGAAGTGCGCCTCCTGGGCGGTGGCCGCGAGGAGTCCCCGGTTCTGGCTGGTCACCTGCTCGCGATCGGCCTTCGCGGCCTGGATCGCCTGGCCCCGCGCGCCCCACTGCACCAGCGGCACCTCCAGCGAGAGCGAGAACTGCCGGGCCTCCTGCAGCTGCTGGTACGCCGAGCGGAAGTGATCCCCGGTGGCATTGAAGCCGTAGCTCGCCTGCAGCGTGGCGCCGAGCCCGTTGTTGAGCCGGGCCTCGGTGACCCGGCGATCGGCCTGCACGGCGTCGAGCTCCGCGCCACTCACGACGGCGCGGTTCCGCAGGGCCTCCGCGACGGCGCGCAGGGTGTCGGCCGCGAAGGTCGGCACGTCGCCCGAGACGCTGATGTCGAGCGGGGCGCCGGGGGCGAGCCCGATCTGGAGGCGGAGGGCGGCCAGGGCGCGGTCGTAGTCGAGCCGCGCGAGGTCGGCGGCGTTCCGGGCCCGCAGCAGCGCCAGCTCGCTCTGCAGCAGGTCGTTCTCGCCGATCTTGCCGACCTCGAAGCGTCCCTTGTTGAGGGTGTAGAGCGTATCGTTGATCGCCGCGTTCCCGGTGGCGTTGGCCAGGGCCACCTTCGCCGCGTAGACATCGAAGAACAGGCTGGTCGTCTGGATCGCGATCCCCTCGCGTGATTCCCGGTACTGCCGCTCCGCCAGTTCCGACCGGACCGGCTGTTCGCGCCGGTCCCAGCCATTGAGGTTGGGCCGCAGGAGCGGCTGGCGGAGGCCGAAGGTGACCGGGGCGGACGACCAGGTATGGACCGACCCCTGCCCCGTCACCGCCAGGCGGGAGAGCGAGCTCGACACGAAGAAATCGCCGCCGGTGACCGGGAGCTGCTGGCTCAGCGTCGCGGTGAGGTCGGTGCTCACCTGGTCCTGGGCCCGGAACCCGGTGGAGCCGTCCGGCTGCAGGACCGGGATGATCGCGCGGTTGTAGGACGGCACCGTGCCGCTCAGCGAGAGGCGGGGCAGCTGGCGGGCATAGAACTCCCGGTCGCGATAGCGGGCGGCGTCGCGGGCCGACTCCGCGGCCCGGGCATCGAACCCGGCGGCCTGGGCCATGGCGATGGCCTGCTGGAGCGTCAGCGGGTCCTGGGCGGCCAGCGGCGTCGCGCCGAGCAGGAGGCTCAGCGCGAGGAGGCGGGGATGGGCCATGGATTCACTCGTAGCGGAGACAGGTCACCGGGTCCTGGCGGGCAGCGCGGTAGGCCGGCATGATGCCGAACAGCACGCCGACGGCGAAGGACACGCCGAACGCCACGACGACGGAGGGATAGGACACGATGGTGCGGACGCCGGCGGCGTGCTCGATCACGCTGCTCAGCGCGAAGCCCAGCACGATCCCCGCGATGCCGCCGCTCACGCTGATGAGCACGGCCTCGCTCAGGAACTGGAGCAGGATCTCCTTCTCGGAGGCCCCCACCGCGCGGCGCACGCCGATCTCGCGGATCCGCTCCAGCACCGAGGCCAGCATGATGTTCATGATCCCGATCCCGCCCACGATCAGGGAGATCGAGGCGATGGCGCCGAGCACGATATTGAAGATCGTCTTGGTGCGCTGCTCCTGGCGGAGCAGCAGTTCCGGGACGGTGATCTCGAAGTCCACCACCCCGTTATGGCGCCGGGTGAGCATCCGCCGCGCGACATCCGACACGGCCGGGACCATCCCCGCTTCCCGCACCCGCACGATGATCCGGTCGAGCTGGTTGAGATTCCCGCGCTCCTTGCGCTGCTCCTCGGTGCCCTTGGGCTGGTCGTCGTCGTCCTGCGAGGCCGCGACCTCGACGTCCCGCTGCGTGACCCGGGCCCGGTCCCGGAAGCGGAGCAGCATGGTGTGCACCGGGACGTACACGTCCATGCTGGCATCACGGATTCCGAGCCGCTGGGCGGTGGAGCTGCTCACCCGCCGGTCGTGGAGGACACCGACCACGGTGACCCAGACGTCCCCGACCTTGAGCTGGCGCCCGATCGGGTCCTCGGTCGTGAAGAACCGGGCGCTCACCCCCTGGCCGATGATCGCGACCGGGAGCCCGCGCTCGACCTGGATCGGGGTGAACCAGTTGCCGCGGGCCAGCTCGAGGTTGGTGAGGCGGAAGTAGGTGGTGTCGACCCCCAGGAGCTTGCCGCTGCGCCGCCGGCCCTCCCGGGTGACGCTGGTGTTGATGACGATCTCGGCGCTGGTCACCTCGACATCGGGGATGATCCGGGCGATCGCGCGGGCATCCGCGTAGGTGAGGCCGGGGGTGTACTTCTTCACCTCCTTCTCGGTGTCGTCCTTCGCGTCCCCCTCCTTTTGCTCCACCAGCGGCGTCACCATCACGTTGTTGCTGCCGAGGAGCCGCATCTGTTCCAGGATCTCCTGCTCGGCGCCCTTGCCGATGGCGAGCATCGCGATGACCGACGCCACGCCAAAGAGGATGCCGAGCGACGTCAGGGCGGCCCGGAGGCGGTTGTGCCGGACCGCCTCCATGGCGATCCGGACGCTGAACCCGCCGTGGATCGCGAGATCGCGCCAGGACAGCATCAGCGGGCCTTGGCGCCGCGGGAGCCCTTCGCGGTGTCGGGGTGGACGGGCAGCGGGGTCGGCTGGGGCGCGGTGTCGCCACCGGCCGTCATGCCCGCGGTCGACCCCGGGAGCCGCGCGATCGCCATCGACTGGTGGTCCCGCGGTGGCGCGAGCAGGACCCGGTCATCGTCGGAGAGCCCCCGCTTCACCAGGACCTCGTCGTCGTTCATGGCCCCGGTCTCCACCTCCTGGCGCGTGACCCGGCTCCCCGAGAACTTGTAGACGAAGGGCACCCCGCCCTCGCTGTTCATCGCCTCGATCGGGATGTAGAGGGCGTTGGGGGTCCGGCTCACCTCCACCGCGTTGCCGGTGGTCATCCCGGGACGGAGCGTGGTATCGGGATTCTCGATGACGAGCTTGACCTCGAAGACCTTGGCATCGGTATTGGGCCGCTGCTCGCCCACGTTGGCCACGGCGGTCACGGTGCCGGTGAGCTTCTTCGTCGGGTCGGCATCGAGGGTGATCGTGGCGTGCTGGCCCACGGCGACCTTCCGCACGTCGATCTCGTTCACGTAGGTGACCGACTCCATCTGGGTGAGGTCCGGCAGCGTGGCGACGGTCGGGTCCCACGAGGACACCTGCGAGCCGGTGGTCCGCTTCTTCCCGTTCCAGTCCTTGTAGTAGATCACCATGCCGGGCGCGGGCGCCTTGATGGTGAAGCCCTGCATGACGTCGGAGACCACCTTGAGCTTGTTCTTCTGGCGGTCGAGGTCCGCGCCCACCTCCCGCATCTTGGCCTGGGCCTGCTCGGTCTTGGTCTGGTAATCCGACCTGGCCTGCGCCAGCGCCCGCTGGGCCTTCTCCAGGTCGATCTCCGCCTGGCGGCGGATGGTGGGAGGCTCGTAGACCGCCTGCTCCTTGGCGAGGCGCTTCTCCTCGAGCCCCAGCTCCATCGACCGGATGTCCTCCCGCGCCTTGGAGAGATTCAAGGTGGAGTCGAGCATCGCCTGCTCGTAGACCGCCTCCGCCTTCTGCATCGCCAGCGAGACCTCGGCCATCTTCGAGGCGATCCCGGAACGATCCAGCTCGGCCACCACCTCGCCTTCCTTGACCACGGTCCCCTCGGGCACGATCGAGGCGATCTTCATCTGGTACATCTCGGCCTGCTGCGAGTTGGGCGGGACGGTGATCTGGACGAACTTCCGGGCGCGGAGTTCGCCCGAGGTCGTCACCGCCACGGCAAACTCGCCGCGCCGCACCCGGGCAACCACGGGGGAATCGGAGGTGGCGGGACCCTTGGCAAGGAGCCAGGCCCCGGGGATGCCCACGGCGACCAGGATCGCCAGAATGAGCCATCCACGGCGGCGGAGGAATGGCATCGTCGTCCTTTTTTTCCGGGAGAAGCGCGTGGCCAGCACATCGTTAGACGCCCGCGCCGGGGAAAAGGTTGCTCTCCGGTCCACGCCTGACAAGTAGGCGGTGCGCCAGCGGTCATCCGGACCCCGCGCTTGACGGAATCCGGGCACCGCGGTAGACTGTTGTTCACAACTGAAGCGTCAGCCCGTGGTGATTTGCCGCCTATTGCAGCCACGTTAAACAAGTGCTAAAAAGCGACGAAGCCCGGCGGCTCATCCGTCGGGATTCTTTTTTTGTCCGGACCTGGACGACGTCGCTTGGCCTCACCCGTCAATGGACTCCGTCCGAGGATCCCATGCCGCACCGTACCCGTCCCGCGCCCGAGACCCGGGCCGTTCGCACCGGCGTCGCCACCGAGACCCAGCACGGCGCCGTCATCCCCCCGATCTACCTCTCCTCGACCTTCAGCTTCGCGGGATTCCGGGAGAAGCGCACCCACGACTACACCCGCACCTCGAACCCGACCCGGGATACCCTCGGGGTGGCGCTCGCCGAGCTCGAGGAGGGGGCCGGCGCCGTCGTCACCTCCACCGGGCTCTCGGCGGTCCTGCTGGTCCTCCAGCTCCTGCACCCGAACGACCGGGTCGTGGCACCGCACGACTGTTACGGCGGGACCCGGCGCCTGCTGGATACCCTGGCGGCGCGGGGCCACTTCAGGGTCGAGTACCTCGACCAGAGCAACCCCGCCGAGCTGACCCGGGCGCTCGAGCGGCCCGCCCGCCTCCTGTGGGTGGAAACGCCGAGCAATCCCCTGCTCCGGATCACCGACCTGGCCCTCGCCGTGGCGCTGGCCCGCAAGGCCGGCGCGCAGGTGGTGGTCGACAATACGTTCCTCTCGCCGGCCCTCCAGCGCCCCCTCTCCTTCGGGGCCGACCTGGTGGTCCACTCGACCACCAAGTACCTGAACGGCCACAGCGACGTGGTCGGCGGGGCCGTGGTGGCGCGGGAGAAGGCCCTGGCGGAGGAGCTGGCATGGTGGGCCAACGTGATCGGCGTGACAGGAGCGCCGTTCGACAGCTACCTCACGCTGCGGGGTCTGCGCACCCTGCATCCCCGGCTCCGGAGCCATCTCGAGAACGCGGCCGCGCTGGTTGAGTGCCTCGCGACCCATCCGGCGGTGGCCCGGGTGCATTACCCCGGGCTCGCGAGCCACCCCGGGCATGCGATCGCCCGGCGGCAGCAGCAGGGCTTCGGGGCGATGGTGAGCTTCGAGCTCCACGGCGGAGAGGCGGCGGTGGAGGCCTTCCTCCGCGGTCTCACCTGTTTCACCCTGGCGGAGTCCCTCGGTGGGGTGGAGTCGCTGGTGGCCCATCCGGCGACGATGACCCACGCCTCGATGACCCCGGAGCAGCAGGACGCCGCGGGCATCACCCAGAGCCTGCTCAGGCTGTCGGTGGGAATCGAGGCGGCGGAGGACCTGGTGCGGGATCTGGAGGTAGGGCTGGGGCGTGCGGAGCGGGCGGCGGAGCGGGTGCTGGCAGAGTCGACGCACTGAAGGCGGGAGGCCGGAGGCGGGAGGCCGGAGGGCTCCTGCCTCCGGCCTCCGGCCTCCCGCCTCCCGCCTACTCCACCACCGTCCCCATCTTCACCACCTCGAAGTCGCTCCCGTGGAGTTGCTTGAGGGTGTTCAGCTGGTCGTCATCCCACCCCGGGTCGGACGTGCCCGAGAAGAACCAGTCCGAGCCGTTGTCCGCCACGATCATCCCGTACTTCTTGAACGCCGTCAGGATCACCTGCGCCTGGGGCGGATAGCCCGACACGTCGAACGAGGCCTTGAGCCGCACCCGCATCCCCATCGGTGGAAGCGAGTCGTTGGTCTCGTCGCTGGCCCAGTGACGCGCCGGGGCGATGTAGGCCCTGCGGGTGCGCCGGACGGTGACCCGGATTGCATGGCGGATCTCGCCGGCGGTAACCTCGTCCAGCCGGACCAGCCCGGGGAAGATCGGCAACCCGGCGGCGTCGGCCGAGGTCCATCCGGCGGGGCGGAGTCCGTTGGAGGTGAGGTCGAAGATCGCGCCGGAACCCGCCGTCCACCTGGTGCTTCCCCGCTTCGCATTCCAGAGCTCGTAGAGACGCTGGTTGTCCCGGTCGAGGACCAGGACATGCCGGTCGCCGCTGCTGCGGCTTCCGCCCTCGATCGGCGCATCGTTGGGGATCGGGTAGGGACCCGGGTCGCTCTCGTCGGCGTACCCGAAGGTCACCGGCACCTTCGGCTGGGTGCTGTCGACCACCACGTAGGGGATGCCATAGGTCGGCTCGGTGCCGAAATCGGGGTGCAGCGGGTCGCCGAGGCCGATGTTCGCGATGATCTTGGCCGAATTCGGGTCGACCGATGCGGTATCGACCGGCGTATTCCAGGGATTGTCGTCGGGGAACGGGCGATACCCGTTGAGGGGGACGTTGGGGCCGAGGGTCGGGTCGCCGGTGGGGACGTTGGTGCCAGGGCCGGAGTGGCCGGAGGGAGTGGTACTGTCGCCGCAGCCGAGGAGCACGAGTCCCGCGAGGAGATAGAGAGATCGCATGAGCGAGGAATAGCGGCGAAATCCGGGCCACGCCGTAACTTGGCGCACAGCTCCGCGGGTCGGGGCCCCCTGCCCTTTGCCAAGTCCTTGTCGGCGGTTACTTTGTGGTCCGCTGGAGTCGTGGCCGAGTGGCTGAAGGCGGCGGTTTGCTAAACCGTTATAGGGTTGAAAAGCCCTATCGAGGGTTCGAATCCCTCCGACTCCGTGGACATCAAAGTCGCAAGTCACAAGTCACACGACTTGAGACTTGCGACTTGTGACTTGTGACCGTGCCCTGAGACTCCCATGACCGTCCGCGTCCGCTTCGCCCCCTCCCCTACCGGCTACCTCCATGTCGGCGGCGCCCGCACGGCCCTCTTCAACTGGCTTTACGCGAAGAAGACCGGCGGCACCTTCATTCTGCGCATCGAGGACACCGACAAGGAGCGGAGCACCGAGACCCACACCCAGGTGATCCTCGACGGGATGAAGTGGCTCGGCATCACCTACGACGAAGGCCCCTACTACCAGGGGCAGTACGGCCGGCGCCACCGGGCCGACGCCGAGGCGCTGCTGGCCCAGGATCGAGCCTACCGCTGCTTCTGCACCCGCGAGGAACTGGATGCGCAGCGCGCCCTCGCCTCGAAGACCGGGTCCGCTTTCCGCTACGATGGCCGCTGCGGCCGGCGGACGCAGGAGGATATTGCCGCGCAGCTCGCGGCCGGGAAGGAATTCAGCCTCCGGCTGCGGATGCCGGAGGGGGAGATCGCCTGGGACGACGCGGTCCACGGCCGCATCAGCTTCCAGGGGCACGACCTCGATGACTTCATCATCCTGCGGAGCGACGGCACCCCGATCTACAACCTGGCGGTGGTGTCGGACGACATCGACATGCGGGTGACCCACGTGATCCGGGGCGACGATCACATCTCCAACACCCCGAAGCAGATTGCGATCTACCGCGCGCTCGGCAAGCCCGAGCCGGTCTTTGCCCATGTGCCGATGATCCTCGGCACCGACGGCAAGAAGCTCTCGAAGCGGCACGGCGCCACGGCGGTGGGTGACTACCAGCACCAGGGCATCCTGCCGCTCGCCATGCGGAACTTCCTCGCCCTGCTCGGCTGGTCGCCCGGCGGCGACCGCGAGATCATGGCGGAAGAGGAGATGATCTCGCTCTTCTCGCTGGAGGGGATCCAGAAGAAGGCGGCGGTGTTCGACACCACCAAGCTCGAGTGGATGAACGGGCAGTATCTCTCCGCCCGCCCCGCTGCGGAGTTGCTGGGGCCGGTGCAGCTGCACCTGGCGGAGATGGGGGTGCGGACCTCGCGCGACCTCATCCCGGTGATCGATGCCGTGAAGGCACGGAGCCGTACCCTGGTCGATATCGCCAGCCAGGTGGCTGTGCGGGTCGATCGCAGCAAGATCGTGCGCGACGCCAAGGGGGAAGCGCTGGCCCAGAAGCTTGGCGCCTCCTTCGCCACCAACTTGCGAACCGCGCAGGCCGCGCTCGAGGCTGTGGAGTGGAATCCCGCCGCCATCGAGGCCGCCCTCAAGGCCGTTGCCGCCCAGACCGGCACCAAGCTCGGCGACCTCATGCAGCCGATCCGGGTCGCCCTGACGGGAGGCACCGTATCTGAGCCGGTGAACGAGTTGCTGGCGGTGACCGGCAAGGAGGAGAGCCTGGCACGGATCGCCGCCGCCGCGGGCGCATGAGGCTCGCCGCCAGCCTCCTGCTCCTGGGCCTTGCCCGGGAGGCGGCCGCGCAAGCCAACGAACCGGGCACCGGCTACGTCCATGAGCCCTTCCCGGTTCGTCTCGTCTTTACCGGCGACATCAACCTCGGCACCCGCACCCTGCCCGACGGCATTCCGCCCGACAGCGGCCGTCAGCTCTTCGCCGCCGTCGACACCCTGCTCCGAGGGGACCTCGTGGTGGGGAACTTCGAGGGCGTGCTCTCCGACTCGGGCGAATCGGCCAAGTGCGCCCCGAAGTCGACCCGCTGCTATGCCTTTGCGACCCCGACCTGGCTGGCACCGCGGCTCAGGGAGGCGGGCTTCACCCACCTCAACCTCGCCAACAACCACGCCAACGACTACGGCGTCGATGCCCGGCGTCACACGGAAGCGACCCTGAAGGAACTCGGGCTCACGCCGTACGGCCCGGTTGACATGGTCGCCATCACGCCGGTCTTCCGGGACGGCCGCTACATGCTGGTGGGGCTGGTGGGCTTCACCACCTATCCGCACTCCTACAACCTGCTCGATCTTCCCGCGAGCCAGGCCATCACCGCCGCGGTGCGTCCCCTGGTGGATGTGCTGGTTGTGACCTTCCACGGAGGGCGGGAGGGAGCGCAGGCGGTGCGGGTGCCGGAGGGACCGGAGCTGCTGGGGAAGGAACCGCGGGGCAACCTGCGGCAGTGGACCCACGCGATGATCGAATCGGGCGCCGATGCGGTGGTGGGCCACGGCCCCCATGTGCTGCGCGGTGTCGAGTTCCACCTGGGCCGGCCGATCTTCTACTCGCTTGGCAACTTCGTCACCTGGCGCGGCTTCAACCTGGAGGGGCCGCTGGGGCTCACTACCGTGTTGCAGCTCGATCTCGATGCCCCGGGCGGTTTCACGGCGGCCCGCATGCCGCCGCTCCTTCAAGGGCCACAAAGGAGCGCGGCGCCCGATTCCTCAGGCGCCGCAATCGAGCTGCTGCGACGGATCACCCACCTCGACTTTCCGCTCACCGGCGCCCACTTCAGCAACGACGGCGGGGTCACGCCCCGCTAGCCGTCCCTAGCGCACCGCGCCGCTCCTCCGGCTGCCGGTACCGGCCTGCGGTCGGGTGAGACCCTGAGCAGTCGGCCTGGGTCCCGCCGTGATCGGCGCGCTGAGGTCAATCTTCGCGACCGCGCCGAGCACCTTGGTGTTCGAAATATCGTAGAAGAACGGCACATCGTCCGGGCCAACTACGATTTGCGAGGCACAGGCATAGGACAGGTTGCTTACGCCGGCCGTCAGGGGGTGGGTACGCAGGGAATTGGGACCCGACACCGGATAGGGGTCCCCCACGTTGGCGATGCAGTCGATATCGTCACCCAGGTTGGTCATGCCAGACCCCATCGATCGCAGGAAGGCGTTCTCGATCTGGATCCCGTCGATCTCGCCATTGAGATCGGTGTAGAAGCTGGGCCGCTCCCCGATGAAGATGATGCGGCCGCCCTCGCTGGCGAAACGCTTGAGCTGGGCCACCTCGCTGAAGTCATACTGGATCAGCGGCATCCACATCACGATGACCTTCACATCCAGCGGGATCGACTGGATCGGGGTATAACTGTCGAACTTGACGATCCGGAATCCCTCATTCTGGATGACCCGGATGAAGCGGGACTTTTCTCCATCTCCGCATTCCTGGCCGAAGCCGGTATCGAGCATGCAGGGCGAATCACGGCCGCGGTCGAACCAGACCGTCCTGCCGCTCGAGCGCGGCCCGCTGGCGGTGAAGTTGACCAGGTTCCTCACGAAGCGCTGGTTTCCGCTCCGCTTCATCGGGATGGTGTCAAAGATGTTCTGGTCATTGATGACGACGATGTCGGCACCCACCGACGGCACCGCGGGTACCCGCACCTTGGCACAGCCCTTCTGGGCCGGGTTGTCCGGGTTGATGACGCAGACCTGGGTCTCGTCCCCCGGCAGTGGGGTCGATGGCGCCGCGTAGAAACCGTCATCGATATAGCCATGGACGCTGTCGCCGTCGACGACGCCGTTGACGGTCCAGGCGATCGAGACATCGGGCCCGAAATCGGTGAAGAATTGCTGGGTGCCGCCGGGACGCAGTTCCACCGAGTCCGGCGTGATCGCGAAGGCATCGTCGCCAAGGACATCCATCAGGGTGCTGGCCTGGACGCCCGTTGGTGTCACCGCCGTCACGAAGACCCGCATCGTCTTGTGCGGCACGGTGTGCACCAAGCCGCGGGGGCTGACGGTCACCCGTGGATCACTGGTCGACCAGGTGAGGTAGAACTCGGGAACCGGAAGTCCCTGGCCATCGAACGCGGAGACGTCGAATTGCACGTCGCTGCCCGCGGTGGCGGTCGTATCGTCGCCGTTCATGCTCATGAAGGCGACGTTGCTGCCCGGGCCGCTGTAGAACGGTACGAGAGGCGGCGGGCTGGTGGTCCGATTGGGGGCGACAATGACCTGGCTGCCGGCGGTGAATAGTACGGTGCCGGTGGCCGTGCGGTACTCGACCTGGAGCTCCAGCGTGTCCACTCCCGAGACCGGCAAGCTGAGCGAGAGGTCCAGTTGATTGGTATTGTCGCCGAAGGGCACGGTGCGACTCGCCACGGTGTCGAACGACTGGCCGTCATTGAAGGACGTGCCGATCAGCACGCTGACCTGTTCGACCACCAGCGCCGGGGCGAAACGGGACAAGCTGGGCGGTGCGACCGCGCGCACCGCCACGGAGGCGAAGCCGGGGGCGCCAGTGCTCGACGTTGGCTCCGCGCAGGAGGCCAGCACACCGACAAGCAGCAGCGGAACGATCGACCGGATGCGCGTCATACCATGACCCCCATGCGAAAACGCCAGATTCGGCGAAGCAAGTCGTCGAGAAATCCGTGGGAGACGAAGACCTGGACCGCGGTCATGGTCGATTCCGCGTCGGCGCCCCACAGCAGGGCCCGCTTCGGATCGCCATCGAAGTCCACCTGCACGTAGGCCCGCTGGTCCTGCGACCAGCTTACCGGTACCTGCTGAGCGAGCTGCGCCGCGAGCCCATTCACGCCCGGCCCACCGACCGCGATCGCCGGGTTGAGCTGGAAGATGCCGTTCTCGAGGAACCAGTTGTCGCCCACCACCACCGCGCGGCGGAACGGCTGGCCATCACTGCGCTTGTCAATTTCCTGCTTGAGACGATAGGCCGTCGGTCGATCGCGCTCCTCAGCCCGGATATCCGAGCCGGTCACGATCACGATGGTCTCGTCGGTATCGACCAGTTTCACGGCACCTTCTTTGTCGTGGTATCGGCGGGGAGCTCGCGCTGGGCCCGCTGCATGTCTTTCTCCCACTGCTTCTGCTCGCGCAATTCGCGCACGGCCTGCTTGAACTCGTCCAGCGTCTGGGCCCGGCTGGCGGCCCGGCGCAGGTCGTCCGCGATCCACTGGCCGCTGTGGTCCAGGGCCCGCGATTGGTTGCCACCCGGTGGGATCGGAAGCAGGGCCAGCACGGCGGCGGGGATCTTGAGCCCGGCAATGTAGATGTTCCGGGAATCCAGCCCGAACTTGGCACCATTTACCTCGGTCGTCCAGTCGGGTAGGACCACCCGGTCGGCCCCCGGTTCCCGCGCCACGGAGTCCATGTAGGCCTGGGCCAGCGCGCTGATGGCGCTGTCCACCAGCTCGGTATGGCTCCGCTGCAATCGCTTCGCGAGTTCCTTGGGGGGAACCGGGAGGGGGCGAACCCAGAGCCGACCGGTGGCGAGCCCGGGACCGATCCGGTCGGCCGGCGCACCGGGAGCGGATGCTGTGTCCAGCCGAGCCGGTGCGACCGCTTCGGGCTTGCGTTCGGGGAGACTGTCGATGAGATGGACCGGCGCAGGAGGTGCCGCCTGCGGCACGGGAGCCGGACCACGATCGACCCGCTCCCGCACCTGCGGCATGGGAACAACCCGATCGGGTTCCGGACCGGGGAGTGGGACCAGGATGACCTGATTGGGCCGGGAAGGATTCACCGGGGGCCGGCCCCGCACCACCACGAGCAGGAGCAGGCTGTGCACCACGAGGCTGACGGCGATCGCCAGCCAGTTGGGCCGCCGGCCACCGCCCGTCTCAGGCACGGCCGGCTCCGACCAGCATGCCGGCGCGCACCTTGCCCAGTCGCGCGATCGCTTCCCGCAGCCGCTCGGGACCTACCGTCAGCGCAATGCGGAAGTAGCCCTCGCCTCCGGGGCCAAACCCGCTTCCCGGCAGCAGCACCACGCCTTGATCTTCCAGCGCGCGCTCGGTGAAGTCGGCCGACCTGATGCCAGCCGGCAGCGCGATCCAGAGATACATCGTCGCCTTGGGCGACTCGAGGGTGAAGCCCGCCTCCCGCAGCGCCGCCACCCCGGCATCCCGGCGCCGCGCCAGCTCGGCGATGTTGTCCTTGATCAACCGCTCGGTGTGATCGAGCGCAAAGGCGCCCGCCTCCTGGATCGCGAGCCAGGGACCGGTGTCGACGTACGACTTCACCCGGGTGAGTGCCGTGATGAACTCCGGCGCCCCGGCGGCCCAGCCCAGCCGCCACCCGGTCATCGAGAAGCTCTTGCTCAACGAGAAGAACTCGATCGCGACCTCGCGGGCACCCGCAATTTCGAAGATGCTCGGTGCGACGTACCCGTCGAAGGTGAGGTCGCAGTAGGGATTGTCGTACGCCAGCACGATGCCGCGCTCGCGGCACAGCTGCACCGTGCGCTCGAGATACTCCCGCGGCGCGATGGCGCTGGTGGGATTGTTGGGATAGTTGAGGTAGACCAGCCGGACCCGTTCCAGCTGTTCTTCCGGCAGCTCGCCCAGCTCCACGAGGTAGTTGGTGCGCGGTGTCAGGGGATAGATGAGCGGCTCCGCCCCTGAGAGCAGCGTGCCCCCGATGTAGGCCTGGTACCCGGGCTCGGGGACTACCGCGAGGTCGCCCTGGTTGAGGACCGCCAGTGCCAGGTGCGACAGTCCTTCCTTGCTCCCGATCAGCGGCAGGGTTTCGGTGATCGGATCGAAGGTCACGCCGAAGCGGCGCCGCATCCAGTCGCACGCCGCCTGCCGGAACCGGGGATTGCCCTGCTGGAAGCCGTACTTGCTGAGCGCCGTCTGGGCCGTGGCCTGCTGCATGGCGGCGATGACTTCGGCCGGCGGGGGATAGTCGGCGTCACCGGCGCCGAGATCGATGACATCGACCCCGCGGGCGAGCAGCTCGCGCTTGCGGGCCGGGAGCTTCGCGAGGGGATAACCGGGAAGGCGATCGATTCGGGAGGAAAAGCGCATGACTCAGGCGGAGACAGGATTGCGGAGCACACCGACCCCGGGAATCTCGACCTCGACCACGTCCCCACTCTTGAGCGCGGTGGTGCCGGCCGGCGTGCCGGTGGCGATCAGGTCGCCCGGTTCAAGGGTCATCACGCCGGAGATGAACACCAGCAGCGTCGGGATATCGAAGGCCATGTCGCTCGCCTTGCCGCGCTGCACTTCCTGGCCGTTCACGCGGCCAATGATTTCGAGCCCGCGCCAGTCGAGCCCTTCCACCACCCTGGGGCCCATGGGGCAGAAGGTGTCGAATCCCTTCGCGCGCCCCCACTGACCATCGGTCTTCTGGAGATCGCGGGCGGTGACGTCGTTGACACAGGTGATCCCGAAGCGGGCCCGTTCCGCCTGCTCCCTCGTGAGGTGCCGCATCCGCTCCAGGATCACGACGCCGATCTCGGCCTCCTGCTCCACCTTCTGCGATACGGGCGGCAGGATGATCGTCTCACCATGGGCAATCACCGCGGAGGGCGGCTTGAGGAAGGTCATCGGCTCCGCGGGCATGGCATTGCCCAGTTCTTCCGCGTGCGCGCGGTAGTTGCGGCCGACGGCGATGATCTTCCCGGGCTTCGTCATACACTGGCTCCAATTCCGTGACGGGCAAAGAAATCCTCGATCCGGGTGCGCACTTCGCGCCACGGAGCGACGATGCGATCGGCGCGCGGGAGTCCGCTGAGCACCAGCGGTCCGTAGCGTTTGGTAACGACGCGCTTGTCCAGCAGGACGACGGCGCCCACATCGGTGCGGGAGCGGATCAGTCGCCCGAATCCCTGCTTGAGCTTGAGGGCCGCGTGCGGGAGGAGATACTGCATGAAGCCATCCTCGCCCTGCTCCGCCAGCCGCTCGAGTCGCGCCGCGGTGAGCGGCTCCGACGGCACCTTGAAAGGTAGCTTCGTGAGCACCAGCACGCGGAGCGCGCGGCCCGGCACGTCGACCCCTTCCCAGAAGGAATCGGTGCCCAGCAG
>DASZPT010000282.1:0-2255 GCA_035549935.1 Gemmatimonadales bacterium
CCTAACGACCCCGCATAAGCTGCGCCCCGAGGCTCGCTCGCGCAAGCGAGCGGGCCGACGTGCGGCGGCCTGTGGTCGGGCGCAAACCGATGGCCGAGGACGTCAGCTTCATGCGGTGGTTAGGCGGCGCACGCGCGCGAGAGCTAGCTACAGCTCATGGCGAAGCGCAGGACAATGGAATCCAGCGGGACGGTAACGTGCTGGGGGTTGCTATCCGAAACGGTGCAGTTGGCAGGGACATCCGTGAGCTGGACGGTCTGTGGGCCGACGGGGACCAGAGGAAAGCCTAAGCCCGCAGTGTTCGCAGCCGCGCGCGTCCCGACAACGCCGATCACCTCGATCCCGAGGTCCGAAGGCAGGTTGGAGCCGGTAGCAGGGAGGTCAACCCGAACCAGGCCATAGCCATCCCAGCAGGTTACAGCAATGGCTGCTTGGGCCGTGTCAGCGCTGGGGATCACGATGCCTTGAGAGTCGGGACTGGCAGCACAGTGGGGCCGCAGGACGTCCATCCGAAGTGTGCTGGCACCGGCGGGGAGGTCAGACCAGACGAGGAACGAATCGGCCCATACGAGCTTCGGTCCCTGGGCATCCAGATAGAGCCAGAAGTAGTTCGGCCCGGGAGTGAGGGGGCCACTCGCCGTGACAGCGACCTTCAAGGTGCCGGGCGGAAGCGGTGGCTTGGGACCGGCTGTGTCCTGACTGGCACATGCGAGGGCCGCGAAGGCAAGGATATGCACTGGGCGCATGGATCGCCTCCCCTTGAGGAGAGAGCACGACGAGTGTCAAGCCGCCTAACGACCCCGCATAAGCTGCGCCCCGAGGCTCGTTCGCGCAAGCGAACGGGCCGACGAGCGCAGGCGCATGGATTTACGCAAACCGACGGCCGAGGACGCCAGCTTCATGCGGTGGTTAGACGCCGCGCTCTCCGGTTCCGGATGGGGCCGAGTCAGTACGGCGCCGTTATTCCCTGGTCGGGCGCCGGACAGAACGGCTTACCGGCTGAGGCGCGCTCGTAGCGCAGTCGGAGTGGCTCGTCCTGAAGGTCGGTGCCGACGCCCATTAGTGTACTGGAGGTGACGGTTAAGGTCTGGGGAAAGGTCGGGAACGACCCAGCGATGTCCGTCCGCACAATGAGGGAATCGCCGGAGCGGCTGTAGTGATACGGAAGGTCCTCCCAGCACCCTCCTGGCACCTGTGTGATGCTTCCGTCAGGGTTCACCACCGTGAACGCCATCGAGAAGTCATAGGTCATCAGAGTGTCAGAGATGAAGTGGAATTGCTCGGCCACCCACTGGGAGTACTGTGGTCCGACGTCGCCGTGCGCAGTGTAGGATGTTGGCAATGCGCGCCCATTGATGGACACCAGCCGGTACGTGGCCCCCTGTTCGGGTACAGGGGACGGATCGGCTCCACAGGCCAGGAGGCCAAGAAGGGCAACGACTGCGGCGGAGTTAGCTCTTAGCGGCATGAGAAGTGGGCTGTGCGGCGTCTAACGACCCGGCATAAGCTGCAGGGTCGCGGCGCGTCGCCGCAAGGGGGCGGGCCACCGTCCGGCAGTTGTCAGTTCCGTCGCGAAGCGACGGCCGCGCCCTGTCAGCTTCATGCCGTGGTTATACCGCGCCGCGCCAATAGCTGGCCTGAGGGGTTATGCGGCTCCACGGAGGTGGCCTCAGGGACGCGGGCGGCCCCCCTGTCCTGGAGAGCCCGCTGGTGCCTCATGGGCCGCCACGCGCCCTGACCTTCAGCGGGCGAGCGAGGTGGCGAGCCCCTGGACTGCGGCTTTGAGAGGGCGGGGTGGCGGAGCGAGGCGGCCGCGCCGTCGCAGCGGAGCACACCCCGCCCCCATCCGGTCCGAGCGCAGTTCATTCAAGAGCAGTTGTTCTGGAAGGCTGGCTTAGCGGTATAACGACCCCGCATAAGCTGCGCCCCGAGGCGCGTTCGCGCAAGCGAACGGGCCGACGAGCGCAGGCGCATGGAGTTCAGAAAACCGACGGCCGAGGACGTCAGCTTCATGCGGTGGTTAGGTTGCGTGAACGTTGCGCACGCCGAAGACGTGGCACTGGGTCCGGGGGGAAAAAGCCCGCCGGGTGCTAGAACCCGACCCACGGCACCTCATCACGGTCCGGGAATCCAGTGCGACGGAGCTCCTCTAGTTCAGGGAGTGTAACCCGGAGAACCCCACCCGCTTCGTGACTTAGGACCCCCATAAGGAAATCCCCGCCTCGGTAGACAGTGAGGTCTTCGAGCCAGAGGTC
>DASZPT010000283.1:0-3173 GCA_035549935.1 Gemmatimonadales bacterium
GGCTCTGCTGGGAGCCCGGGACGCGCTGTCCAAGACTCCCGAGGCCGCCCAGTTCACCTGGCGGGCGCAGAACGAGTGGGTGCGGGGCACTCATAGCCGCTCCACCGTCGAGGGCTTCTTCGGCCTCGGCCAGGAGCAGAAGCACAAGAGACCGTACACCTTCGAGGCCGACCATCCGGAGATCTTCGCTTCCGAGGACAACGGTGCCACGCCGGTCGAGCTGGTGCTGTCCGGGCTGGCCAGCTGCCTCACCGCCGGCATCGCTGCCGTCGCCCAGAACCGCGGCATCCAGCTGCATTCGGTCAAGGCCACGCTCGAGGGCTCCATGGACATCCTGGGCATCCTCGGCGGCGACCCCGACGTCCGCAACGGCTTCAGCGGCATCAAGGTCACCTATACGATCGATGCCGAGGCCACGAAGGACGAGATCAAGGCGCTGGTGGCGCAGTCGCAGAAGCGCTCCGCCGTGTTCGACATCATCACCAACCCGACCAACGTCTCGGTCGAGGTGAACTGACGGCCGGTCGGGCATCCGTGCGGACCTCTATGCGCACCACGACCGTCGTCATCGGCGCGGGGCACGCTGGTCTGGCCATGAGTCGCTGTCTCGCCGACCGCGCGATCGATCACGTCGTCCTCGAGCGGGGCGAGGTGGCGAACTCGTGGAAGACCGAGCGCTGGGACTCGCTCCGGCTCCTCACCCCCAACTGGCAGAGCCGGCTCCCCGGGTACGACTACCGGGGCGACGACCCCCACGGATTCCGGACCATGCCGGAGACCGCCGGCTTCATCGAGGGCTACGCCCGGGCCATCGCCGCGCCGGTCCGGACTCACACGCCGGTCACGTCGGTGCGGCTCGCCGGCGGCGACTACCTGGTGTCCACCCCCGAGGGCGAATGGCGCGCCCGGAGCGTGGTGCTGGCCAGCGGCGCCTGCAACCGGCCCAGCATCCCGGCCGTGGCGACCGCGCTGCCCCCATCCATCCGGCAGATCTCTCCGCTCGACTACCGCAACCCCGAACAGCTCGAGTCGGGCGGGGTCCTGGTGGTGGGCGCCTCGGCCAGCGGCACCCAGATCGCCGAGGAGATCCAGCGGTCCGGCCGCCAGGTCACGCTCTCGGTCGGGGAGCATGTGCGGGTGCCCCGGCGCTACCGGGGCCGCGACATCAAGTGGTGGATGGACCGGATCGGCCTGCTGGACGAGTTCTACACCGGGGTGGACAGCATCGAGCGG
Source organism: Gemmatimonadales bacterium (assembly GCA_035549935.1). Lineage (GTDB taxonomy): Bacteria > Gemmatimonadota > Gemmatimonadetes > Gemmatimonadales > GWC2-71-9 > JADJOM01. Next base: position 1,234 of record DASZPT010000283.1, read on the forward strand.
GTCCGCGGACTTCCCTCCCTGCAGCTCGTCGGTTCGGACGACGGCCGCGACATCGACCTCAACGCGCTCACCGCCCAGGGCATCCGCCTGGTGGGCCGGCTGGCCGGGTTCGCCGGGGGCAAGGCGCAGTTCTCCGGCGCGCTCCGGAATCTCTGCTCGCTGGCCGACCTCAAGGTGAACCGGCTGCTCGACCGGATCGACCAGTGGGCCGGAGAGCACCTGGAGCCGCGTGGGCTCGAGCCACCGCACCGGCTCCAGGCCACGCGGGTGGAAGCCAACCCGCCGCTGCTGCTGGACCTGGCCGCGAGCGGCATCCGGACCATCGTCTGGGCCACCGGGTTCCGGCCCGACTACTCCTGGCTCGCGGTCCCGGTCTTCGACCGGAAGGGGCGGCTCCGGCACGACGGCGGCGTGGTGTCATCGCCGGGCCTGTACGTCATGGGCCTGCCCTTCCTGCGCCGCCGGAAGTCGAGCCTGATCGACGGCGCGGGCGCCGACGCCCGCGACCTGAGTTCCCACCTGGCGGCCTGGTTGGATGGCCGGCACCGGGGACCGAGCGGCGGGGTCAAACTCTCGGCCGTCAGTGGGGCCGCATGACCCGCAACGCCCTGCCCTCGCCTGTCGCACGGCCCCGCTACGACGTCGTCATCGCCGGCGCGCGGTGTGCAGGCGCCGCCACCGCCATGCTGCTGGCCCGGCACGGCCTCCGGGTGCTGGTGGTGGATCCGATGCGGCGCGGTGGCGACGCGCTCTCGACTCATGCGCTGATGCGGGCGGGCGTGCTGCAGCTGGCCCGCTGGGGCCTGCTCGACACGCTCCGCGCCGCCGGTACGCCTGCGATCCGGAGCACCACGTTCCACTACGGCAAAGAGTCCATCACCGTCCCGATCAAGGAGCGGGACGGCGTGGACGGACTCTATGCCCCGCGCCGCACCGTCATCGACCCGATGCTGCTGGAGGCGGCGGAGGCGGCCGGCGCCGAGGTTGCGCTGGGCCGGTCGGTGGTGGAGCTGGTGCGCGGCGGGAACGGGCGGGTGCGCGGCGCGATCCTCGCCGGGGCCGATGGCCGGCGGCTCGAGGTGGCCGCCGACCTCGTCATCGGGGCCGACGGCGTGCGCTCGCGGATCGCGAGCCTGGTCGGGGCCGAGGCGGAGCAGGTTGCGACCTCGGCCACCGCCACCATCTACGGCTATTTCGGCGACCTCGCCAACGAAGGCTATCAGTGGTACTACGACGTCGGCGTCTCGGCCGGGGCGATTCCGACCAACGCGGGCGAGACCTGCGTCTCCGCCAACCTGCCGCCGAAGGTATTCGCGCAGGGCCGCTCGAAGGGCCTGGAGACCATGTACCGCGAGGTGCTGGCGCAGGCGGCGCCCGGGTTGGCGGCACGGGTGGCAGGTGCCGCCCCCTCGAGCAAGCTGCGCGCCTTCCCCGGGATGCCGGGGTTCCTCCGGCGCTCGGCGGGGCCAGGGTGGGCGCTGGTGGGAGATGCCGGTTACTTCAGGGATCCGCTCACCGCGCACGGCATCACCGATGCGCTGCGCGACGCCGAGTTGCTGTCGCGGGCGGTGCTGGCCGGCGGCGACGAGTCGCTCGCGAGCTACCAGCAGACCCGCGACAGACTGGTGCGCGGCCTGCTGGAGGTCACCGACCGGATCGCATCGTTCGACTGGGACCTGGAGCAGGTCAAGGTCCTGCATCTCCAGCTCAGCAAGGAGATGAACGCCGAGGTGGAGCTGCTCAAGACCCTGCAAGATACGCCGATGGGGTCGCGTCGCGCCGTCGCGTGACCCACGTAACAACGCCCTCGAGGAGACCCCATGCCACCTGTCGTCGGCCAGACCGCCACACGCTCGGCCACCTTCACCGCCGATCACGTCGAGACGTACGCGCGGCTCACGGGCGACCGCAACCCGCTCCACTTCGATGAGGCCTTCACT
>DASZPT010000284.1:0-13314 GCA_035549935.1 Gemmatimonadales bacterium
CGAGAAGCCGCTCCCGCTCAACTGCAGCGCCGAGCTGGTGGTGCCGACGGTGGTCGATCCCGAGGGGACCAAGCCCTTCGCCCGCTGGGCCTTCTCGACCTACGGCCCCTTCTCGATGGTGCGCGCCGAGTGCAACGGCTCCGCCCAGTCCTGCCCCACTGGCGGGATCCGGGTGTTCTTCACCAACCCGGTGAAAGGCGCCGAGGTCCAGCGCCGCCTCAAGGTGCTCCCGCCCGTCGAATTCGCCATCTCGGATACGGCCCAGGAGACCAACGAGTGGTACCTCGAGACGACGCTCGCCACCCACACGGCGTACGCGGTGATCGCGGACACCGGGATGCGGGATGTCTTCGGCCAGCGCATCACCGGGAACCCCGCCTCCGGCTTCCGCACCACCGGCTTCGCGCCCCTGGTCGACCACGAGTATGGCCGGATGACCGTGGAGCGGAACGGGTTCGGCACGCTCGCGGTGAAGCATGTGAACGTCGACAGCCTGACGATCACCACCGCGCCCGTCCCCGACCGCCTGATCCCGGGCATGCTCCAGTACAGTCGCTGGAACCGCGACGACAGCACCCTGGCCCTGGTGCTCAAGGGGGCCACGACCCGCACGGTCGCGGTGCCGGGCGTCCGGGACCGGGTGCGGATCTACGGGGTCAAGCTGCCGGTCTACAACGCGCTCCGGCCCGGGGCGCCGGTCCTGCAGGTGGTCAGGGTGACGAGCCCGGAGCTCCCCGCGAGCTGGCAGGAGAACCAGCCGTTCGCCGTGGTGCAGGTGACCGACCTCGCCGTGCACGCCAAGATCGGCACCAGGGAAGGACTCGTCTGGGTGACAGGGGTGTCGGACGGACGGGCCCGTGGCGGCGCGCTCGTGACGCTGTACGACACCCGCGGCAGGATCCGCGCCTCCGGCCGGACCGGGGCGGACGGGACTGTGAAGCTCTCGGGCTTCAAGGCCGACACGACCTCGGAGGGCTACGGCTTCGAAGGGTACGTGATCGCCAGGCTGGGGAACGACCGGGCGCTCACCAGCATCAGCAGCTACGACCCCGACCTGAGTCCCTGGCGGTTCAATGTGCGGCAGGGCTACGGCAAGGAGCGGGAACCGGTTGCCGCCGGGGTATTCACCGAGCGCGGGATCTACCGTCCGGGCGAGCCGCTCTACGCCAAGGCGATCGTGCGGGCCGGCAATCTCGGCGCGCTCGCCTTGCCGGCAAGGACCGACAGCATCCACTGGGTGTTCCACGACCGGGAGGGTGGGATCCTCAAGGAGGTGGTGGTGCCACCCTCGCCCTTCGGCACCAGCGACCAGACCGTCACGATCCCGGCCGACGCACCGCTCGGCTACTACGGCGTCTCGGTCGAGCAGCGGCGCGGCGGCAAGTGGGTGACTCTCGCCACGACGTCCTACCGGGTGGCGGAGTACCGGCCTCCCGAGTTCCTGGTCACCGTGTCTTCCGACAGCGGGCCGCGCTTCCCGAGCGACAGCGTCGAGGCGCGGGTCGAGGCCCGGTATCTCTTCGGCGCGCCGATGGCCCGCGCCGCGGTGACCTGGGTGGCGCGGCAGTCGACGATGGATTTCTGGGGACTCAGCATCCCCAACACCGACGGCTTCTTCTTCGGGGAGAACGGCTGGTGGTGGGAGGACGAGAACCGCGCCAACACCACCCAGGTCCTGGGCCAGGGGGTGGACACCCTCGACAATGCCGGCCGCACCGCCATCAGGGTGGGGCTCCTGACCCCCGCGAACGGGAAGCCCGCCCGGGCAACCATCGAGGCGTCGGTGACCGACGTGAACCGGCAGGCGGTCGGGTCGTCGACCTCGTTCATCGTCCATCCCTCTTCCTTTTATATAGGGGCCAGGCCGCTGGGCGATTCCTACTTCATGACCGCCGGCAAGCCGCAGTCGGTGGCCGTCATCGCGGTTCGTCCCACCGGTGAGCGGGTGGCCGGGGTGAAGGTGACTGGTACGATCGTGCGAAAGGAATGGCACCGGGTGCACCGCACCCGTGGCGGCTACAGCGAGGTGTACGGGGAGTGGGTCTCCGATACCGTCGCGAACTGTGCCCTCACCACGACTGGTGCTGCTCCCGCCGAGTGCCGGTTCACGCCCACCGGTGGCGGGAGCTATACCATCGGCTTCACCGCCCAGGACGAGAAGGGCCGCGCGGTGTCGACCAGCGTGTACCGCTGGGCCACCGGCAGCGACTGGGTGCCGTGGAGCGACGAGAGCCAGTTCAAGATGGACGTGATCGCGGACAAGAGCCGCTACTCGGTGGGTGACACGGCGACGGTGATGTTCGCCTCGCCGTTCACCGACGCCGAGGCCTGGATCACCGTGGAGCGGGAAGGGGTGATCGAGCAGCGGCGGATGCGGCTCACCAGCGGGTCCACCACCCTGAAGTTCCCGGTCTCCGAGAGCTGGGCGCCCAACGCCTTCGTGTCGATCGTCGTGGCGCGGGGCCGGAGCGCCAAACCGGGGCCGCTCGATGACCCGGGCCGCCCCACCATCCGGGTGGGCTACGCCGAGCTCCGGGTAACGCCGGAGGTGAAGCGCCTGGCCGTGACGGTGAAGCCCCAGCAGGGCGAGTACCGCCCCGGCGACACGGCGAAGGTGGAACTCAAGGTCACCGACCGGGCCGGCAAGGGACAGCGGAGCGAGGTGACACTCTGGGCGGTGGACGAGGGGGTCCTCGCGCTCACCGGCTACAAGACCCCCGATCCGATCGACCTGCTCTACGCCCCGCGCGGGATCGGGCTCCGGCTCTCGAGCAACCTGACGACGGTCGCGCCGCAGGTCCCGGAGGGAGAGAAGGGCCGCTCTCCGGGCGGCGGTGGCGGCGCCGGCGACGCCGACGTCTTCCGCTCCCAGTTCAAGACGACCGCCTTCTTTCTCGGCAGCGTGGTGACGGACACCGCCGGGACCGTCGTCGCCAGGGCCAGGCTGCCCGACAACCTCACCACCTTCCGGGTCATGGCGGTGGCGGTGACGGCGGGGGATCGCTACGGCAACGGCGAGTCGCCGATGCTGGTGACCCGTCCACTCCTGGCCCGACCGGCGCTGCCCCGCTTCCTTCGGGAAGGCGACAAGTTCTCGGCGGGTGTCGTGGTCAACCAGCGGGCGGGGGGGACGCCGACGGTGAAGGTGGAAGCCAGTGCAGAGGGCGCCCAGCTCACCGGTGACGCGACCGCGACCGCGAAGCTCGAGGCGGGTCGGGGCCGCGAGGTGCGCTTCGACTTCCGGCAGCCGGGCGTCGGGCCGCTCGGTAGCGACAGCGCGACCTTCCGGTTCAAGGTGACCGGCGCGGGCGACGCCGACGCGGTCCAGAAACGGCTCGACGTGAAGCCGGCTTACCGCCCGCGGGCGTGGACCGCCTCCGGTGTGCTCAAGGACACCGCCACCACCGAGCTGGTGCTGCCCGAGGGGATCGACCCCGAGCGGAGCCGGCTGATCCTCACGGCGGGCGCCTCGCCGCTCAGCATCGTCAAGGGGCTGAGCTGGTACCTCCACGTCTATCCCTACTACTGCAGCGAGCAGACCTCGAGCGCGGCGCAGCCCATCATCGCCCTCTACCGGGCCCAGAAGTCGGTGAAGGGGGTGACGCTGCTGCAGGGCGATCCCCGGCGCGACATCGAGCTGGCGGTGAGTCTTCTCTCACGGCGCCAGCGGCCTGATGGCGGAATCGGCTACTGGAGTGCGTCCGACTGGACCACCCCCTGGCTCAGCAGCTACGCCGGGGTGACTCTCCTCGAGGCGAAGTCGGTCGGCGTGGCCGTGGACGACTCGGTCCTCGCCCGGCTGGCCGAATATCTCCGCAACACGCTCAAGAGCCCGCAGGCGGTGCGGGCCCCGGTGATCGGGTTCTACCAGCAGGTACAGGCCCAGCTCTCCGACCAGGTCGCGGCGGCGGACTTCCTGAGCCGCTACGGCAAGCCTGAGCTCCCGGCGGAGAACGAGTTGCTCCGGAATGCGGCACAGCTCGCCTGGGAGGACCGGATCCGCCTGGCCGAGATGCTGGCGCGCCGGAAGGCGTTCAAGGCGGCGCGGAGTCTCCTCGAGCCGACCTGGGCCGCGACCAGGGTCGAGGGCCGGCGGGCGGTGGTGCCGGAGGAAGCGGTGACCTGGCATCACTACTTCGATTCTCGGGTCCGCCCCACCGCGCGGCTGCTGACGGCCACGCTCGCCGTCGACTCGGCGCACCCGCTGCTCGGCCCGCTGGTGGAGACGCTGGTGCAGCGGGGTCGGGCGGGCATCGCCGTCGATCCATGGAACACCCAGGACTACGCCGCCACCGTTTCCGCGCTGGTCGCGTTCGACCAGGTGGTGAAGAGCGGCGCGGGGCGCGGCTACACGGTCGCATCGGGTGGCCGGACGATCTTCACGCGGAGCGGGGTCCCGGCCGCCGCGCCGACGCCGGCCCGGCTCGCGATGGCGGACTCGACCCTCCCACTCACCGGCCTGATGACGGACCTGGGCGGCGGGAAGCAGGGGCTCCGGCTCTCGCTCAGCGCGGCGGGTGCCGGTGGGCCGATCTACTACTACCTCACTGTCTCGGAGGTCCCGAAGGCGCGGCCGGTGAACCCCGAGGACAAGGGGATCAAGATCGAACGGTGGTACGAGAAGTACGATGCGCCGACCCCGATCGTGAGCGTGGCCGCGGGACAGCTGGTGCGGGTACGGCTCCGCATCACGGTGCCGGCGAGCCGGCAGTTCGTGGTGGTGGACGACGCGCTGCCCGCCGGTCTCGAGGCGGTGGACCTGAGCCTCCGTACGGCGAGCCTCGCCCCCGGCCCGGGCCTGGACCAGAAGTCGCCCTATCTCTCGCCGGAGCAGGCGGAGAACGATGAGGGTGAAGGGAACGGGGAGAGTACGGCCGAGGAGGCCTGGTACTACGGCAGCTGGGACAGCGGCTGGTGGTCGCCCTTCGATCATAAGGAGATGGGCGACAGCCGGGTGCTCTACTCCGCGACCGTGCTGTGGCAGGGGACGTACACGATGACGTATATCGCCCGGGCGACAACGCCGGGGATTTTCGTCCGCCCGCCGGCGCACGCGGAGGAGATGTACAATCCGGCGGTGTACGGGCGGAGCGATGGCGGGGTGTTCACGGTGACGGAGAAGTAGCGATGGTCGGCGCGGGAACTGATCACCGCAGAGGCGCAAAGGCGCAGAGGACCGCGGAGGGTAAGGTGAAGAAGCGAGCCGCTGCTCTGCGGCCCTCTGCGTCTCTGCGCCTTTGCGGTCGTCAGTTGCGGAGCCCAAAATGAAACGGGGCCTTGCGATCGCGCTCTCCCTGCTCTCACTCGGGTCTCTTGCTGCGCCGCCAGCGGTGTGGATCCGGCGGCCGCTACCGACGGGATTGCTGGCGCCGGCGAAGCAGCAGAGCCTGGTCATCGAGGACCGGCATGGTCAACTCCTCCGGAGCACCCGCGCCGGCGACGGCAGCCTCGCGAGCTGGGTGCCGCTCGCGAGCATGGACCCGGATATCCCCCGCGCCTTCGTCGCGGTGGAGGACCGGCGCTTCTACCGGCATCACGGGGTGGATCCGCGGGCGGTGGTACGCGCGGTGCGCGACAATCTCACGCATCTCCGGGTCGTCTCGGGCGCCTCGACCATCACGATGCAGCTCGCCCGGCTCATCCACCCGGTCGGGCGAGGGTGGGGTGACAAGGTGGTGCAGACCCTCTGGGCCTTTCGTCTCGAGGCCCACCTCACCAAGACCGAAATCCTCGAGCAGTACCTGAACCGGGTGCCGCTGGGGCAGGGGACGGTCGGGGTCGCGGCGGCGATGCAGCTCTACTTCGGCGGTTCACCGACCGAGGCGAGTCTCGGTGAGGCGGCCCTGCTCGCCTCCCTCGCCAGGGCCCCGTCGAGCCAGAACCCGATGGTCGATCCCCGCCGGGCCCTCGAGCGCCGGGCCGCGGGCCTCGCCGCGCTCCGGCGCGAGGGATACCTCGACCGCGCGGAAGAGCTCCGGGCCCGGCAGGAGCCGCTGTTAGGCGCCGGCCGTGGCCGCCCCTTCCTGGCACCGCACTTCACCAGCCGGCTCCTCCTCTGGGCCGAGGCCGCCCACCGGCCGATCGCCGGCGAATGGCGGACCTCGATCGACCTCGGCCTCCAGGCCGAGCTGGAGGAGGAGGTGCATCACACCGTGGACCTCCTCAGGGACCAGGGCGCCCGCCACGCGGCGACCGTGGTGCTCGACAACCAGAGCGGGGAGGTCCTCGCCTGGGTCGGCTCTCCCGATTTCTGGTCGGACACGTCGGGCCAGGTCGACATGGTCGTGAGCCCCCGGCAGCCGGGCTCGTCGCTCAAGCCGTTCCTCTACGCGCTCGCCTTCGATCGCGGTGTGACGGCGGCGACGGTCCTGGCCGACATTTCGACGACCTATCAGACCTCGACCGGGCCCTATCACCCGCGGAACTACGACCGGCGGTATCACGGCCCGGTACGGGCGCGCGAGGCCCTGGCGAGCAGCTACAATGTCCCGGCGGTAGGCCTGGCCGACCGGATCGGGTACGCGACGCTGCTGTACGGGCTGCACCAGGCCGGCTTCGCCTCCCTCGATCGATCGGCGGAGCACTACGGCCTCGGCCTCTCGCTCGGCAACGGCGATGTCACATTGCTCGAGCTGGCGAACGGCTACCGCACGCTCGCCAACGGCGGGACCTGGTCACCGGTCACCTGGTGGGCCGCGCCGACCGGAACGACCTCGCCCGACTCCGCGCCGCGGCGGGTGGTCTCGCGGGCGAGCGCGGCGCTGGCGCTCGATATCCTGAGCGACCCGGTCGCGCGGATCCCCGGATTCGGGCTCTCGACCCCGTTCGACTGGCCCTTCCGCGCCGCCGCCAAGACCGGGACGAGCCGGCACTTCACCGACAACTGGGCGGTGGCGACCACGGGACGGTTCACTGTGGCGGTCTGGGTCGGCAACTTCAGCGGCCAGCCGATGGAAGGGGTGAGCGGCGTCTCCGGTGCGGGCCCGTTGCTCCACCGTGCCGTGCTGGTGACCGCGAAGCACTACGATCCGGGAGATCTCCTCCGCCCGGGGGACGCGGGACTCGAGACCGCGCGGATCTGCCGCGTCTCCGGTGAACTCGCGGGACCCGAGTGTCCCCAGATGACGGAGTACTTCGCGCCGGGCACGATCCCCACCTCGACCTGCCGATGGCACGCGCACGGTGAGGTGCGCCTGCCGGGGGAGTACGCGGAGTGGGAGGCGACGGGGAGTTCCGCGTTCCGGGTTCCTCGTTCCACGTTGGCCGATGCGGCTTCCCGGACCGGGTCGTCAGGGCTGGCCGTCACGATCCCGACTCACGACACGGAACCCGGAACCCGGAACTCGGAACGCTTTCAGATCACCTCTCCGACATCCGGCGATGTCTACCGCATCCCGCCGGGCGTCGACCCGCGGTACGCGACGATCGCGCTCCGGGCGAATGGCGGGGAGGCCGGCCAGCCCATCCGGTGGACCGTCGACGGCAGGCCGGCGACGGGCGGCCGCTGGGAGCTGGTGCCCGGCCATCACACCCTCCGCGCGGTGAGCGGCTCCCGCTCCGACGAGATCACCTTCCTGGTCGAATAGCCATGACCCTTCCACGCCGCCGGCTCGGCACCACCGATCTCTCCATCACCACCGTCGGCTTCGGGGCCTGGGCGGCCGGCGGGGGCGACTGGTCCTACGGCTGGGGCCCGCAGGACGACGAGGATTCGCTCGCCGCGATGCGTCACGCCCTCGAGCTCGGTGTCGACTGGATCGACACCGCGGCGGTGTACGGCCTGGGACATTCGGAGGAGGTCGTGGGTCGACTCCTCGGCGAGCTTCCCGCGGCGGAGCGGCCGCTGGTGTTCACCAAGGGGGGACTGGTGTGGGACCCGGCCGACCGGATGGCCGCGCCGGTACAGACCCTCCGCCCCGACTCGGTGCGCCGCGAGTGCGAGGCGAGTCTCCGCCGGCTCGGCATCGAGCGGATCGACCTGTACCAATTCCACTGGCCCGACAAGACCGGGGTGGCGGTGGAGGATTCCTGGGCCGAGCTCGGGAAGCTGATCGACGAGGGGAAGGTACGCTGGGGCGGGGTGTCGAACTTCGACGTCGAGCTCCTCGACCGCTGCGAGGTGGTGCGACACGTCGACTCGCTGCAGCCGCCCTTCTCGATGATCCGGCGCGGCGCGGCGGCCGACGTGATTCCCTGGTGCGCCCGCCACCGGACCGGGGTGATCGTCTACAGCCCGATGCAGGCCGGCATCCTCACCGACAGCTTCAGCCAGGACCGGGTGGCCCGGCTCGCTCCGGGTGACTGGCGCCGCAACAATCCCAACTTCCGGCCGCCGGCGCTGGAGAGGAACATCGCGCTCCGCGATGGGCTCCGGGCGATCGCGGCGCGGCACGGTGCAAGCGTCTCCGCCGTGGCCATCGCGTGGGTCCTGGCGTGGCCCGGCGTCTCCGGTGCGATCGTCGGGGCCCGCACCCCGGCACAGGTCGACGGCTGGATCGGGGGGGCCACCCTCACGCTTTCACCCGCGGACCTCGACGAGATCGCGGCGCTCATTGCGTCGAGCGGGGCGGGAGCCGGACCATCCCGCCCCTGACAGGCCGGCCGCCACATCACCCTCCCTCGCCCCATGCCCGAATCCTGGCGCACCCGTCTGAGCCGTTGGGGATTCAACTTCTTCCCGGCCTATCGCGGGACCGGGGCGCGCATAGACTATATCGCGGCCGACTGGCGCGAGGTCCGCATCCGCCTGCCGCTCTCGTGGCGGACCCGGAACTACGTCGGGACGATCTTCGGCGGCAGCATGTTCGGCTCGGTGGACCCCATTCTCATGGTGATGCTGATCCATCTCCTGGGGCCCGACTACACCGTGTGGGACCGGGAGGCGAGCATCCGGTACCTCAAGCCCGGCCGCGCCACGCTGTACGCGCGCTTCGAGCTGCCCGAGGTGCTCACCGAGGCGATCCGGGCGGAGGTGGCCCGGCTCCGCAAGGTCGACCGGACGTTCACCATCGAACTCACCGACCGCGCCGGGGTGGTGCACGCCAGCATCAGCAAGACGCTCTACATCCGACGGAAGAAGGCCTCATGAGACTGTCGTTGCCCGTGACGCTGCTCCTCCTCGCCGTGCCCGCCACGCCCGCCCCGGGCCAGGAGCCGGTCCCGCTGGATTCCCTCTCCCGGCGGCTCGCGGCCATGACCGCCGTCTCGGGGTACGAGCAGCGGATGGTCGACACGCTGGTGACCATGCTGCCGGGCTCGCGCCGCGACCGGGCCGGTAACCTGGTCCTCACGCTGGGATCGGGCGAACCCCGCTCCCTCATCGCCTGTCCGATGGATGAGCCCGGCTACGTGATCGGCGGGGTGCGGCCCGACGGCTACCTCACGCTCCGCCGAGTGGGGCGGCCGCGGGGCGCGCTCGCGGACCAGCAGCTGGAAGGACAGCGGGTGACGCTGTGGGGGAGGAAGGGACCGGTGCCGGGTGTGGTCGGGGTCCGGTCGATCCACCTGACCAACGGCCGGCCGCCCCTCCCCGACACGCCCTTCGGCGTGGACGACGCGATCGTCGACATCGGGGCCGACAACGCGGCCACCGTGGCCAGTCTCGGTGTCGGGGTCCTCACGCCGGTGGCGCTCACCAAGCGGCCGTTCACCTATGCCGACTCGCTCCTCGCCGGCGTGAGTGTCGGGCGCCGGACGGCCTGCGCCGCGCTGGTCCGCGCCGCGCTCACCACCAGCCCGGCGCGCGGCACGGTGGTCGTCGCCTTCGTGGTGGAGCAGCTCTTCACCCAGCGCGGGCTCCTCACCGTCGCCCGCAACCTGGGCCCGTTCGACGATGCGCTCCTGCTCGACGTCGGCGCCGCTGGCAGCCGCGTGGGGGCCAGGGTCTCGCCCGACTCCGCCGCGCTCCGGAGCTTCGAGACCTGGCTCCTGCCGGTGCGCCACGCGGGCACCGCGGTGGAGACGGTCTCGCTCAGCGAGGCGGCGGTGCTCGAACGGGGACTCACCTTCCGCATCCGGGGAGGTGAGTGATGCGCCGGATCGCATGGCTCGTCGCGCTGCTCTCCCTCGCGGTGGCCGCACCGGGCCATGGCCAGGATCTCAACACCCGCGTCGCCGCCCTGGAGCGCCTCCTCCGGCGACTGGTCGAGACCTACGGTGTGTCGGGCCACGAGGAGGCCGTCCGCCGGCTGATTCTCTCCGAGCTCCCGGCGTGGGCCAAGCCGGAGATCGACACGGCGGGGAACATCTGGGTGCGGGCCGGGAAGGGCGGGGCGCCGGTGGTGCTCGTCGCGCACATGGACGAGATCGGGTACGAGATCACCGCCATCCGCGACGACGGTACCCTCGACGTGGCGCCGAAGGGGGGGATGCTCGCCTCGCTCTGGGAGGGACGGCCGGCGCTGATCCATGGCGATGCCGGGCCGATTCCGGCGGTGTTTCTCCCGCGCGACTCCACGGCGCCGCAGACGCGCCGGCCGCCGGGGACGCTCCGGGTGGACGCGGGCGCGGGATCGAAGGCCGCAGCCGCCGCGATGGGGCTCCGGCCGGGACTGACCATCACCAGCCCGAAGGAGTACACCCGCCTCGCCGGGACCCGCGCCACCGGCCGCTCGTTCGACGACCGGGTGGGGTGCGCCGCGCTCCTCGTCGCGCTTCGCCGGCTCGACGTCACCCGCCTGCGGCACGAGGTGATCTTCCTCTTCAGCGTGCGGGAGGAGATCGGTCTCGACGGCGCGCGGGTGGCCGCCCGTTCGCTGGGGGTCACACCGGCGCGGGTCCACGCCATCGATACCTTCGTGAGCGCTGACTCGCCGCTGGAACTCTCGACCTACGGGGTGGCGCCGCTCGGGAAGGGGCCGGTGGTCCGGGCGCTCGACAACAGCTCGGTGACGTCGCCGGCGCAGGTCGACAGCCTCGTCACCCTGGTGCGCCTGGCCGGGTACACCATCCAGGCGGGCGCCACGAGCGGGGGGAACGACGGCTCCGTCTTCCTGCCCTACGGGGTCCCCGATGTGCCGGTCGGCTGGCCCCTCCGGTACGCGCACTCTCCGGCGGAGGTCATCGACCTCAAGGATGCCGTCGGGCTGAGTGAGGCGGTGCGGCTGATCGCGGAGCGGTGGTAGTTCGGCCCGCGTTCCGCGTTCCTCGTTCCGCGTTGGTCCGACGGACGGCCGGAGACTCAGGGAGTTCCCAGACCCCCTCGACGCTGAAACGTGGAACGCGGAACGGGGAACGGGGAACGTTCACTTCACGTCAAACTCCTTCACCTCCGCCGACGTGCCGTTGAGGGACACCTCCACCTTGTACTTCCCCTTGGGCCAGGCGCTGGCCTTGGTGATGTGAAATTCGGTGGCGACCGGTCCGGTGGGGGAGATGGTGAGCGAGCTTTCGTTCACCGCCACCTCGCCGCCCGCCGCCTTCACGAAGGTCCACTTGGCCTGCAGGGTGGCGTTGGTGCCGGCGCCGGTGGTGCTCACCGAGGCGTAGATGGTGTCGCGGACGCCGAAGGTGGTCATCGGGGCGGCGACCTTGTTGCTCGCGTCGATCGCCTTGCCGAGATCGATGCCGGCGACGGCGAGCGGGGGCGGCGGAGGCGGCGCCGGCGTGGCGGCCGGCTGCTCGGCGGGTGGCGGGGGCGCCTTCTTCCCGCAGGCACCGGTCAGGACCAGGCCGGTGGCGAGGGCGGCGAGGAGGGCGCGGCGGGAACGGATCGGGACCATGGTGTGACTCCTCATGCTCAGGCGTCGGGAATCTTGAAGACCTGGCCGGGGTAGATCAGGTCGGGGTTCTTGATGGTGTCCTTGTTGGCCTCGTAAATCTTCCGCCACTGCTTGGCGTCACCGTAATACCTCTTGGCGATGAGGGAGAGGCTTTCGCCCTTGGCCACGGTGTGGGTGCGGCCCTTGTGGGCGTCGGCGGCGCTGGAGGCGCCACCACTGACATCGGAGAAATCGGGGTCGTCGGGGAGCATGGCAGGAACCTTCGGAACGGGGAACGGACAGGAGCGGCCAGCGGGAGAAAGATGGCGAGCGGGCCGGCGGGCGACAGGGACCGGCGTCACTTGCATTCTAGTTTTGCATAGTGCATACTTATCCAGATGAAGACTCTCGTACTCGCCTTCTCCGGCGGCCTGGATACCTCGTTCTGCGTGCCCCACCTCGCCGGCCAGGGGTGGGCGGTCCACACCGTCTACGTCGACACCGGCGGCGCCACTGCCGCCGACCTCGCGGCCATCGAAACCCAGGCGAAGGCGGTGGGCGCGGTCCAGCACCACACCGTCGATGCCCGCCAGGCGGTCTTCGACCGCTTCGTCCGCTACCTCATCCAGGGGAACGTGCTGCGCGGGGAGGTCTATCCCCTCTCGGTCTCCGCCGAACGGACCCAGCAGGCGATCTCGGTGATCGCCGCGGCCCGGAAGGTGGGCGCGACCGCCGTGGCGCACGGCTCCACCGGCGCCGGGAACGACCAGGTCCGCTTCGACATCGCGTTCCGGGTGCTGGCGCCCGACCTCGAGATCCTCACTCCGATCCGCGAGCTGGGGCTCACCCGGGAGCGGGCGATCGCCTATCTCGAGGAGCGGAAGCTCCCGGTGCCGCCCAGGGCCGGCGCCTACTCGATCAACCGTGGTCTCTGGGGGACCACCTGGGGCGGCGGGTGGACCCACGACACCTGGGCCGCGCCCCCGCCCGAGCTGCTCGATCCCCCCGCCAACGCCCCCGCGCCCCGCGACATCGTGCTCGGCTGGGACCACGGCGTCCCGGTCGCGCTCGACGGGACGATGCGCAAGGGGCCCGATCTCATCCGCGCCATCGGGGACCTGGGCGAGGCCTACGGCTTCGGCCGCAACATCCACGTCGGCGAGACGGCGCTCGGCATCAAGGGGCGCATCGGTTTCGAGGCGGGCGCCGCCCTGCTCCTCATCGCGGCCCACCGCGAGCTGGAGAAGCTGGTCCTCACCAAGTGGCAGACGTTCTGGAAGGACCAGCTCTCCCGCTTCTACGGAGACCGGTTGCACGAGGGGCACTACTTCGACCCCGCGCTCCGCGACATCGAGGCGATGATCGCCTCGAGCCAGCAGCGGGTGACCGGCGAGACCCGGGTGCACCTGGCGCCGGGGCGGTTCCAGGTGACCGGGACCCGGAGCCCGTTCTCGATGATGGACAAGAGCGTCGCCACCTACGGCGAGGAGAATCGTCTCTGGACCGGCGAGGAGGCGCAGGCCTTCTCGCGGGTCAGCGCGATTCCGGAGTTGCTGGCGGAGCGGGCGGGACGGAAGTAGGCCGGAGGCCGGAGGCCGGCGGGGGGCGGGGCGGC
>DASZPT010000285.1:0-1638 GCA_035549935.1 Gemmatimonadales bacterium
CGGTATCACCCACTCGGGACCCGGAACTCGGAACTCCATCCTGTTACCCCGGACCACCCTCACCCCGGACCCATGACAGCTCGCCCCATCCCCTCGTCCCGCACGGTCGACAGTGGACCGGTGCAGCAGGTGGTCCAGGAAGTCGGCAAGCGTATCGTCGGGCAGGAAACCATGGTGGAGCGGCTCCTGATCGGGCTGCTTTCCGGCGGCCACATTCTGCTCGAGGGTGTCCCCGGGCTCGCGAAGACCCTGGCGGTGAAGACGCTGGCGGAGATCGTCGAGCTCAGCTTCAGCCGGATCCAGTTCACCCCGGACCTCCTCCCCGCCGATCTCATCGGGACGATGGTCTTCGATCCCAAGGGGCAGGAGTTCAAGGTCAAGCAGGGCCCGATCTTCGCCCAGCTGATCCTGGCGGACGAGATCAATCGCGCGCCGGCGAAGGTGCAGGCAGCGCTGCTGGAGGCGATGCAGGAGAAGCAGGTGACGATCGGGGGGACGAGCTTCGCGCTGGAGGAGCCGTTCCTGGTGCTCGCGACCCAGAACCCGATCGAGAACGAAGGGACCTATCCGCTGCCCGAGGCCCAGCTCGACCGGTTCATGCTCAAGGTGCGAGTGGGCTATCCGACCCGCGACCAGGAGAAAGAGGTCCTCCTCCGGCGGAGCGGGCTCTCGGAGGCCCCCGTCAGGCAGCTGCTCGACCCCTCCACCATCCTCGCGCTGCGCGAGTCGATCTCGGCGACCTACCTCGACCAGAAGGTGGTGGACTACATCGTCGACCTGGTGCGCGCCACCCGCGACCCCTCGGTGGTGGGGCTCCAGAACCTCAAGCCGCTCGTCGCCTTCGGCGCCTCGCCTCGCGCCTCGATCGCGCTGGCCCAGGCCGCCAAGGCCCACGCCTATCTCCGCGGCCGCGGCTACGTGATCCCCGAAGACGTCCGCTCGATGGCGCTCGACGTCCTCCGCCACCGCGTGCTCCTCACCTTCGAGGCGGAGGCGGAGGAGATCGACGCGGACCAGGTGGTGACCCGGATTCTGGACGCGGTCCCCGTCCCGTGACTCGTTCCGAGTTCCGGGTTCCGAGTTCCGAGTGGAGCAGGGGCGGCGCCCGTGCCGATTCCTGTCTGCCGCGCAGGTAACGCGGAACCCGGAACGCGGAACCCGGAACGCTCTCGATGCCACCGATCTCCCCCGAAATCCTCAAGCAGGTGAAGGGCATCGAGCTCCGGTCCCGCGGGCTCGTGACCGCGCTCTTCGGGGGCGAGTACCGCTCGGTCTTCCGGGGGCAGGGGATGGAGTTCGCGGAGGTCCGCCAGTACGAGCATGGGGACGACTTCCGCGCCATCGACTGGAACGTCTCCGCGCGCCTGGGCACCCCCTACATCAAGACCTTCGTGGAGGAGCGGGAGCTCACCCTGATGCTGGTCGTCGACCAGTCGGGGTCCACCCACTTCGGCGTTCCCCGGAGCAAGTCGGCGCTGGCGGTGGAGGTGGCCTCGGTGCTGGCGCTGGCGGCGGCGACCACCAACGACCGGGTCGGGGCGCTCCTCTTTGCCGACAAGGTCGAGCGGGTGATCCCGCCCGGGAAGGGCCGCCGCCACGCGCTGCGCGTGATCCGCGATCTCGTCGCCTTCCGGCCCG
>DASZPT010000286.1:0-6684 GCA_035549935.1 Gemmatimonadales bacterium
TCCACCCGGGCCCCGCCGGGCTCCAGCACCTTGATCGCCACCCGGCGGGCGAGGGCGGTTTCCTGGGCCAGGAAGACCCGGCTCATGCCTCCGCCACCGAGCTCGCGCTCGATGACGTAGCCCGGGAGGGCGAGCCGCTCACGCATCGGGTCGCTCATTCGGAGCGGATCGTCTGCATCGGGTCGAGGCGCGCGATCCGCCAGGCGGGATACCAGCTCGCCAGGAAGGCGACCAGGATGAGCAGCGCCGCGGAGCCGGCAAAGGCGAGCGGGTCCAGCGTGGTGACTTCGTAGAGCAGGCTCCGCATCAGGCGGGTCGCCGCGAACGCGATCACCAGCCCCACCCCGAGGCCGAGCAGCACCTGTCCGAGGGCCCCGCGGTGAATCAGCCCGCGCACCTGGGCCGGCAGCGCCCCGAGCGCGAGGCGGATTCCCATTTCCCTGGTCCGCTGGACCGCGGTATACGAGACGACGCCGTAGATCCCGACGCCCGCGAGCAGCAGGGCGACGAGCGCGAAGGCGGAGAGGATCGTCGCGGTGAACTGCCGGTCGGTCTGCGAGGCGGAGAGCCGCTCCCGCATGGTGGCGTAGAGCGGGACCACGTCGGGGCCGACCGCCGCGAGGGTCTGCCGGACCGCGGGCTCGAGCTGCGCCGGGTCGCCCCGCGTCTTGAGGGTGAGGACCACCGAATACGAGCGGGTGGGACGCTGCCGGAGCGGGACGTAGGTCTCGGGGGCCGGCGGCTGGGTCAGGGCGCGGTGGCGCACGTCGCCCACCACCCCGACCACGGTGAGCCAGCCATCGCCCTGGTTGTCCATTCCCGACTCGAGGCGGATCCGGTGCCCGATGGGGTCCTTGTCCTTGAACCACTGGTGGACCAGCGCCTGGTTGACGATGACCACCGGCGCGCTGCCGGCGACGTCGCGCTGGTCGAAGTCCCGCCCCGCGAGCAGCGGGATCCCCATCGCCGTGAAGTAGCCGTCGCTCACCATCCGGTATCCGGCGCCGCCCGGGCCGTAGCCGGCCGGCCCCGAGGGGACCCCCTCGATCCCGAAACTCCCCGAGGAGTTGTCGCCGCCGAGCGGCAGGGCGCTGGTAAGCCCCGCGACCTCGACGCCCGGAATCGCCCGGACGGCCTCGAGGACCCGGGTCCAGAACTGTTCCCGCTTCGCATCCTCCTCGTAGACCGCGGTCGGGAGACTCATCGCCACGGTGAGCAGGCGATCGCTCCGGAATCCCGGGTCGACCTCGAGCACCCGGCCGAGACTCCGGATGAGCAGCCCGCTGCCGCAGAGGAGCGTGGCCGCGAGGGCGACTTCCGCGATCACGAGCCCGCTCCAGATCCGCCGTTCGGCGGGGCTGTGGCCGGTGCGTCCCCCCTCGCGGAGCGCCAGGCCCGGCTCGGCCCCCGAGGTACGGAGCGCGGGGAAGAGACCGATCAGCACCGTCGTCGTCATCCCGACGAGCGCGGTGAAGAGGAGCACCCAGCCGTCGAGCCGCACCTTCGCGAGGTCGAGTGCCGGCGGCGCGAGCGAAACGAGCAGGCGGAGCAGGACCGCGGCGAGCCCGAGCCCGGCGGCACAGCCCAGCAGGGCGAGCAGCGTGGCCTCGGTGAAGAGCTGGCGCACGATCCGGAGCCGTCCCGCCCCGATGGCGATGCGGACCGCCACCTCGCGGTTGCGCGCCAGGCCCCGCGCCAGCATCGAGCTCGCGAGGTTGGTGCAGGCCGCCAGGAGCAGCAGTCCCGACGCCCCGAGCAGCAGGTAGAGCGGGCTCCGCGAGGCGGCGGTGAGCTGTGACTGCAGCGGCGTGACGATCGCGCCGGTGCCGTCGAAATCGGGCTGGTACTGCGCGGCGAGCCGGGCGGTGAGGGTATCCAGTTCCCGCTTCACGGTCTCGACCGTGATCCCGGGCTCGAGGCGACCCACGACGGACCAGTTGTGCGCCGTCCGGTTGAGCGACGGTCCCAGGAGCTCGAGCGGCACCCAGATGTCGGCGTTCGCCGGGAAGGCGAAGCCCCGCGGCAGGACCCCGATGACCTGGTAGTCCCGCATGGTGCGGATCCGCTGCGTCGTCAGGTCGGCGGGACTCCCGAGCTGCGCCCGCCAGAAGGACTCGCTCACCACCGCGACCGGGGTCGCCCCCTCGCGATGCTCCTCCGCCACCGGCAGCCGGCCCAGCATCGGTGTCACATGAAAGATCCGGAAGAAATCCTCGGACACCACGGCCTGGCGGATCCGGAGCGGACCGGCGCTGGTGAGCGCCGTGGCCGCGCCGCTGCCGTAGGAGGCCATCCCCTGGAACGAGCGGGACGTTGCGCGCAAGTCGAGCATGTTGGCCCACGGGACGTTGCCCCAGCCGTTCTTGTGGGCCTCGACGATGTCGACCAGCTGCTCCGGCGCCTCGTAGGGGAGCGGCTTGAGGAGCACCTGGTTCACCACGCTGAAGATCGCCGCGTTGGCGCCGATCCCGAGCGCGAGCGTCAGCACCGCGGCGAAGGTGAAGCCCGGCGTCTTTCGCAGGAGCCTCCACGCGAGGACCAGGTCCTGCCGCAGCCCCTCGACCGTCTCCGCCCTCCGGAATGCCCGCCGGGTCCGCCGGGTGATCTCCCGGCACTCGGCGCCGACTTTCCCTACGTCCCCGAAGGCCGCCTGCGCCTCCGCCCGGGCCCGCTCCCGGTCCATCCCCTGCCCGACCAGTTCCCGCTCCCGCTCGGCGAGGTGATACGCCAGCTCACGGTCGACGTCCTCGTCGACCGGCAGGCGGCGCGAGAGCGGCAGTTCCTCGTCCGGTCTCATGCCAGCGCCTCCGCCGGCCGCGTCTCCAGGACCCGCGCCATCGCGGCGACGTAGCGGGTCCAGCTCTTGAGCTCGCTCTGGAGCTGCTGCCGTCCGAGCGACGTGAGGCGGTAGACCTTGGCCTCGCGGCCGGTCTCCGTCGTCTTCCAGGACGACTCGACCCACCCACGCTCCTCGAGGCGGCGGAGCGCGGGATACAGCGCCCCCTCTTCGATCTGCAGCTCGTCACCCGTCGTCTGCCGGATCCAGCGGGAGATGGCATAGCCGTGCGCCGGCCCCCATCCGAGGGTGCGGAGGATGATCACGTCGAGGGTGCCCTTGAGGAGGGGCATCGGGGTCTGGGGCATGTGCAGGGGTCCGGGACGGGGTCGCGACCTGGCTCGGTTGACCCCTAAGACAGTCAGGGGTCAAGAAAGGTTGCAAGGCCTGGGAGGCGGGCGTTTCGAGGTGGGACGACCAGTGGCAGGGCGATCAGTTCAGGGGCGCGTCCCGCGCGAGGGAGCGCTCGACGCTCGCGGCCAGCTCCGCGACGGTCCACGGCTTCTCGAGAAAGGTCACCCGCGGATCCGCCAGCTCGGCCGCGGCGCCGGCGCCCCCGGCGTAGCCGCTCACCACAAGGAACGGAATCTCCGGGTCGTGCCGCCGGATCTGACGCAGGAGGTCCCAGCCACCGAGACGCGGCATCATGACATCGGTGACGACGAGGGAGACCGCGGTGCCGTGGGTGCGGTAGAGCTCGAGCGCCTCCTGCCCGTCCGCGGCGACGAGGACCCGGTACCCGAGCGACTGGAGCACCGCCTTCGAGGCCCGGCGCAGCGGGGCATCGTCCTCGACGAGGAGCACGGTGCCGGCGCGAGTCACGGCGGGGGCGGCGGGAATCCTGGGCGCGGCGGGGGCCGCGCCGAGATCGGTCTCCACCGGCGCAATCGGGAAATGGAGGCGGACCGTCGTTCCCCTGCCAGGCGCGCTGTTGAGGTTCACCCACCCGCCGTGCTGCTTCATGAGCCCATACACCATGGCCATGCCGAGGCCGGTGCCCTGACCGGGCGCCTTGGTGCTGAAGAACGGATCGAAGATCCGGTGGAGCGTCGCCTCGTCCATCCCGGTCCCGGTATCGGCCAGGCTCACCTGCACGCAGGGTCCGGCCGGGGCCTGCTGCCAGATCCGTCCGGGTCGGGCATCCGGCTCGGTGGCCGGACCGACCTTGAGCCCCACCTCGATGCGGCCGCCCTCCGGCATGGCGTCACACGCATTGGTGGCAAGGTCGCGCAGGATGTGCTCGAGCGCCGCGGTATCGACGCGGATGGCGGGCACGCCGGGTTCGATGGTGAGGTGGAGCTCGATGTTCCGCGGCAGCGCGGAGCGGAGCGCGGGGAGCGCCGCGGTGAGCAGCGACGCGGGATCCCGCCGTTCGAGGGTGAGAACCTCCTGCCGGCTGTACCCGAGCAGTTCCCGCACCAGCTGTCGGCCCCGGGTCGCGGCGGCGACGAGATCGGCGAGCGATTCCCGCAGGGCGCCGTCATCGCCCGGAAACCGGGCGCCGATCAGCTCGGCGTTCGCCAGCACGACGCCGAGGAGATTGTTGAAATCGTGCGCCATGCCCCTGGTCAGATGCCCGATCGCCTCCATCTTCTGGGCCTGCCGCGTCCGCTCGGCGAGGCGCTCGGCGGCGAGCAGCCGGGCGCGGGTGAACTCCTCTCCGTCGGCACCGTCCCCGCCGAGCCGGACAAACCCCGTCACATCCTCGACCCGATGGATCAGGAACCGCACCGTGCCGTCCGGCCCCAGGACCGGCGAATTGACCGGGCTCCACCATCGCTCCTCGAAGCGGTCGGGAGAGCCGCGGGAGCGGATGGCGTACTTCTGCACCGCCATCGTGTCGGGGGCGCCGGTCTCCAGGACGCGCAGCAGCGACGCCCGGAGGTTCATGACGCCGGTTGCGTTCGGATCGCCGGGATTGTCGGGGAAGACGTCGAAGAGCGCGCGGCCGACGATGGCCTCGCGCTCGGTCATGGTCGCACGGAGATACGCGTCGCTGGCGGCGACGATGGTCAGGTCGGGAGTCAGGACGAGGAAGAGTCCCGGCGCGGCCTCGAACAGGGTCCTGAAATCGGGCTCGGGCACCATCGGCATGCGCCAATCTGCCCCTGTCCAGCTTAATGCAGGGGCACCTTGATCATGAACGATGGCTTCATGAGGCTACTCTGAGCAACACCTTACCGGAGGTCTGCCGGCCTTCCAGGGCCCGGTGGGCCGCCGCCGCCTGGTCGAGCGGGAACTCCGCCCCGATCCGGACCTGGAGCTCACCCGCGGCGATCCAGCGGAAGAGATCGCCCGCGCGTTCCAGCAGTTCGGCCCGGGTGGCGATATAGGCGTGCAGGGTCGGCCGGGTGAGGAAGAGCGAGCCCTTCTGGTTGAGGAGCTGGGGATCGATGGGAGCCACCGGCCCGCTCGACGCACCGAAGAGCACCATCATCCCGCGCGGCGCCAGCGCGTCGAGCCCCGGGAGGAAGGTGCTCCTGCCGACCGAGTCGTAGATCACGTTCACGCCGCGCCCACCGGTCAGCCGCTTCACTTCCGCGACGAAGTCCTCCCGGCTGTAGACGATCACCTCGTCCGCCCCGGCCGAGCGCGCCAGCGCGGCCTTCTCGTCGGTGCCGGCGGTCGCGATCACCCGCGCGCCGCGACGCTTGGCGATCTGCACCAGCAGCAGCCCGGTGCCCCCGGCCGCGGCGTGTACCAGGCAGGTGTCTCCCCGCGTGAGCGGACGGGTGGACGTGGCGAGGTAATGGGCCGTCATCCCCTGCAGCATCACCGCGGCGCCGAGCAGACCCGGCACGCCCTCCGGCAGCGGCACCGTCCTCTCCGCCGGCACCACCGCGTACTCGGCGTAGGCGCCGAGCACGCTGGCCCAGGCGACCCGCTCGCCGCGCTTCACGTCCTTCACCTCCGCGCCCACGGCCACCACGGTACCGGCGCCCTCTTCGCCGATGGTGCTCGGCAGCGGGACCTTGTAAAGGCCGGTGCGCTTGTAGACATCGATGAAATTGAGTCCGGCTGCCTCGAGGCGCACCAGCAGCTGCCCCGGCCCCGGGGCCGGGACCGGGATCTCCTCCAGCGTGAGCACCTCGGCGCCACCGGGGGTGTGGACGCGGACGGCTTTCATGGTGGCGGGGACTGGGGACATCGGAACCTCGGATGCGGCCGGAATGGGGTCAGGGGGAAGGTAATGCGGCCGCAAGATCCGGAGTGTGGCCGGGGAGGGAGGGCCATAGACTGTCCCCCAGTGGAACCCCTGTCACCACAACGCCGGAGAGACCATGCCCGCGCTCCTTCCCACCCAGTCGACCGTCGCAACCGACCTCCGCTTCGCCATCGGCGAGTGCGCCCTCGGGGCGCTCCTGGTCGCCTGGAGCGAACGGGGCATCTCGGCCATCGAGCTGGCGGATGACAGGGACCGCCTGGTCGCCGATTTCCTGAGCCGCTCCCCGGAGGCGGCGCCGGTCCTCTCGGGTGGCGAGGTGACCCAGCTGCTCCGCGCAGTGAGCCGGTTCATCGAGAACCCCGCCGGTGGCCTGGACCACCCCCTCGACATCCAGGGCAGCGCATTCGAGCAGCGGGTCTGGGCGGCACTCCAGGCGATTCCCGCCGGCCGCACGGCGAGCTACAGCGAGATCGCCCGGCGGATCGGAGCCCCGCGGGCGGTGCGGGCGGTGGCGCGGGCCTGCGCCTCGAACCGGATCGCCGTCGCGATTCCCTGCCACCGGGTGGTCGGGCAGCAGGGGGCCCTCACCGGCTACCGCTGGGGGATCGAGCGGAAGGCGGCCCTCCTCGAGCGGGAGCGGCGGTAGCCATGGACACCACGGTCGGATGGGATGCCGCCGCGA
>DASZPT010000287.1:0-2146 GCA_035549935.1 Gemmatimonadales bacterium
GGGCCACGCGCTCCGGGCCGAGCTGGCGCGGCAGCGCGGCCGCCTCACCGAGGCCCTCGCCGAGATCCAGAAGTGCGACCTCGGCACCACCGCATGGTACATCACCACCAATCCGCACTGGGGCGTGCGGGAGCGGTTCCTCATGGCGGAAATCCTCCGGGCGCTCGGGCGCGACGCCGAGGCGCTCGACGTCTACGAGTCGTTCGTCGGGCAGTGGGATACGCCCTACATGGCGCCGGCCCACCGCGCCGCGGCCGCGATCTACGCCCGGCGCGGGGACATCGAGCGGGCGGCCTTCCACGAGGGGCGCTACCGGGGGCTTTGGGGGACGAGGGAGGGCGCACATATTACCACGACCGCAGCCGAGGCCGTCCATTGACCTTCCCGATTCCCCCCCGCCTCACCGATGCCGACATCGCACTGGTCGAGTCGTACCTCGCGAAGGGCGGGAGCCCCATCCAGGACTTCGAGATGCTGGACGGGTTCTTCGCCGCGCTCGTCACCGGCCCCGAGGTCGTCAACCCCATCGGATTTCTCCCGACCCTCATCGGTGCGGATGACCCGGCGATCGAGCCGGTCATTGCCGACCTCGCCGAGGCCCAGGGACTCCTCGAGCAGGTCCAGAATCACTGGAACCGCCAGGTGACGACGTTCATGGCGGGCGAGCCGTGGGGGCTCTGGCTCCGGGAGGCCGAGGGCCCGCATCAAGGGCGCCGGTGGGCGGAAGGGTTCCTCATCGGGATGGACCAGGTGGACGGTTGGGACCGTCTGACGCGCCGCCCGGAACATGGACCCCTCTTCTACTCCGTGATGACGCTGGCCAACGAGGCGTCCGACGATCCCGAGCTTCGCCCGCCGCCGATCACCCCCGATGCCCGGGAGGCGATGCTCGGCGCGATCTCCTACGGCCTCCCGGAGCTCTACGCCGCCACCCGCCCCGGCGCGACCGGTGGCGGGCCGAGCCGGGGCGGGAGCCCGCGGCCCAAGGCCGCCCGGAAGGCTCGAAAGCCGAAGGGGTCGAAGAAGACCGGTCCCCGCCGCCGGCGCTGAGTCTACGCCGAATCAGAACACCGGCTCCATCAGGAAATAGGCCAGCAGGAAGAGCAGGGCGGCGAGTCCCACCCCCGCGAGCACGCCGCGCTTCCAGTGACGCCTGACGATTCCGGCGACCTCTCCCGCCATCCCCGACCGCAACGACTCCCGGAGCCGCGCGATGACTGACTTCTGGCGCATCTCTCCTCCTCGCCCTCTGGCATCGATCTCGAGAGGCGCACAAGATTGTGGGGCCCTGTGACAGCGTGAGCCTGACGGTCCCGCTCCCCGGCCACTGTCACACCCCGTCAGCATCTTGAAGGCCAATCACCCGGTCATCGATTCAGGTTCACTCGTCAGACTGTCCGCATGCAAACGCTCGACGGCAGGCTCCTCTACTCCGCCACCGACCTCAGCCGATTCCTCGCGTGCGAGCACCTGACCCGGCTCGACCGCCGGGCCGCGCTCGGCGGTCCGAGGCCGCCGTACTTCGATGATCCCGGTCTCGCGGTGGTGCAGGAGCGTGGGAGAGAACACGAGGGGCGGTACCTCGCCAGCCTGACGGCTGACGGCGGTCGGCGGGTGGTGGACCTGCGGGACTGGTTCGGGGGCGAGCGGAGTGTGGAGCGGTACACGCGCCACGCCGCCGCCACCCTGGAGGCGATGCGTGCCGGGGCCGATGTGATCTACCAGGGGGCGTTCTTCGACGGGACCTGGCTCGGCTACCCCGATTTCCTCCTCCGGGTGGAGCGGCCAGGCGGTCTCGGGGCATGGTCGTACGAGGTGGCCGATACCAAGCTTTCCCGCGAGGCGAAGGCCGGCGCGCTGCTCCAGGTCCTGCTCTATGCCGATCTGCTGGCGACTCTCCAGGGCGCCGAACCGGAGCAGGTTCACCTGGTGCTCGGCGGGCCGGAGCCGCGGCCGGTGGCGTTCCGGGTCCGGCACTACGCGGCCTACTTCCGTTCGGTGCGGGAGCGCTTCCTCGCGTTCACTTCCTCGACGCGCGACCTCCCTCGCGCGGTCGATCCCGTTCCGCACTGCGACCTGTGCGACTGGCAGACGGTCTGTGAGGCGGAACGTCGCGAGGTCGATCACCTGTCCTTTGTCGCCGGCA